>JAWLHF010000028.1:0-32260 GCA_041690515.1 Clostridiaceae bacterium | reverse complement strand
ACAAGCCTTATTTCAAACTGGATATTGCAGTACTCGGACTTACCCTGTCCCAGTCTCTCATCTGCAGTTTCCAGACCGTGATCTATTATATTCCTGATAATGTGTATGAGAGCCTTTATAAAGCCTTGGTATATGTCGGGGTCAACAAGTATATTGTCAGACTGTATCTCTATAGGGTTTATAAGCTTATCCATCCTGTCTGCAAGCTTCTGCGCATATTCTGGCAGTCCTTTGAGGATCTCCTTGAAAGGCTTTTGTCTGAGCCTTCTGAAATCAGGCAGCAGCATCCTACACTCAGCAGAGGGAAGCAGCATGAGGATTTTTTCTTCTATAGCCAGCAGGCTGTCCTTTTTTACTGTAATAATATTCTTCCTATCCAGGAGTTCATCTCCCAATATATCATTGAGCCTCTTCATATCCGCCTCAAGCCAGCCTTCAATATCATTTTTATCAACATACTCCCTTATCCTGTCAATACCGGAGAAATCATAGCAGTCTTTGCACTCAGAGATTTCAGTTTCAAAGTCATGAAGTTTTTCTATTATATTTGACATATCAAACAGGCAGAAGGTCCCTTTGAAGGTATGAATTGTCCTGTATACCTCATAAAGGAGCTGATCAGCAGGCTGTGTGCTTCTCAGAAGAGCAGGCAGTGTGTGTCTGCAAAAATCTCTATAGTCTTTGACCGTGTCTGCAAAATCATCATAGTTTGTAACTACTTTTACAACCATCTTCAGCACATTGTGCTCCTGCTCCACTTTTTCCTCCAGGATACGCTTGTAGGTGACATCAGTCAGTATCGCCATTATTACCTCGGAGGTGCCCGTATGCTTATCCTTGATGATCTTATAGCTGAGGTGATAGTACTTATTGTCAAGAAGGACTTCTTCAGGCAGCAGAGATATATAAATATTCCTTTGAGAAGAATTTTCTTCGCAGAATATTTTCTTGAGAAGTGTAACTAGAAAATCAGTTTCCTCAGCATTATCGGGATATATAAGCTCAGGAAAGGATCTGCCTGCAATAATGCTGTTGAATATATTAAAGCACTCAGAACTGAATTCTGAATCAACCACAAGATCACTTCCGAAGGTAAGAAAGCCCTGGCCTGCATTGTCCAGAAGGCTTCTTACAGAAGCGGTCCTTCGCTGTATGGTTTTCTCAAGGTCTTTATTCCAGTCAGCCAGCTTGTCCCGGGACTCGTTTACCTCTTTATATGCCTGATGAAGAGCTTCATTTTTTGCTTCTATATCTTCTGAGTATACCTTAAGCTTGTCGTATACCTCTGCAATTCTCCGTCCAAGTATATATATCATGGAGAGCAGGAAAATGAACATTCCATAAGGTATAATGTACTGTGACCAGGGAACGATCCTGAAATACATCCCCAAGATGTCATAAAATCCGAACATTGTAAATATCGAAAAGCCCCAGACAAAGATCTTTGTTTCAAAGCTGTTGGTCCGGGCTGCTTTGGCTATAGTGACAAAAATAGTGACAATACTCAGGAAAAGCACTACATAAAAGGCTTGAAGCGTGAATATGAACGGAGCTATTCTGGTAATGTCAAGAAAAAGAGTAGCGGCGGCAAAAGCAATATGGAGCCTCCACATCATCCTCATATAGATATTGCCCGGGGAAAATACCCTTTCCACAAATATCAGAAAGCCCACAGGCATTAGGTAAAAGGACAGAAATGCAACGTACAGCCAGAACCTGGGTGCATAGAAGAACAGCTGCTTGAAGTTTGTCTCTGCAAACAGCCATATCCCTATACATATAGAGAATAGTCCCAGGGCAGGAAATTCATAATTGATACTTTTCCTTAAGGCATATATAAAGATTAGACAGAAGCCCATGAAAGTAAAAAGGCATATAAGCAGCACATTATCAATTTCAATTGCCATCAAGTGGGAAATGTGGTTGCTTTCAGACCCTATTTCAAACCTTCTTACAAACCCGGTGTTTCTTATAAAAGGTGTATGCATTCTCAGATATATGGTTTTGCCATGATACTCCTCAGGAAGAGGAATAAGGTGCCATGGGGATCCCGGAGCAACCCTGTCATTGTGATGCTCAATATTACCAAAATTGTATATAAGCTTGTCCTCAAGGTATACCTCAAATATCTGATCGTTTGTAGTGAACATTATGGAGGGACTCATGTAATCAGTGGCCGGAAGCTCGGTACGAAGCCATACATCTCCGGTATCGGAATTGCCTGGAGGCTGACCCGGGCATATGAAAGACTCCCAGTCACTGCTATCCTTGGCATCGTAAACCCATAAGGGGATTCCCGCGGAATTTTTCGGAGAATCGCCGTATCTGTACTGCCAGCCTTCAGAAACTGTTACGGGCTGAGAGGGTTTGCTCAATATGAAGGGGGTGATGATTATACACAGAAGTACTATAGGTATCAATGTCATAATCAAAGCAGCTTTAACGGTCTTGTAGTTTAAAGAATGAAACATGATAATTCCTCATTTCTCATTGATGATTATCTGTATGTGAAGTATAAATAATCTGGAATCCAAGGCTCAATTGTGCCAAAACCGGCAGCCTTGAGGGCTTCAATAAGCTCAAGATCACCAGGGACCACCGAGGTCAAAGGCGGGGATGCACATTTGCCGGACAGCTTAATCAAAAAGTAGTTCATAAAAGCATTTATACCTTCGAGGCTTTCATCAAATACTATGAAATGGGGCTCGCCTTTCAGTTTGAACAGTCCTTTATGTCCGTTTATGGATATGAAACAGCCATCCTCCTCAAGCTCTCTGAATAGCTGTGGGGTCGGCTCCTGGAAATAAAATACGAAAGGCAGGACGCCGCTTCTTCATCATATCAATACTCTCCACCGCTGAGATATGGGTAGAAAAGGCAAGCTTGTTCACCTTATGCGCTTTATAATCCTCCAAGGCAGCCTGGAATACTCTCAAGGAAAGCTCCTTGCCTATACCTCTGCCCCGATAAGCCTTGTGGGTCCTCAAGCCTTCCAGCCAGCCCGTACCGTCATGGAGCACAGAGTATTTGTTGGTGCCTATGACCTTATTTGTGTCGGTATCAATAGCACCCAGGAACAATCCATTATCATCCACCCAATCATGGAAAAGCTCGGGCAGATAATCGGTTCCGTCCCAGATGTCCTTGCATATATCCAATATATCTTGATAATCTCCGTGTTTAAGTCTTCGGTATTCTATCATTTCAGCATCTCCTCAGGTACAACTGTATGTTTTGACTATACATTTTTTACTATGCATATATACAAGAATAATTATATATTATAGAAGGAATATTGTATAGAAAATAGAGGGTAAAATACTATGACATATACATTTATGAGAAAATAATGATAAAATGGTATTATGTATGACATAACAAATCTAAAGGATTTACGTATATATATTTGAACGAAGGAGGAGTGCTTATGGAAATTGACAAGTACCGAGCGGTGGAAAACAAGCTGGAGGAAGTGGAGCTGTCCAAGCTTACAGATGAGCAGCGTCAGAGGCTGGAGGAAATAATGAAGGCCATCAATCTGGAGGACTCCCAATGCATACTTCAGTATGGTGTGGGAGCTCAAAGCCAGATTGCAGGCTTTGCAGACAATGTGGTAACTGAGGTCAGATCGAAGGACAGCGGTTATGTAGGGGATATACTCACTGACCTTATGCTGAAGGTAAAGGAACTGGATGTGGACGGAGTAAGCGGCGGAAAGAGCTTTATGTCAAAGTTCCCGATAATAGGCTCTCTGGTGAATAATACTCAGAAGTTCGCAGCAAGATATCAGAAGCTTAGCACTGAGATAGAGAAAATCGTAGACGAGCTTGACAAGTCGAAGATGCAGCTTCTGAAGGATATAACCCTGTTGGATTACTTATTTGACAAGAACCTGGAGTACCTGGGGAATCTTAACTACTACATAATGGCAGGCATCCTCAAGCTTAAGGAGATCAATGAAAAGACAATACCAGAGATGCAGGCGAAAGTAAAGGAGACTAATGATCCGGTAGATGCCCAGAAGCTGAATGACTTTGTACAGATGGCAAACAGGTTTGAAAAGAAGATCCACGACCTGAAGCTCAGCAGGATGGTGTCATTGCAGACTGCCCCCCAGATAAGGCTCATTCAGAATAACAATCAGGTGCTGGTGGAAAAGATACAAAGCTCCATATTAAACACCATTCCGCTGTGGAAAAACCAGATTGTTATCGCAATAAGCCTGATGAAGCAGAAGAATGCCCTTGCAGTGCAGAAAGAAGTGACAGATACCACCAACACATTGCTGCAGAAGAATGCGGAGATGCTGAAGACCGGCTCTATTGACCTTGCTAGGGAAACGGAACGGGGAGTGGTGGATATTGAGACCCTGAAGAAGGTTAATGAGGACCTGATAGCAACAATTGATGAAACCCTGAACATACAAAAGGAAGGAAGACTAAAAAGGCAGCAGGCTGAAGCTGAGCTTGTCACAATAGAGAAAGAGCTCAAGCAAAAGCTGATTGGAAATGCATAAAGCAAATAAACATTACGGAGTGGAGGTTGACAGATGAATCAGAGATGGAGCTTGGATGAATTATATACATCCTTTGAATCCCAAGAGTACAAAAGGGACTATGAAAAATGCCTCAAAGACATTGAGGCCATAAAAAAATGGGCTGATGAAAACCTTAAGGATACCAGTGATGCAGCCCGCAAGATGAAGGAGTATGTAAAGAGCCTTAATGAGTTCTACATGCTCTATACCCGCCTTTACAGCTTCGGGCAGCTGACGTTGAGTGTTGAGGCAAAGAACGAAAAAGCAATGAAGGTAGTTGAAAATCTGGAGGAGAGAGCGACAGAAATCACAAAACCCCAGGTGAATTTTGAAAAGTGGCTGGCAAGTGTATGGGATGTCAGCAACATCATAATGGGAGACAGCTATCTGAAAGAGTTTCAGTTCTTCTTCCGTGAGATTCTGGAAAAAAGCAAATATCTCTTGAGTGAAAAGGAAGAAGTCCTTATTTCCAAGATGAGGACAACGGGTTCGGCTGCATGGGAAAAGCTTCAGGAGCTTCTGACGTCAACACTTCTTGTAGACATTACCATAGATGGAGAGGAAAAGAAGCTTCCTCTTCCGGTAGTAAGAAACATGGCATATAATAAGGATGCAAAGCTTAGAAAGACGGCATATGAGGCGGAGCTTAAAGCCTATCTCAAGATAGACGAATCTGTGGCTGCCTGTCTAAACGGTATAAAAGGTGAGGTCATAACAATATCCAGGATGAAGGGATACAAGTCCCCATTGGAAAAGACAGCACTGGATGCAAGGATGGACATGGAGACCCTGGATTCGATGCTAACGGCAATGCGTGAAAGCCTGCCGTACTTCCACAAATACTTTAGAAAAAAGGCTGAGCTTATGGGATACAAGAAGGGACTGCCTTTTTATGAGATGTTCGCACCTATGGGGGATGTCGATATACAATTCACCTATAAGGAAGCCAGAGACTACATAGTTGCTAATTTCAGAACCTTCAGCGATGCACTTGCGGACTTTGCGGCCAATGCCTTTGATAAGCGCTGGATAGATGCAGAACCAAGAGAAGGAAAAAGGGGAGGAGCTTTCTGTGAGAACCTTCACTCCATAGGGGAGAGCAGAATATTGGCAAACTTCGATGGAAGCTTCAGCAATATGACCACATTAGCCCACGAGCTGGGTCATGGGTATCATGGAGCATGCCTTATGAAGGAGGAGTTCCTCAACTCAGATTATCCCATGCCTATAGCAGAGACTGCATCCATATTATGCGAGACAATTGTGAAGAAAGCAGCGTTAAAGACAGCCAATGAGGAAGAGACCTTCTCAATGCTGGAAAACGATATATCTGATTGTGCACAGGTAATTGTGGATATCCTTAGCAGATTTATCTTTGAAAGTGAACTGTTCAAAAGGAGAGAGTCAGGATCGCTATCTGTTAATGAGCTAAAGGAAATCATGCTGGATGCTCAGAAGGAAGCGTATGGAGACGGACTCGACCATGAGTGGCTTCATCCTTACATGTGGCTGTGCAAGCCACACTATTACAGTGCAGACTATAACTTCTACAATTTCCCTTATGCCTTTGGGCTGCTCTTTTCAAAAGGCTTATATGCCGAGTATCTGAAGCGAGGAAAGGAATTTGTGGCAGAGTATGACAAAATGCTCTCTGTGACAGGCAAGATGAACCTTGCGGATGTTGCGAAGGTGATGAATATAGATATAAGAAAGGTGGACTTCTGGAGAAGCTCCCTGGATATCATAAAGAAGGACATAGAAAGGTTCATAAAACTCAAGTAATAAAATCTTATAGAAGGCAGACAGCTCTATGAGCTTATAATGAAGCAGCGGCAAACGAGCAGCCATGTACAGCGCAGTATAAATATACTCTTGCTGACATGGCTGCTCGAATTAATATACACCCAGTCATTCTGAGCACAGCGAAGAATCTTCCTAACTATCCATTGTCTTTCCGGTAATATGCTCTATTTCTATTTTTACTACCTTGGTCTTCACAGCATCCGCATTTATGTATTTTATTCCCTTTTCCAGGAACTGCGGTGAATATTTATTGAGTATTGTCATAAGAGCTTCGCGTTTTTCCTCACCATCTACCACCGATGCCTTTCCAAACACTATGACACTCTCATATTTTGTGCTGAAGTTCTCTGGCAGTACCTCAGTTGCACCTACCACACAGAAGGATACCCTGTTGTTATGGGCGATATTATCCAGCTTGTGCCCTTCAACGGCACAGTGGAAATATATACAGCCATTGCTGCAGGCATAGCTTAGGGGTACTCCGTATGCATAGCCGTTGCTGCCTGATGTGGAAAGTATGCCATATTCGCCGGATTCAAGTATACGAAGAGCCTCCTCGTTGTCGGTCTTTCTATCTTTTCTTCTCATCTCTCTAAACATAAAATCATCTCCTTGCAACTATTCTATCAAAAATCCCCTCTACATAACAGAATTTCATGTTATTATTCTAAAACAACTTCATATCTGATAAAATGACATTGTGATGTTCTTTTATATTAAATCTAATGTTAGGAGACGTATTATGAAACTGATTGATTTGCATTGCGACACAATCTTGAAATGTGTGGATTCGGAAGGCAGCATCAAGCTCAGGAAAAGCGACAACTGCATAGATATTGAGAAGCTGAAGAAGGCAGGCTCACTTGCACAATTCTTTGCTGTGTTTGTACATATGGAAAAAGATAAGGAACCTCTGAAAAGATGTCTTGACATGATTGATTGCTTCTATAATGAAATCGAGGAAAACAGCGCTGATATTGCATATGCCGGCAGCATAAGGGATATGGAGCGGAACATGGCAGAGGGGAAGATATCGGCCTTTCTTGCGGTTGAAGAGGGCGGAGTGATAGAAGGAAAGCTGCAGAACCTCAGAAACCTGTACAGGCTTGGGGTAAGGCTGGTAACACTGGCCTGGGGTTTTCCAAACTGCATAGGCTATCCCAACTTTGAATGGAAGTATAAGGATATGGGGCTGACACCCTTTGGTGAAGAGGTAGTGGAAGAGATGAACAGGCTTGGAATGCTCATAGATGTGTCCCATCTGTCAGACCAAGGTTTTTATGATGTGGTGAGGCTGACAAAGAAGCCCTTTGTAGCATCCCATTCCGATGCAAGATCGGTGATGAACCACTATAGGAATCTTAATGACGATATGCTGCGGAAGCTTGCAGAGAAGGGCGGGATCACAGGTCTGAACCTTGAGGCTGACTTCATCGGAGATAATGGAAGTGTTGAAGCCATGGTAAGGCATATAACCCATATGAGGAATGTAGCGGGTATAGATGTGATTGCAATTGGTACAGATTTTGACGGCACTTTGCATATGACTGCAATTAAGAATATAGGGGAAATGGAAATACTGAGTGATGCGCTGAAAAAAGCAGGTTTTTCAGCAGATGACATCGACCGTATAATGTACAGGAATGCGGAAAGAGTAATAAGGGATGTGCTGAAATAATAATAGGTTAAACAGATCGTACTGTTGACAAATCATGTAAGCGGGAATAAAATGGTTATGTAAAAGAATGCTATCGGAAAGGTGGTGCAAGGATTGAATAAATACTACTTGGTTGGCATGAAGGAAAGACTGTTGACTTCTTTAGTAGTCATCGGAAAAGCATTTATAGTACAATTCAACGGGATAAGTCTGTCCATTTTTAATAGATTATGTCAATTAAGTAAGTACAGATCTTTGCATGGAATAAGCTGACTTCAGAAGGACTATGAAGAGCCATGGGCAGATTTTTATTTGCTCATGGCTTTGTTATTTCAATTATGAAGGAGAGATAGATGATGATAGCATTATCATTAAGGAATATAGAAAAGCATTATGCGGCCAATAAGGTATTATCCGACGTCACTTTTGAGATTAACGATGGGGAAAAGACTGCGTTGGTGGGGCGCAACGGTTGCGGAAAGACCACGATATTTAAAATAATTACGGGAATAGAGAAGTATGATAACGGTATGCTGGCTATAAGAAAAGGCATCAGGATAGGATATCTGAAGCAAGTACCAGAGGACTTCCAAGGAAGCAGCGTATATGATGTGCTGCTTGGCGGTGTGTCGGAAGTGATAAAGCTTAGGTCTCAGATGACAGAGCTGGAAAAGCGGATGTCAGCTGAGAGGGATGAGAAGCTGCTGGAGGAGCTTGTCAACGGATATGGAAGGCTGGCTGGAAAATTTGAAAGCGTGGATGGCTATAGTGTTGAAAGCAGAGTGGACATGGTGACCACAGGCTTACAAATACCCAAGACCATGTACGATATGGATTTTGAAAATCTAAGCGGAGGAGAAAAGACCCGTATCCTGTTTGCGCAGATACTGATATCTCAGCCGGAGCTCCTGCTTCTGGATGAGCCCACCAATCATCTTGATACGACTTCCATAGAGTGGCTGGAGGGTTTTATCAGGGATTATAGGGGGACGGTGCTTATCATATCCCATGACAGGTATTTCCTCGATAGTGCAATTGAAAGGATAATACAGGTGGAGGACGGTGAATGTGAAAGTTACGGAGGGAACTATTCATACTATGTCAAGGAGAAGGAGAGAAGGCTCCTTGTAGAATTTGACAACTATATGGATCAACAGAAGAAGATCAAGAAGATGGAAGAGGCAGTTAAGCGCCTGAGAGACTGGGGAAACAGAGGGGACAATGAGAAGTTCTTCAGGAAGGCGGCAAGTATCCAGAAGGCCATTGACAGGATGGAGAAGCTTGACAGGCCTGTACTGGACAGGAAGGGCGTTGCCTTGAGCTTTGAAGCGACAGGGAGAAGCGGAAAGGATGCAGTCATCTGTGAGGAGATTACTAAAGCATATGGAGCCAAGATGCTTTTTCAAAAGTCAGATATGCTGGTGAGATTTGGGGAACGGGTAGGGATAATAGGGCCTAATGGGTCGGGAAAAAGTACTCTCATCAGGATGATAACCGGAGAGGAAAACCCTGATGAAGGTATGGTGAAGACAGGATCAAATGTAAGGATCGGCTATCTGGAGCAGAGCATCTGCTTTGAAGATGAGAACAGATCTATATTGGAGGAGTTCAAGTCAAGACTGAATCTGACTGAGGGAGAAGCCAGGGGCAGGCTTGCCCGGTTCCTGTTCTTCAAGGATTCGGTATTTAAAAGGATCTCTGGACTGAGCGGGGGAGAGAAGACGAGACTCAGACTTGCAGAGCTTATGTACAGTGATATGAACCTTCTTGTACTGGATGAGCCCACAAACCATCTTGATATTGATACCAGGGAGGCTCTTGAAGCTGCCCTGGAGGAGTATGAAGGGACGATATTATTCATATCCCATGACAGATATTTCATCAACCGGCTTGCCGGCAAGCTCTACAGCATAGAAGACCATGGTATACGAGAGTATTGCGGGAACTACGATTACTTTAAGAGTAAACGCTTTATAGAAGCCGAAAAGGAAGAAAGAAAAATAGAAGCAAGACCGCCAGCGCCGAATAAAAGGCAGAGGCAGCCAAACAGCAATGATGATAAAAGGCTGACTGAGATTGAAAATGAAATATCAGCTCTTGAGAAAGAAATAGAAGCCATTAAGGAAGACATGCATGATGAAAGCAAGGGCGCGGACTATGTATTCCTTCAGGAAATGGGCGATAAGCTTGCTGACAAGGAGGCTGTACTGGAGGAAATGTATGAAATCTGGCAGGGATTGGCTGAAAGGAAATGAAATTATCATATCCTGGAGAAATACTAAAAAAATAATCAAATAATGGAGGAAATTCCTGACCGGTATAGAAGTATAATAGTATAATTTAATAAGCCGTAGGGGGGTATTTAATATGAAAAGTAAAGAGCGACTGGCAAGAAAAATCGAAGTTCTCCGTACGGATCTCGAAGCAGTTATTGAAGAGAAAAAGGAATTCATAGACCCTGAGGTTATTAAAGCGAGCCAATCCCTTGACAAGGCACTGATCAAGCACTACAGGCTGGCAGGGATCAAGAAGCTCAAAATATTGGAAGAAGGAGTGGAGTAGAACCCATACAAGCATAATTATATATACTGTATTAGACGTATAAATAATGTCGTATCATATGCAATGGCGGTGATTCAGAAACATGAAGATAGGGGATTTTGTTAAGGTCAACGATGCAAGTGATTGGCAAGGATTATACGGCATTATCGACAAAATGTATGGGGATACTGCATTTGTATTCTGCATCAAAAAACCCGGAAAGCTCCACCCTGTGCCTTTGAACCAACTGCTTAAGGTGAGCTTTAAGAACAAGAGAGAATTCTAAAAGGTAGATATAATGTCTACCTTTTATATTTTTTGACGCCGATAAAAAGATGCAGTCAATTTTCAAAAATTGTGAAAACTCTATTGACAGCATAAAGCGGTAATAGTATAATCAATCTTGTTTATGAATAAGTCTAAAAATTCAAAATATTGAAGTTATTATTAACAAACATTTCACAATTAACATATGACCAAAAAACATATAAAGTATTTTGAGCTATAGGTATCTCCCCCATAGCTTTTTTTTTGACTTTTTTGAGTACTTTTACCACATCCTTCCGTATATATTTTTGTACGCTATTATAACAAAGAGTTTATGTGTTGATCAGCTATTGAATCAACGGGTATACAGATAGGGGTGCCGCATGGGTGTTATATTGAAATTTACTATAAGAAATATTAAGGAGAAAAAATTCAGGACCTTCCTGATACTGTTCTCCATAATGATGTCCTCTGCTTTATTTTTCGCTTCAGGAGCGATGGCAGGCTCGGTAGGAAAGATAATTGTCGATAGGATAAGGAACTCGGTGGGTTCTTCAGAAATAATGATACATGCAAATGAAAAGTCGGCCTCCGGGTTTATGACGACAGCAGCAGCGGAGGATTTTGACTCTGACATGGAATTTATTGTAGGAACAATAAACGGAGAAGGGGTATATAAGAAAGAGGACAAGGAGACCATCAAGATAAACCTGAACGGGTATGAGTTTGAGGAGCTTCAGCAGATGAATCCGGTCATACTTGAAGAGGAGTATGAGCTTCAGCCCTTCCAAGGCAAAAAGATAATCCTCAGCAGTGCCACTGCTGAAAAACTGGGCCTTGGCATCGGAGAATCCATGGAGATGACAATCGATTCGGTTAAGCATAGGTTTAGAGTAGTCGGTATAGCTCAGCCAAAAGGTATTTTTCTTGAGGACGGCAGAAGCAACAACGCTGTAGTGCCCCGGGAAATGCTGGCTTCGTTATATGGTGCAAAAGGCAAGGTAACGGCAATACATATGAAGCCCAAGGACATGGGTAGCAAGCAAGAGCTTATCGAGAGCCTTTCCAAGGTCTACAAAAGATACAC
This sequence comes from Clostridiaceae bacterium, assembly GCA_041690515.1. Classification (GTDB taxonomy): domain Bacteria; phylum Bacillota; class Clostridia; order Lutisporales; family Lutisporaceae; genus BRH-c25. The sequence continues at coordinate 20,368 of JAWLHF010000028.1, read as the reverse complement.
CGTAAGGGAAACAATAGACGAGGAGGACATAAAGAGAGGTGCAAGTACCTTCAATGTCCCCTTTATGATGATGGTGGTAATGGTGCTTGTGATTAGTGTGTTTATCATATACACCTCCTTCAGAGTGATCACAACAGAGATGCTCCCGGTCATAGGGACATTTCGAAGTATAGGGGCTACGAAGAGGATGACCGATATGGTGCTGCTGACGGAGAGCGTCGCCTATGGTGCTGTAGGAGGAGCCTTAGGCTGCGTACTGGGAATCGGTATACTGTACCTGATGGCAAATATGATGTTGACGCAGGCAGACAGGGCAGCGGGATTTACTGCTACTATACAGTACGACACGTCCCAGATGTTGATAGCATTCATACTGGCACTTGTATTGTCGGTGGTCAGCTCCCTTATACCGATTATCAAGGTTTCAAGGATATCGGTAAAGGACATAGTGTTGAATAATGTGGAAAAAGTGAAGAGAAAAAAGGCCTATAAGCTATGGCTAGGGTTGCTGCTTATGTCCGTTGTCATCATTGCTCCAAGAATGGCGCCAAGGGATATAACAGTGGCTGTATCCATGGTATGCCTGATATTGGCATCCATATCAGTGACACTTTTGATACCGTATATTACGGGATTATTCGTAAGGCTCTTTGAGGGTATATATGTATACCTTTTCGGAAATGAAGGGGTGCTGGCAGCTAAGAACCTGAGGGAGAACAAAAATGTGTTGAACAATATCTCCCTGCTGGCAATGGGCATATCAGCCTTATTGATAATAAACACCATCAGCTTCAGTGTTTTTGAGGAAGTAGCCGATGCCTACCGGACTCTGAATTATGATGTGGAATTATGGATCCCCGGTATGGACAGACAGAAGCTGAGCCTGGTGGAGAAAATTGACGGAGTATCGGATGCATATGGAAACCTCATGGTATATGATTTGGAGATTGCGGACAGCACTGACAGTATAATGGGTGTGATCGGTGCGGAGCCAAATCAGTTCGCTGACTATTATGAAATGAACATTATGGGAGATGCGGAAAAGCTTATCAAGGAGCTTGATAAGGAAAGGAGCATAATAATAACCAACTCACTTAAATACAAGCTGGATGTGGATATAGGGGAGAGCATCACATTCAGAACAAAGGCGGGAGATCGTCAATACAAGGTGATTGGCCTATGTGAGACTATGATGTATAACGGGCAGATGGCAATAGTCTCCGATAGGTTTTTGAAGTCCGACATGAATCTAAGATACTATAACGATATTTTGATAAAAACCTCAAAGGCTCCTGAGGAAGTAAAGGAGAATATCAAGAAATTCTTCGGCAATCAGGATATATACATCACCACAATGGATGAAATGGAGAAATCCAATGTTGAGTCCAATGAATCCCTCTTCAGCATTTTCAGGATATTCTCAATCATGGCAATGGTCATAGGAATATTCGGGGTGCTGAACAATTTTGCAATAAGCTTCATGGAGAGGAAACGTGCCCTTGCAATGTTTCGTTCAACAGGGATGAGCAAGGTTCAGATAATAAAGATGATATTTATAGAGGCTCTGTCAGGAGGTCTTGTAGGAGGAGCGGTAGGTATATTCTCGGGAGTGGTGAATATATCAATTATACCTTATGTTATGAGGGCTATAGATATGCCGATACCTATACATTACTCGGCCATATTGCTGATAAGCTCCCTCCTCGGGGGTGCTGCGGTCACATTGATAGCATCGGTGAGTCCGGCTCTTAAGTCCTCCAGGCTGAACATAATCGACGCAATAAAATATGAGTAGGAGCATAAATATGCCTAATATATGAAAAGGGGTGCTGAAATGCAGGCAATAATAGAGACTACAAAGCTTTACAAGACTTTTAAATTGGGAAGTCTTGATGTAGAGGTCTTGAAGGATATCAATCTCACGATAGACACAGGGGAATTTGTATCAATAATGGGACCTTCCGGGTCAGGGAAAAGTACTCTCCTCTACCTGATAGGAGGACTTGACAAACCAACCTCCGGAAGTGTGAAGATAAAGGGCAGTGAGCTTTCCGATATGAAAGACAAGGATCAGAGTATAATGAGGAGAAGGGATATAGGCTTTGTATTCCAGTTCTATAACCTGATACCCAATCTGAATGTAGAAGAAAATGTAATGCTGCCGGTGCTATTAGACGGCAAGAAGTTTAAGGATTATAGAAGCAAGCTGGATGAGATACTGGAAGTAGTAGGGCTTTCGGATAGAAGAAGCCATACTCCAAGAGAGCTCTCGGGAGGGCAGCAGCAAAGAGTGGCAATAGCCAGAGCCCTTATCAATGAGCCGGATATAATACTGGCAGATGAGCCCATAGGAAATCTGGATACCAAGACAGGTACTGAGGTAATGCAGCTGCTGCAGAGGATAAACAAGGAAAAGGGTAAGACAATAGTGCAGGTGACCCATTCAACGGAAGCTGCAGATTATGGAAACAGAATAATCAACGTAAGAGATGGAAAGGTGTGGAGTTAATGAAGAAAAGGATATTAACAATATTGCTGTTGGGAGCCGTGCTTATGACTGCTGCCTGCAGCAAACCGGTGGAGAATGTTGCTGCGGAGACTGCTCCAACTCCGGAGGCGGAAAAAGCAGTTGAAGCATTTGGTATAATAGAAGCAAGTGAGATTGAAAATATTAGCCTTGATATAAATGCTGTTGTGGAGAAGGTAAATGTGAAGGAAGGGCAGCAGGTGAAGAAGGGGGATGTGATACTGTCCCTCGACATGAAGGAGTATATGGATAAGATACAGAGCAGGCAGCACGAGCTGAACATAGCCAGGCTGGAAGGAAAGAAAATCGCAACTGAAAAGCCCAATCCGGACATAGAAAAGCTGGTTAACGATTTGAACTATGCAAATGAACAGTTATTAAAGGCTGAAAAAGAGCTGGAATCACAGGAAAAACTTTTTAAAACAGGAGCCATTTCCAAGAACCAGTATGATGAGCATGTAAAGGCTGTGGATGAAAAAAGGAAGGCTGCAGAGGATATAAAGTATAATCTTGATAGTGTGATGCACAGTAACGGACTTGGTGCAGATATTCAGAGTGAAAGGGCAGCTTCCATAGAAAATGAGATAAGGCAGATGAAGGATAAGCTCAACAGAAGCTATATATCAGAGAACAATGTGATCTGCACAATGGATAACGGAATAGTCTACGAGCTTGGATACAAGGCGGGAGATTCAATAAACTATGAAAAGAAGCTTTTGAGTCTGATGAACCTGGATACCCTGGTGGTTAAGGCCAATGTGGCAGAAGAGTTTATAAAGGATGTCAAACCGGGTGCCAGGGTGGAGATAATACCAGTCGCAGATAAAAGCAGGACCTATAATGGCAAGGTTTCAACCTTGGCCAAAAAGGCAACGGTTCAGAACGGAGAGACAGTAATACCTGTAGAAATATCCATAGATGACAAGGATGATTTCCTACTCCCAAACTTCAATGTGGATGTAAAAATATATATGGAATAAACAAGAAATATAAGGGAACTATATCCTAAAAGTTTCGTCTTACTTGGAAACAGGTGGAATTAACATATGCTTGCATAATAAATAAAAGGAATTTTTAGGAAGGTGATGAATCAATGAAGAACAGTGCAGGAACCATAAGGAGACTGCTGGTCGGCTTACTGGTGCTATGCATTGCTTTACCTGTCTTTGCTTATGCAAGGAATGACAATTACATCCAGCTGCCCGAGCGTACGGGGGCTTCCCCTGAAGTTGTCATAGAGGTTCCCTTTGACGATGTGCTCATGGCTTCTACAGTTACAAGGGCCAATGTATATGTTGTTGATGAGCAGGGGAGTAAGGTGGCTATAGACAGGAAGACAGGCAGGGATAACAGATCCATATTGGTATACCCCCTGGGGCAGTATCAGACAGGAAAGAGCTATACACTATACATAAGAAAAGCAGTAAGATATGCATCAGGAAAAGAAATAGAAAACGGTCTTAAGATGAATTTCACTATTGCAGGAGCAGCAACACTGCCTACAGTAGGAAGCGAAGAGAACCTGAAGAAGCTTCTGAAGGAAGCGGCTGAAAAGAATGAATATCTTGTATATGGAGCCGCCAAAATGCGAAATGGAGTAGCATTTACTGCCGATGTTGCAGCTGCAGCAGCACCTGCAAGTGAAGGAAGTGTCCAGAACAAAACTGTCGCAGGCTCAGGTTCAGGAGATTATTCCACCACAAACGTCCAGGTGGACGGAGTGGATGAAGCGGATATAGTGAAGACTGACGGCAAATACCTTTATCAGGTGAATAACAACAGGATAATCATAGCGGATATATATCCCTCAGACAACATGAAGATCAAGAAGGTAATAGGGCTGGAAAATGAAGATATGACCCCGATGGAGCTGTATCTGGATGAAAGATATCTTGTAGTGATAGGGGCATCTCGGAGCAGCGTACCTGTCAGCAGCACCAAGTCAAAATCCATCATGCCTTCCATCGACGGTTACCGTCATTGGAACAACACAGTAAGAATGCTGATATATGATATATCCAACAAGGATGATATAAAGAAGACAAGGGAGATTGAACTGGAGGGCAGCTATCTGTCTTCGAGGAAAATAGGCTCCAAGCTGTATCTGATATCCAATAAGCACTTAAATTATTACAAGATATACGAACAGGGAGAAGTCAATGATACTCCTTCATACAGAGATACAGCGATAAAAGAAGGATATATAAATATTGATTATGATGATATTGGATATTTCCCGGATTCTATAGAGCCCAATTATATGATTGCCGCAGGTGTGGATCTTGACCAGCCTTCTGAGGGGGTCAAAGTGTCCACATATCTGGGTTCCGGAGAGAGCATATATGCATCGGCACAGAACCTCTACGTGGCAGTCACAAGGCACAACATTGCAGCCGATCCGATCATACAGGATACGGCAGTACCGCAGAAGACAAAGATTAAAGTCAATGACAGGGAGACGGTAATATACAGATTCGCACTTAATAACGGAAAACTGGACTACACCGGCAAAGGGCAGGTGCCGGGCTCTATACTCAATCAGTTTTCCATGGATGAAAATGAGGGATTCTTCAGAATAGCTACCACAAAGGGCAACTTGTTTGGAGAAGGAGAGAACATCTCCAAGAACAATCTCTATGTATTGGACTCAGAACTCAATATATGCGGCAGCCTTGAGGATGTGGCTCCCGGTGAAAGGATATATTCGGTAAGATTCATGGGTGACAGGGCATACATGGTGACCTTTAAGAAGGTGGACCCCCTGTTTGTAATAGATCTCAAGGATCCAAAGAAGCCTACAATACTTGGAGCATTGAAAATACCCGGATACAGTGACTATCTGCACCCATATGACGAAAACCACATAATCGGCTTCGGAAAGGATACCATAGAGCTTTCAAATGAAAATGCATGGGGTGGCAGCAGCGGGACTACAGCATACTATCAGGGCATGAAAATAGCACTGTTTGATGTAAGCGATGTGAATAATCCCAAAGAGAAATTCAAAGAAATAATCGGGGACAGAGGTACTGACTCCGAATTGCTGAACAACCATAAAGCCCTGCTGTTCTCCAAGGAGAAAGAACTTATGGCCTTCCCTATATCAGTGATGGAAATAGAAAATGGAGGGAATGTATCAGATAAAAATAGGCCTGTACACGGCAGCTTTATCTTCCAGGGAGCTTATGTATATAATATCGACCTTGATGAGGGTTTCAAGCTAAGAGCAAGGATCTCCCATATAAGCGAAGAGGAATACAAAAAATCGGGAGACCGATGGTATAGAAGTGATAAGAACGTAGAACGGATAATATACATCGGTGATGATATATACACCATATCCAAGGGAATGATAAAAGCAAACAGCTTAATGGACATGAAGGAAAAAGGATTGCTGCTGATACCATAAGGATCATATTGCCGGGGCTAAATGCTCCGGTTTTTATCTGTCCAAAACAGGATATTGAACGGAAACAGAGAATTATTACTACGGATAAGCATATTAATATCATAAGTAATATTGGGAAATTTCCCAGAGAAAACTGTAGATATTTCCCGGGAAATAAAATTTATTGTGGAATAATGTAGAGCTTTGAAACATGGCAATTAAGCCTGTCATCCTGAGCAAAGCGAAGGATCCGGACCACAGAGGTATTCTGAAAAGTTGATAAAAGAGGGGGTTAACAGAGTGGGATACATAAGGTTGTTAAGAGAGTGGGAAATCAAAGAATTCACCGAAATAGTCGTCAATGCATATCCGGGATGGGGCTTCAGCACCGAGGCCGAAAAACAGAAGCTGGAGGAGAGACTTCTGAAGCTCCAGCTGGAGGACAGTACAGTGAATGTCTATGGCTGCTTCAGAGAAAATGAGCTTTTGGGCGGCATGAGGCTTCATGACTTTAAGATGAGGCTGGGCTCTCATAAAGTGGACGCCGGCGGACTGGGGCTGGTGGCAGTACACCTGATGCATAAGAAGGAGAAGGTGGCGAAGGAGATAGTCACATTCTTTTTGAAGCATTACAGGGAAAGGCGGTTTCCCATAGCTATGCTCTACCCCTTCAGACCAGACTTCTATAAAAAAATGGGCTTCGGTTTCGGCACAAAGGTGAACCAGTACAACATAGAACCAAAGAACCTTCCCTCGGACGGGATAAAGAGCCGTGTAAGATTTATACGGGACAAGGATAAGCAGCTGCTGCTGGATTGTTATGGGAGAATAGCGGAAAATACCAACGGCATGACGGATAGGATGGAATCGGAAGTGAAGGGGATATTGGCATTACCCCAGAATAAAGTGGCTGTATATGAGAAGGATGGTATAATACAGGGATATACTGTATTTGTATTTAAGAAGACCAATCAGGACAACGGGCTCATAAACGATATTATAGTCAAGGAATTTCTGTATGAGGATACAGAAGCCCTAAAGGCACTTCTGACATTCCTTAATACTCAGCATGATCAGATAAGAAGAATCATATTCAACACCATGGATGAGGACTTCCATCACATGCTCATGGACCCCAGAAACGGTACTGACAACCTGATGACTCCGGTATATCACGAAAGCAACCTGCAGGGTGTAGGTCTTATGTACAGGGTCACAGATACAAGGCTGCTGTTTGAGACACTCAAGGAGCACGATTTTAACAGGCAGAGCTGCAGGCTCAAGCTGAATATCACCGACAGCTTCATGGAAGAGAACAATGGAAGCATTATGGTTCATTTTACCAATGGAAAGGCAAGGATATCAGAGGATGAAAGCTATGATGCTGCAGTGGATATGGATATTGCGGATTTTTCATCCCTTATTGTTGGCGCGGTTGGGTTCAAAGCCCTTATGAAGTACGGGCTGGCAAGGATCTCTGATCCCGGATATGCGGATACTGTTGATATGATTTTCAAACAATCACAGAAGCCGGTTTGTCTGGCTATGTTTTAAAAAGAAAAGGCTAACACCTTCCAAAAGCTCTCCATGGCTATGGAAGGTTCGGTCTGCGTCCTGCCGCACATTTTTATACATCAAAAAAATCCTTTACTGTTTTATCAGTAAAGGATTTTTCCTATGCACTTTTATATATCGCCTTATAGTCCTTACCCTCAACAACAAAGAGGGCCTCTATATCTTCGCTTATCATTGAGCTCATTTCACCATCATATTCGAACCTTGCTGCAATTCCACAGCTGGAGCTCAGCTTTCTGGGTACGGGCATAAGCTCCACAGGTATGGCATGTTTTTTCAGATAGCTTTTATATTTCACCGCTCCTGAGTGAGTGAAGAAGGTTGCCAGATATTGCATATTACTTCTGAAGGGTCAGCAGGAAGTCGCTGCCCTGAATGCCTACCTCAACCTTGTACCCGGAGTTGCCGGCAAATCTGGATATATTGTCACGGGCGGTTGTGTTGTCAACCAGTACCTGTATTCCTTCAGGATTCTTTTCAACGCCCTTCTTTGCAAGGAGAACAGGCTGCGGGCATGAGAGCCCTCTTGCATCAATCTGATTAAGCTTCAAGCTGGACATCTCCCTTCATTTTTACTTCTGCTGTCCTTTCCATGTTGAAATATGATACAGCAAGCAGTACCACAAAGCCTATAACTACAGCAACTTTTCCATTAGAGCTGGGTCCGTTGGCTGAAGCAGCAAGGCTGAAATTGTGGGCAAAAGCAGCACCCGCTGTCATACCGATTACAGTTATTACAGAATCAATATTACCTTCGGCAGAAAGTATCAGCTGCCTGAGAGGGCATCCGCCGAGAAGCACCGAGCCCCATCCTGCCAGTGCCATCCCCAGGAAGTTCCAAAGGCCGTCTGTGTGGGCTACAGGCTGATTTGCAAAACCAAGAGTGAATTTTCCTATCACTATATTGCCTATTGCTGCTGTGACAAGTATGGCAAGGAAACCGGAGATGAGATACCAATCCTTGAAAAGTATAAGATCCCTTATGCCTCCGACCATGCAAAGCCTTGTTCTTTGAGCAAGTGCACCGATTATGAGTCCCGCTGCCAGTGAAAGAAGCACAGCTGCATGAGCAGCACCGGGGCCTTTTTCACTGAAGAATATGAATGCGGGTTTTGCAATTAGCAATACCAGCAGACCTGCCATTACCACAGGGAAAACAAACCCTTCGAAATTCACCAGATTATAAGTCCTTTTCAATGAGAAGCCCTTGTTCAGGAATACTATTCCGATACCTATCCCGGCTGCAAAGCCTGCCAGGCCTATCAAAGCATTGAGGTCGCCTCCGGCCATTCTGAGCACCATACGCAGGGGGCATCCCAGAAACATCAGGGCACCAATCATTACAATAAAGCCAAGCATGAACCTTACTAAGGGAGAGGAGCCTCCTTTGACTGAGAATTCCTTCATACCAAAAGCTGTGAGAAATGCACCCAGCACTATCCCTATTATCTCAGGTCTTATGTATTGTACCACCTCTGCTCTGTGAAGCCCCAAAGCTCCGGCGATATCCCTGATGAAGCAGGCAATGCAGGCACCCATATTGGCGGGATTGCCGAACTTCACCAACAGGACAGCCAGCAGACCCACTATCCCGCCGGTAAGTATAATTCCTTTCTTTCCTTTCATCATTAACCTCCTCATAATAATGTAATAATGTATTTCAATGTAATTATAATTAAATTATTAACAAATTAGTAATTGATAAATTAAATGGACGTTGATGATGATATTGGAAATATCTATACTGTTTGCATGTTTGTTGTATTACAATGGTAGTAGTACATTACGGTTGCGATAGTAAAGGTGATTTATAAACTTGTATTGAATGGTTTCATAGTTAAATATGTTTAGCTGGGAGAGTGAGAAGGGTGGAAAGAGTGTATCTGGATAATGCGGCAACCGCATACCCCAAAGCTCCGGGAGTAGGGGAGGCAGTAAAGCATTTTATTGAGGATATAGGCTGCAATGTGAAAAGGGGAGTTTATCGAAGCTCCCTTTCTGCAGAAGAAGTGGTTTTTGAGACCAGGGAGCAGCTATGCAGGCTGTTCGGCTTTGACAAGCCGGAAAATGTGATATTTACCCAAAACATAACCCACAGCCTCAACTATATATTGAAGGGCTTTCTCGGAAGGGGTGACCATTGCATAGTCTCATCAATGGAGCACAATGCAGTGATGAGACCCTTGACGCAGCTTGATCGAATAGGAGTGGAGTTTTCAAGGGTACAGTGTGACTCCTTTGGAAGACTGGAGCCGAAGGATATAGCAGGGCATATCAAGCCCAACACAAAGGCTGTGATAATGACCCATGCATCAAATGTATGCGGCACATTGCTTCCAATCCGGGAAGTAGGTGAAATATGCAGGGAAAAGGGATTGGCATTTATCATAGACTCAGCACAAAGTGCTGGAGCCTTAAGATTGGACTTCCAACAGCTTAACGCGGATGCCATAGCCTTTACAGGGCATAAGGGGTTGATGGGGCCTCAGGGGATCGGTGGTTTTGTCATTAGCGACAAGCTGGCGAACGCAGTGAGCCCATACATAGCCGGAGGTACGGGAAGCTTTTCAGACAGCGAGGAACAGCCGGAATACCTGCCGGACAAATTTGAAGCAGGTACTCCCAACATACCTGGAATCTTCGGACTCAATGCAGCCTTGAAATATCTGGAGTCAATCGGGATAGAGAAAATCTGGTCGGCAGAGATGCGGCTTACAGGCAATTTCATAAACGAAGTATCCAATATGAAGGCTGTGAAGCTTGCCGGACTTGAAGACATAATTGGAAGGACTGCAGTTGTATCTCTAGATTTTCAGGGAAGGGACAATGCGGAGATATCCTACGAACTGGATAAGGAATTTGGGATAATGACCAGGTGCGGACTGCACTGTGCCCCATCGGCACACAAGACACTCAATACTTTTCCCCAGGGCACTGTGCGCTTCAGCTTCAGCCATTTCAACACCATGGAAGAAGTGAAGTATACAGTTGATGCGATAAACAAGATATTAAAAGCGCAGGCCTAAAGGTCCGCGCTTTTTCTTTCCTCCATCCATCTAAGAAGGAACATCTTGATGATTGCTGCTGTCGGTACTGCTATAAGCATTCCCCAAAGGCCAAAGTACGCTCCGCCTATCAGAATGGATAGCATTACAAATACCGGATGCAGCCCCACACTGTTGCCCACAACCCTTGGAGCAATAAGCGTACCGTCTATCTGCTGCACCACAACAAGCACTATAACGGCAAAAAGTGCTTTTATGGGGCTTCCGCTGAGTAGACCCACTATTACAGCGGGGACAGAACCAATAATAGGTCCGAAGTAAGGGATAATATTGGATATACCTGCCGTCATCCCGATGAGAACAGCAAAGTCCAGTCCTATAAGTGACAATCCAATGGAGCTCAGTATGCCTACGATCAAAGCATCCAGCAGCTGCCCTCTTATGAAGCTTGATACTATGGAGTTGATATCAGTCATCAGACTGCTGAAATTTTCATTATGCCGTTTTTTCACAACCGCATTCAAAGTATCCCTATAGAGTCCCTTGAAGTACTCCAGATCCTTCAATATATAGAAGGCCAATATGAGTCCCAAAGCTACATTGACAATATTGCTTCCGACCCCTCTTATCTGATCAAAGGCCTTGGATATGGCAGAGCCCACTATCTCATTGGCACTGTCCGCAGCTTTTATGAACTGCTGTTTCAGATTTTCCGACAAGCCGCTGTTTTCCAGCCATACCCGCAGCTGCTCATATATCTGATTGTACCTTTCGGAATAACTGGAAATGGACTCGATAATCGCATTAAAATCAACCTGCCTGCTGATCTGCCCCCCAATCATTGCATAGGTGCTGTACAGCAGTATGACAATGAGCCCGATAACCACCAGATATGTAAGCAGGACACTTATGGTCCGTTTTAACTGCTGTTGTTTTTTTGCATTTTTTGATTTTCCAGCGAAAAACCTATTGCTGCTCATCACTCTGCACTCTATCCAACACACCACAGGATGAAGCAGATATGCTATGACTAACGCTATTATAAAGGGTGCCAGAACCACAAGCAGACCGGACAAAGCACCCATGACAGTGCTCAATATAAGCTCCAGATTGGAAACTATCCTGTATATTATATATAGTATGGTTGCAAGCACCACGATATATATACTGTACTTTACAAGGGTCCTGTCAAAAGAAAATTTCATAGATCCATTCCTCTTTCGTATTGTATTACACACACTGATAATTCACATAATATCCACATGATATTATAACTACTTTATCACACAATTTGCCATTTTAATAGCAAGACATTCAGCAAATTAGCGAAATATTGTAAAACAGCAAACAAAATACTGTTGATATTTAATGACTTATTTAGTATAATACTAAAGTACGAGCAACAGCTCAACAAATGGAGAGATGGCTGAGTTGGTCGAAGGCGCACGACTGGAAATCGTGTGACTGTTAACGCGGTCCGAGGGTTCGAATCCCTCTCTCTCCGCCATATATGATTATTCAACCACAAAGTTCGATATTAGCGGATATTGTGGTTTTTTTAATTGTATTTGAGAGATGGTTGAGAACCCTCAAAGAATGGCCGAACATTATGTATGAATCGGGTATCTCATATGCTTCAAATAAACATGACTCACTGACCAAATTATGGCTGCCGGCCACCCGGCTTCGAATCCCTCTCTCCGCCATAAATGATTATTTCAAGGCTTTTGGCTATTTAGCAAAAAGTCTTTTTTGTTTGTTGTTTTATAGAGAGAGGGTTGAGAACCCTCAAAGAATGACCGAGCAGTGCGTATGAATTGGATTTTTACTTTATTACATCGGATACTTTGATCAAGAGAAATTTTAATGCTGTTAGCAACATGATACGCTAGTTCTGGAGGCACTGCATTCCCTATCATTTTATACGCATTACTTACATCGTTATAGTAAAAAATAAAATCATCAGGAAATGTTTGTATACGAGCACATTCTCTAACACTTAGCCTCCGATATAAATCCTCTTTACCTGGAACGAATATCCTTTTATTTTGATTAACAAACTCCATTTTTGGTGCCTGTGGGTGAATAGGAGCATGCCTACCCCCTGCTTGTATTGTAAATGAAGGTTCATCCCATGTGCGAACCCTATTTCGTGACATATAAATAGTTGAAAAACTTCCTATCATATATTCATGGTTTTTAACTAAACACTTATTCCCATTGGTCTTATTTTTTGATAAAGCTGGTATAGCAGAGTCTCTTAAATCCCATATTACATCTCTTAAGACAAGTTTCTTTACAATGGGCAAAGGAAAATTATAGCTTATGTTTAGGTCTTTCCTATAACCTATATAAAATACTCTTTTTCTATCCTGTGCCACCCCGTAGTCTAGTGCATTCAAAAGTTTTATTGAAACATTATACCCTGCTTCAATAAACATTTTGATGATATTTTCAACTGCTGATTTGTGGATATCAGCTAACATACCCGAGACATTCTCGGCAACAAAAAACTTTGGTTTTTTATCTTTCAAAACTCTGATAAATTCATAAAATAATTTTCCTCGCTCATCATTTATACCCCTTAATGATCCTGCTTCACTCCAACTTTGACAAGGTGGACCGCCGATTATGCCATCACAATCTGGTATATCTGAAGAATCGATTTTTCTAATGTCTCTTTTATCAAGAAAAGCAGTATGATTCCTATTATAAGTTTCCCATATGCTACTATCATACTCATTTGCCCATACTATATTAAAACCAGCCTTTTTAAAGCCCACATCCATACCACCGGCACCTGCAAATAGGCTTACTAAATTCATATTACCCCTCCCTATAAAACGAACATATGTTCTTAATATATGATACCAGATAATTACATAAGTGTCAATTCGTGCATAGAGCTGATTTGATATCAGACTGTTTATACTATATGGTTTGGTATGATATAATTATATTTGATTATAAAATTTATTTATTCCCCGTACTTAATCTATTTGTAGGCTTTTACTTTAGGTAACATTCTATTTATAACCCGAATATAAACAGCAAGAGAATATTTGTATATTATGCTTTTATTCAAACGGAAGGAGAGTTTTTATGAAAAAAAGCTATACTATTGTTTCCCTCTTTTCAGGAGCTGGCGGTATGGATATGGGTTTTGAAAACCAGGGATATAAGATTCTATGGGCTAATGATATAGATAAAGATGCATGTATAACTCACAAAATTTGGTCTACTGCAGACGTTGTTCATGGTGATATTTCAAAATTAGAATTTAACAATATTCCAAAACCTGATGTGATTTTAGGCGGGTTCCCTTGTCAGGGATTTAGTCTAGCTGGCCCAAGAAAAATTGACGACAAAAGAAATTCTCTGTATAGGCATTTTGTAAAACTTGTTGAGTTAAAGGAACCAACTGCTTTTGTTGCAGAAAATGTTAAGGGTATACTGACTCTTGGTAGTGGTGCAATTATTGAAGCCATTATTGAGGATTTTAAAAGTAAAGGATATATAGTTAAGGCAAAATTATTAAATGCATCTGATTTCGGTGTTCCGCAAGATAGAGAGAGAGTAATTCTTGTTGGCATCAAAGAAAATTGTAAACTAAATTTTGAGTTTCCAGAACCGTTGGATCACAAAGTAACTATTCGTGAAGCGCTCTCTTCTGTTGAAGAACCTAAGATTGAAGATATTTGTAATGCCTCCTATTCTTCTCGATATATGAGTAGAAATAGGCGTAGGGATTGGGATGATACATCCTATACTATTCCAGCCATGGCAAAGCAAGTCCCTTTACATCCTTCCTCCCCCAAAATGATTAAAATACACAAAGATTTATGGTCATTTGGTTCTGAAGGGACTACTAGAAGATTTTCATGGCAAGAAGCAGCAGCCATCCAAACATTTCCACTTGGTATGGAGTTTGTTGGAGATTTAACTTCAAAATACAAACAAATAGGTAATGCAGTACCTGTAAAACTTGCTGGAGCTATTGCTAAAGCATTATATTCAACTCTAGAAAAAGGAGAGAATGTTATATGCCTAGACAAGTCCAACTCGGAAAAGCATTTGAGTATGCTTGCTTAACAGCGATTTATAACCGTCTATCAACAAATCAGACAATTACTATTGAACAAAACGATGCTTATAACTCTACTAGAGAATTTTATAATACTCTTCAACCAATAATGCAGCAAAAGATGATATCCGCAGCTAATGCTGCATTAAATGTATTATTAAGGCTTGAACCATTGCTCGAAAACCCAAATGGTGATATTCCCTTATACTTATCAATACAAGAAGATGCCAGGGGTATTGCTGGTGATGTTAGAGATATTCTTATGATTAGAAGAGGTACAGGCTGGGAAATAGGTTTATCCGTAAAGCATAATCATATGGCAGTGAAGCACTCTAGGCTTTCTGACGTACTGGACTTTGGAGCATCATGGCTTAATATTCCATGCTCTACCACTTACTTCGAAGAAATACGCCCTCTTTTTTCGCAATTAAGAGAGTTAAAAGGTCAAGGGATTAAGTGGAATCAAGTGCCTAATAAAGGTGAATCATATTATTTACCCATTCTTCAATCATTTATAAGTGAATTAAGAAGGCTTGATGCTGCTAATCCTGGTGTAGTTCCTGCTAGGCTTATGAGTTACTTATTAGGTAATTATGATTTTTATAAGGTTATTTCGATCGATAATAGAAGAATGACCAAGATCCAAGCATTTTCACTTTATGGTACGTTGA
Source organism: Clostridiaceae bacterium (assembly GCA_041690515.1). GTDB lineage: Bacteria > Bacillota > Clostridia > Lutisporales > Lutisporaceae > BRH-c25. The sequence continues at coordinate 5,118 of JAWLHF010000028.1, read as the reverse complement.
ATAGGCCAGCAGCAGGAGTAAGACCTATGATTAATTTACCAAATTTACATTTACCTACAAGAATTTTTGATATTTATTTCAAACAAAATTCAAATAACACAGTAATTATCGCTTTAGACCAAGGCTGGCAGATCTCACTTAGGATACATAGTGCTAGTACTTATGTGGAGCCTAGTTTGAAATTTGATATACAACTTATCGGTATTCCACAAAACTTATATTCGCATGAGGAAGCTTGGGTATAGAATTTAGTGGTGGATATATGAGTTATTATTTTGATACAACTTCAGAAAGATCAAAATTGATGAAAAAAATAAAGAGTGAGAATACAACTCCAGAAAGATTACTATGCAAAGAATTATAGAATCGTGGTATTAGATATCGGAAGAATTATGCACTACTTCCCGGTAAACCTGATATAGCTATTACTAAACATAAGATTGCTATTTTTATAGACGGTGAATTTTGGCATGGCTATAATTGGGATACAAAGAAGCATAAAATTAAATCAAATAGAGAATATTGGATTCCAAAAATTGAGAAAAGTATAGAACGTGATAAAAGACATAATGGGGATTTGGTACGTATGGATTGGAAGGTAATCAGATTTTGGGAGAAGGATATAAAAAAGTATTTACAAAAGTGTATTCTAGAAATTCCAAGGATTATTGCCAACTAGGGTTATAACACCGTACCCCACCACAAAAAAACTACCGCAATATTAGGCATAGCCTTATATTGCGGTTTTCTACCTACCTCTTCTCACCCTTACTATTAAAAATCAATTGAAAGCACTCAGGAACATGGTCCTCATGATATCTGTGTATAGCCACACATTCCCGGCAGCGTCCGTGCCATACGCATAGTGTATTGGGGCAGGTGCACTTAAGATTTTCCGGATCATCAACGATCTTCATATTTTCTATAACCATATTGTAATTTTCTTCACATGACCTCATTAAGCATCACCTTCGCTTATTAATGATAGACTGTAATATTCTACGAATTTCCACAAATACCTTCTCTGAAAGCTGACAAATATATATCATTCCTAGAGAGCTAAGATGTATTGTATAGCTCTTGAAGGCAAGCCCTTAAGTGCTCCTTCCGGCATTGACTTTATCAGACAGATTGCGGATTAACTAATGAAGCTGTCGTTTTATAGAAATATAAAGGAAAATATAAATATAACAAGAAATAGTTATATAAGAAGAAGCGGCAGACGAAAGTATGTAAAAGGCATACGCAAAGTAGGACAAACTTCTGAAGACATATAAAGTACAGTAGTTGAGTAACAGGGAGGGATCTAAGATGAATCTCGACATAGAAAAAATAAAGAAAGCAAGAATTGTGCTGGATAAGATGGCAAACGGGATAAACCCGATTGACGGGTCCAAAATCGAGAAGGAAAGCTTCCTGGAGGATCCTCGGATCATAAGGTGCCTTTTCTATGTAAATGAGATTCTGCAGATGACAATAGATGGCAGCCTGGCGGACAAGAATCTTGACAGGAAGAAGCTGCCTTTTATTATCACTGAGGAAGAAAAGCAGCAAGTGGAGTTTCCTGAAGGAAGTATCGGTGTAAATGCCTTTTCTCAATGCATCAATAAAGTCATTAATCCTCATATAAGCAAAAAACTAAGCGGTATGGAACTCAACAGGCAGCTGAAAAAAATGGGTATTCTGGCTGAGGAAGAGGACGGGCAGGGGAAAAAGAAGACCATAGTGCCTCCGGAATCCATGAAATACGGAATACATACTGAACTGGCAAATTATCAGGGAAAAGAATATGAAAAGGTTGTATTCGATAGTAAGGGAGTACACTTTTTACTGGAAAACCTTGAGAAGATTATTAGCCTATAGCCACTGGTTTGCATTGACTATAGGGAGTAGGGCAGATACATGCAAAACCCTGGGAGAGCATTTCTTCCAGGGTTTTCTTTTCAGCTTCGGGTGTTGCTGATCAGTCCGGGGCCTACTGCCAAAGCAGGATCTACCTTGGAGCCATCCGGCAGCTCATATTTCAGGGCATCAGAGGGACATTTGTCTATGGTTTCTATTATCTGTTCTGCTGTTGCTCCCTCCATCACTATCCATGGCCTCTCCCTGGGTTTGAATACTTCAGGAAGGCCCCGCCAGCATGCACAGGCGTGGGTGCACTTCTTAGGGATCCAATAGACTATCAAATCATCGGTTTGATACTTTTTTATTATATCCTTCTTATCCATAAGGTTCATCTCACTCACCTTCCAAAATATAATATATTTCTACAAATTATAATTCCAATATATCATTTATTGTGGGACAAGTACAGAAAAAAGGAAAAAACACCCATAAGGCTTATTATTCAAAATGCCGGATCAAACATCATTGGTTTAGATAAATAGTTTGAGTAAATGATGGAGAATATAAAACTGAAACTAAAATAAAGGAGGTTTTTCTATATAGCCGAAATATACGAAATATTATTAACATAAAGAAATTTACATAAATTACGAAATATCTTCCCGGATGCAGAAAATTGTGATAATATAGCCGATGTGTGCATTATTATGGTAACTAAACCAGGAACAACATAAACAGCATGATGCGCACGGATTTATTTATATTTTATCTATAGGAGGAAAAACAATAATGAAAAGTCTTTTTGAAATGTGGAATCGATTGAGCCTGGTGAAGCAGATAATAATTGGCCTTATTATTGGTATCATTCTGGCTTTGATGATCCCTGAGGCAGCACAGCCGGTTGTTATCCTTGGTTCCCTGTTTGTAGGGGCTTTGAAGGCTATTGCACCTATCTTGGTATTTTTCCTGGTTGGATCAGCTATAGCCCAGCATAAGAAAGGTCATCAGACCAATATGAAATCTATTGTTGTACTTTATGCTTTAGGAACACTTTTGGCCGGAGTTGTTGGGGTTTTGGCAAGCTTTATGTTCCCAGTGACTCTTACACTTGTTGCTGGTGTGGAAAGCATATCAGCTCCCGGCGGTATCAGTGAGGTTCTTAAGGCGTTATTGCTGAATCTGGTTGATAACCCGATAAAAGCCCTTTTCAATGCAAATTATATTGGCATATTGGCATTTGCACTGCTTTTCGGTTTTACATTAAGGAATTCCGCTGATACAACAAAGACTGTGATGGCGAATCTTGCAGATGCATTATCCGAAATGGTCAGGTTTGTGATAAGGTTTGCGCCACTGGGTATATTGGGTCTTGTGTTTGATTCTATTTCTACCAGCGGTATAGAGTCCCTACTCAGCTATGGGCATCTGCTGTTGGTCTTGGTGGGATGCATGCTTTTTGTGGCTCTTGTTGTAAATCCAATTATTGTTTTCTTCACAATCCGTCAGAACCCGTATCCTCTGGTTCTCAAGTGTCTGAGGGAAAGTGGCATCACTGCATTCTTCACACGCAGCTCAGCGGCAAACATTCCTGTAAATATGAGCTTGTGTGAAAAGCTGGGATTGGATCGTGATACTTACTCGGTATCGATTCCCCTTGGAGCTACAGTAAACATGGCGGGGGCGGCAGTGACTATATCGGTGCTTACTCTTGCAGCAGTACGCACCCTTGGGATTTCTGTGGATATTCCTACCGCAATAATACTTAGTGTATTGGCAGCTGTAAGTGCAGCAGGTGCTTCCGGTGTGGCCGGGGGATCACTGCTCTTGATTCCTCTGGCAGCAAGCTTGTTTGGTATACCAAATGATATTGCGATGCAAATTGTTGGTGTCGGTTTTATCGTAGGTGTCATACAGGACTCCTGTGAAACAGCTCTTAACTCCTCTACGGACGCACTTTTCACTGCTGCAGCTGAATTCGGCGAATGGAAAAAGCAGGGGAGAAAAATAGTTATTAATAAGTAATAAATTAATCATCATGTGATTCTTGACAATGGACACGGTTTCTTATGCTTCCATAGCTTTGTGGAGCATAGGAAGCCGTTTTTTTATAGGAGAAGCTATAATAAAACGAATGTTTTTCATCTCTCCAACATCAAAATATGCTGTTAACGTAAAGATCCAGTAAAACAAAGAACCACCCTTTGGGCGGGTGGTTATGATTAAGCAATTTATTTTTTAATGCCTGTCAGCAGTATTTCAAAATGCTTCAGTGCTTCTTCCTTCAAATCAAAGTCAGGATGCCGTATGCACCATTCATAAGTAAGCCCTCTTATTGCCATAATACAATGCTTTGTAAGTATATCAACAGGCTTATCAGCTCTAAATTCCCCTTGCTGTATGCCTTTGCTGATTATATAATTGAACATTTTGTAGAGTTCCCTATTATAATTCATTATGGCATCTGTATTTATAGTTTTTGTTATTTGTGCCTTATATACAGTTTTCATATTGTCATAACCTATGGTGCAGACGATAATATCAGCTATTTTTCCAATCAGAGAAATGAGAATATCAGATGCTGCTGTACTGTCATGGAAAGCTTCCAGATAGGATTTATAGTTCAGATCCACTTCATTTACCATATCGTTAATCAAAGCGGCAGTCAGAGAATCCTTTGAATCAAAGTACAAATAGAAAGCACCTTTGGATACCCCTGCTGCTTGTACTATAGAATCTACGCTTACATTATCATAACCATACTCTCTAAATAATCGATTGGCAGTTTCATAGATTCTCCTTTTCGTTTCAATGGCTTTAATTTTCCTATTACTATTTTTTTCTTTATTCACAAGCTTCACCCCATATTGACAAATAATGCGAAAAAATTGTAAAATGACTATAGTATGTGACTGCGGTCACTGAATCTATCTATATAATTATAGCACATTAACATTTGTTTTAATAGGGAGTATTCACAGAAAGACCTTTAGTAAATGCACACCAGCAGGGGAGCCACAACAATTCGTCCCCTATTGTCTTCACTTTGAAATATTTTTGAAATCAAAACACTCTTTGTTACTAACAGAAAACATATCATTAAAACTGAGTAAATGTAGTATTGTGTAGAATTAACGTATAATCCTTGAATTCTGTATCGAAAAATTAAGGGGGTTTTTAAATGGTTAAAAGAATGCTGCTCATTTCCTTATGCCTGCTTCTCATAATCCAAAGCTTACCGATTACGGCCTTTGCAGATTTGAAGCTGGAAGACTA
>JAWLHF010000027.1:0-32357 GCA_041690515.1 Clostridiaceae bacterium | reverse complement strand
CTATATAATCTTTTTAATTATTTCGACATTTATATACTATATTATAGCAAATTTTAGTATTAAAAAGGAAGGAGTATGACTCCTTCCTACATCTCTAAATTTTCTTCTCCTGTGTCTTTTCTTTTATTCAGGTATTCCTCCACATTGTTGATAAGTTCAGGCACCATATCAACTATTCTGTCCACAGCACTGCCGTACCTTACCGGTATTACCTTCAGCTGTCCGTTTGATGTGGCTAAGAATCCAATAGGCTGTACCGTCACACCCGCTCCGCTGCCACCTGCAAAGGGATATTTTGAAGAATCCCCCTCTTCCTTGTCTGCTGCTCCTGAATACTCTCCTCCGCCTGCAATAAATGCAAAGGATACCTTCGATACAGGCACAATAACAGTACCGTCACTTGTTTCTACCGCATCGCCGACTACTGTATTTACATCAATCATATTCTTTATATTTTCCATTGTGGTCTTCATTAGACTTTCTACAGGCTGATTCAAGCTAAACACATCCTTCTAATATATATTAATCACGCTTAATTCTCTACACCTGACATAAAAGCAGGTATCGCCTTAATTCCAGCATTTATAATATGACCTAATTTAATACTTATTATACAAGTAAAATCAACACCCAAGTGTATTTTAGCGAACACGGGGATTATAGATATACTGGGTTTATTTCCACCCAGATTTCCTCTTATAAGCATCATCATATTTCCTATTACTATCCAGACAATACCATACAATATTCCTGTCTCTGCAGCATCTCCAAGTCCAAAATCAAGCTTCAGTTCAAATTCTCTGATATTAGTTCTTCTTTTTACATACCTCAATACAGGCAGCAGGATATTCTTCTTTTCCTTAAATCTCTTGTAAAGGTTTTCTCCCTCTTCTAAAGTAAGGAGCTTGGTGAACTTTCCCCAAAGCCTGCTTCTTTTCCTGTTAGGAACTTCAAGCTTGTACTTTAGTGTTGGTCTTCCATTTTCAAAGGATACAATCAGGAACGGAATTTCAGATCTCAACATCAACAGACCATACAGAGTTTTCAGCCTTATGGTGATTTTATCATTATCATTATTTTTTTTCATATCTATGCTTATGACAACCGGCATCAAATATAGAAGGAGCAGTATGAAAAATACTGCAATCAAAGCATAAAGCATCATAAATCCTCCCCATGCTTACTTTGGGGTAACTTCGCTATATTCCTTCCTTCTATTTTTTCTCAAAAATAAAAAAATAATACATCTTTATTAACTAAAGATGTATTCAGTATTCTTAAGCACCTGCCTCTTCACTAAGTTCTTTCAGCACCGGAAGCTCCTTGAGGTTCTTTAATCCGAACAGCCTCAGAAAATTATCAGTGGTCCCATATAATATGGGTCGTCCCGGTCCGTCCATTCTTCCGGTCTCTTCTATAAGTCCCTTTTCTATAAGTCTGGAAATGCAACCTTCCGATTTTACTCCCCTGATGTAATCCACCTGTGATTTGGTTATAGGCTGCTTATAGGCTATGATTGCAAGAGTCTCAAGAGAAGCCTGGGATAGTCCCTGCCTGCCCTGAGGCTTTACCAGTCTCTCAATGTACTCATAATGCTCAGGTCTTGTACAAAACTGGTAGCAATTGTTTACCTCAATTATCTGAACACCTCTGTTCTCCTCACTAAAGGTGTCCATCATCTGATTCACTATTCTCTTTAAAGTAGTTTCATCAATATTGATTATGCTACATATTTCCTTAATAGGTACAGCATCCCCTGCTACAAACAAAAGACCTTCTACAATTGACTTTATTTCTCTGATATCCATAATAAAATCCATCCCTTCATGCGTCTTTTGCCCTTCTCTTTATCAGTATCTTATCAAAGTTCCTCTCCTGTTCAATATTCACACTTCTTCTCTTAATAAGCTCCAGTACTGCCAGAAAAGTCACTATAATATCGTATCTGTTGCAGCTGTTAACAAACAAATCTTCAAAATAGAACGAAGGTTTGCTTATCAATAGCTTGCTTATCAGCCTTATTTTATCGTCTACAGTCACAACTTCTCTGTAGATTTCACTGAAGCTGTTTCTCTTTTTGGATTGGCTCTTTAATAGAATGTTCCTGAAGCTTATATAGAGCATGTCCAGAGAAACATTGGATATAGAAGTCACATCCGTAATATAATCCTCTATAGGTTCAGGATCCTTATAAAAGACTTTCTCATATATACCAAGCTTATCTTTAAGCTCCAAAGATGCTTCCTTATACTTCTTGTACTCAATAAGCTTTTGTACTAGCTCTTCCCTTGGGTCTGCAGCTTCTGTGCCATCGTCTTCCTTTCTGGGCTTTGGCAGCAGCATTCTTGACTTAATCTCCAGGAGCGTTGCAGCCATAACAAGGAATTCGCTCGAAACCTCCAGATCATGTATCTCCATCATGTTTATATAACTAAGATATTGATCTGTTATCTCTGCAATGGGTATATCATATATATCTACTTCTGCTTTTTCAATTAGATGCAGCAAAAGGTCCAGAGGGCCTTCAAAAGCTTGCAGCTTGACGTTTATGGCCATGCTATTACTCCAATTCCATAAGTTTCATCTTTTCTCTTACTTCTTCCAGGGTCTCTTTCGCAATCAGCCGGGCATGCTTTGTACCTGCTCTTAGTATCTCTATGATTTCATCCTTATTATTTTCCAGCTTCTGCCGCCTTTCATACATAGGAGCCATGAATTCCACTATATTATCTGCCAGGTTCTTCTTGCAGGATACACAGCCCAATGCACCTGTCTTACATACATTATAGGTCTCCAGATGAGTTTTTTCCGAGAATACCTTGTGGAAGGCATAAACAGTACAAATATCAGGGTGACCCGGATCATTCTTCCTTATCTTTTCCGGATCTGTTATCATCTTCTTGACCTTCTCCTTTATAGTTTCGGGAGAATCCGACAATGCTATGGTATTCTCATAGCTCTTGCTCATTTTTCTTCCATCCAGCCCCGGCAGTACTTTTATCTGATTCATTTTTGCCTGAGGCTCAGGAAAGGTCTCTCCATACATATAGTTGAATCTTCTAGCTATTTCACGGCTCAGCTCCAAATGCGGAAGCTGGTCTTCCCCAACAGGGACAACTGCCGCTTTATGCACAAGAATATCTGCAGCCTGAAGATTCGGATATCCAAGAAAGCCATAGGTTGCAATATTCTTCTCCTTAAGCTGCACCAGCTGATCCTTATAGGTGGGGCATCTTTCAAGCCAGGAAAGAGGCACCACCATAGAAAGCAGCAGATGAAGCTCTGCAATCTCCTTTATATTGGACTGCAGGAAAATCGTACTCTTCTCAGGGTCCAAACCTGCACTTAACCAATCTATAGCCATTTCCATAACATTATTCTTTATCTCAGATGTGTCTTCATATCCGGTAGTCAGCGCATGCCAGTCAACAATAGAGAAGAAACACTCATATTCCTTCTGGAGCCTAACCCAGTTCTCAAGCGCTCCGAAATAGTTGCCGAGATGAAGACTTCCTGTCGGTCTCATGCCGCTCATAATCCTTTGCTTAGTCATAATAATCCTCCAAAAGTAGATTTATAATAGTATTAAACACTGCTATAGAAATAATCCTACAGCAGAATTAATAATCCAATCCAATGCTATAATCGCCGGTCCCAGTATCATACCAATTACACCGGAGAAAATAAGTAATATTATGATTATATTGGAATACATCGCATATTTTCTGATAAAAAACTTCTGTTTGTTTGAAAGAAACACTTCCAATATCTTTGAACCGTCAAGGGGCGGTATTGGAATCAGGTTGAAGACACCAATGCTGAGATTTATGATATATGCAATCTGCAGTATTTCTATCATTGCGGAACCCAGTCTGGGATAGAACAAAGCATAGGATACAGCAATCAACATAGCTGTGATAAAATTGGACATTGGCCCTGCCAAGGATACAATCAGCATCCCCTTTTTCCTGTCTTTAAAATTAAGATCGTTTACCGGCACCGGCTTCGCCCATCCAAAACGTCTTGTGACAATCAGGCACAGGAACCCAAGGGGGTCAATATGAGCTATTGGATTCAGCGTCAATCTGCCATACTGTTTCGCAGTGTTGTCTCCCATAATATAGGCTGCCAGCGCATGGGCACATTCATGTATTGTAAAAGCTGCCACAATACCGGGCAGACTATATAAAAGCGATGATATGCCAAAATTCAGATTCAGATAGTATAAGAACCTGTTAAGTAATTCCATGAGACCTCTCCCTTACGTGACATAATTATATTTATGTCATCTTATTTACCATTGTTAGCCTTTTATATTTATTACTGATCATAAAAATATTTTCTTCTATATTCTAATATATTTGTATCAAATACACAAGACAAAGGGGTTCAAGATATCTTAAACCCCTTTGTTATTTATATATTTCTCACCCTACATTTTACATTGAATTCAAATTGTGCGAAACATTTTCCCATATTTATTTTTTTGATGTTCCGAACCAGTATATGAAGGAATTCCTAAGATTGTTTATAAAGGAGGATTTGCTTATATCGGTATCGCATACAAGGTTGTGCCTTCCTACTTCCTTATCGTTTATGGATATAATCAGTTCCCCTATCTTCTGCCCTTTCTTCAAGGGTGCACTTACAACTTCAGGCAGTTCCGCCGTCTTTTTTATATTTTTCTCTTCACCCTTGTTCAGCAGTACTGTTACATCACTATCCGTAACAGCGTTAACCTTAATGCTGCTGCCTTTTGAAACCTTCACTTCTTGAATCCTGTCACCCTTTTTTGAAACAAGATAACTGTTGAAGTTAGCAAATCCATAGTCAATCAGCTTTCTTGCTTCCCTATTCCTTACATCTACTTTTGGGGCACCCATGACCACACTGATTAGCCTGAGATTATTCCGTTTAGCAGTTACAGATATACAATAACCCGCTTCTTCTGTCCAACCTGTTTTTATACCATCCACATCGTTGTAAAATCTCACCATTTTATTCTTATTGACCAGTTCTCTCTTGACATTATTGTTTTTGCCTACATATACAGTCACCATATACTTGGATATGAACTCAAATATCTGATTGTGTTTAAGCAGCTCCCTGGACATAATTGCTATATCATGTGCTGAAGTCACATGCCCTTCTGCGGGTAATCCATTGGGATTAACAAAGTTGGTATCGTTAGCCCCCAACTCCTTTGCTCTTTTGTTCATCAACTTTACAAATTCCTCTTCACTTCCCGATATATGTTCTGCCATCGCAATACAAGCATCGTTGGCAGATTCTACAGCTATGCCGTACAGAAGTTCCTTTACCGTCCTCACTTCACCTGCATCAAGAAGCAGCATTGTACCTTTATTATTTTTGCTTGATGCTTGAAGGCTTATGGTCACCTTATCATCAAAACCGATTTTTCCGCTCTCTAACGCCTCCATAGTCAGGAGCATTGTCATTACTTTCGTAACACTTGCCGGTGCCAGCTTCTCATGTGAGTCCTGTTCATATATCAGCTTGCCTGTTCCGAAGTCCATAAGTACCGCTGATTTGCAGTTCAGATTCATATCATCAGCATTAACGGGAAAGAATAATCCGAGAGATACGATTGCAATAACAGTCAATATGGATATCAGCTTTTTTGATAATATATTTAATCTTGTAAAATTATACATAACAATCCTCCTACCAGCTTAATTTACTTTTATATTTCCCTGCAGCAGGTTCTGTTATGCAATTGCAAAAAGAAGAAAAATGCGACATAAGTAAGCGGGGAACGGTTAACACTGAACACACGGATGTTACACAGAATCGCTCCGCGATTACACGGAAACTCAATAACTTCTCAATTACGATGTCCTTCTGAACGCAGTGAAGAATCTTAACTTTCTTGCTCAACCCATGAATAGTACTCATGTATTCCTTTAGGGTCAAAGATCCTTCGCCAGCTCAGGATGACACAGAGGTTTACCTTCCCCTCCGTGTATTCAGTGAATTTCAGTGTTTTTCCATAGGAAAACCGTGTTACCCGTTCTTCCTTATGTCGCATTTTTCTATTTTATAACCTCATATACATACTTGTTTATCTCAACCGGACTATCCCCTATGACATATGCGGCAAGTGCAATCTTCTTCGCATCTTCCACCCTTTCAAGGTTGGTATGGAGAACACAAAGCTTATCGCCCTTTTTCACTGCATCTCCTACTTTCCTGATCATGGTTATTCCGGCAGAGAAGTCTATCCTGTCTTCCTTTGTTCTCCTTCCAGCACCGAGGAGCATTGCCGCAATCCCTATACTTTCAGCATCTATTGAGTTCACATAGCCTTCATGCCCTGAATGTACTTCGATATGATATCGGGCTTTTGGAAGCCTGTCGATGTTTTCAACTACCTCCGGATCTCCGCCTTGTATCTGAATCAAATGCTTAAGCTTGTCAATCGCCTTTCCGCTTCTTATTATCTCCTTCAATCCGTTATAAGCTTTGTCAAAATCATTAAAAGCACCACCCAGAATCGCCATATAGGAGGCTATTGTCAAAGCTACCTCTGTCTCATCCTCCGAGCCTTTGCCTTTCAAGACCTCAATTGCTTCGATGATTTCATTTGAATTGCCTACTTCATGACCCAAGGGCTGGCTCATATCCGTAACAACTGCAACAGTTTTCCTGTTCAGCGATTTTCCGATTTCAACCATGGTTTTTGCAAGCTCTTTTGCTTCCTCGACTGATTTCATAAAAGCTCCTGAGCCTACTTTTACATCAAGCACTATACAGTCAGCTCCTGAAGCTATTTTTTTGCTCATAATTGAGCTTGCTATAAGCGGTATGCTATCGACTGTAGCCGTTACATCCCTTAATGCATAAAGCTTCTTATCTGCAGGGGTTAGATTTCCTGACTGCCCGGAAATGGCCATTTTATACTTGTTGACATTGTTGATGAATTCTGTCCTGGTAAGCTCTGTCTTGAAGCCTTCAATAGCTTCAAGCTTGTCAATGGTACCTCCGGTATGCCCCAAGCCTCTTCCGCTCATCTTTGCAATAGGTATTCCCAATGATGCAACAAGGGGAATAACAATCAAGCTGATTTTGTCTCCTACTCCCCCTGTGGAATGTTTGTCTACCTTGATTCCTTTTATTTCAGAGAGGTCCACTGTCTCCCCTGAGTTTACCATAGCCATTGTAAGCTCTGCAGTCTCTCTCTTGTTCATTCCTTTAAAATATATTGCCATTAAAAGTGCTGCAGCTTGATAATCAGGGATGGTACCTTGTGTATATCCCTTTATGAAAAACTGTATTTCCTCTTTTGTAAGCTCTTCACCGTTTCTCTTCTTTATGATGACATCATACATCCTCATTATATCTGCACCTCTTTTACAAACCCCTTTACAAGGGATACGAACCTAGGTTTTACTGACTCGGCGACCCTCACAATTTCCTCATGAGTAGGAGGTATCATTGTATCAGGTATAGCCATATCAGTTATACAAGATACACCTGCCACCTTTATGCCGCAATGCCTTGCAACAATCGCCTCCGGTACTGTGGACATTCCAACTGTATCGGAGCCAAGCTTTATCATCATCCTAAGCTCAGCTTTTGTACAATAATTAGGCCCGCTTACAGCCCCATAGACTCCCCTGTGTACCTTTATTCCCTGTGATGCTGCCGTCTTCTCAAGGGCTTCTACCATTTCCCTTTCGTATACCTCCGACATGTCGGGAAAGCGGGGTCCGAACTCTTCAAGATTCGGTCCGATAAGAGGATTCGTTCCCATGAAGTTTATATGATCTGTTATCACCATTATATCCCCTGCATTAAAGTTAGGATTTAAGCCGCCGCAAGCATTGCTTGCTATAAGCAGTTTTATTCCCAGCTGCTTCATGACCCTTACAGGCATTGTGACTTCTTGCATGGAGTAACCTTCATAATAATGAAACCTTCCCTGCATTGCAGCAACCTTTTTTCCCTCCAAATATCCCAGTATCAATCTTCCGGCGTGTCCGAACACAGTTGACACAGGAAATTCAGGTATATCCGAATAGTCAATGACAGACACCTTTTCAATATGATCTCCCAAGGAGCCTAACCCGGTACCCAGTATTATGCCTATCTCCGGTTCAAAACCTGACTTTTCCTTTATATAGCCTGACGCTTTTTCTATCCTTGCTCTTAGATCCATCTTCGTTACCCCCGAATACCATATTCTTATATTCTTTCCACCACGTTTTTTATCAGTTTGGAAAAGCTCTCCTTTACTTTTTCAGCAGTTTCCATTACCTCTCTGTGGTTCAAAGGCTGATCCAATATCCCCGCTGCCATATTTGTTATGCAGGATATTCCCGCGGTCTTTATACCACTGTGGTTTGCCGCAACAACTTCAGGTACTGTAGACATTCCCACTGCATCTGCTCCCAGTATCCTGCAGGCTCGTATCTCAGCAGGAGTCTCATAGCTTGGACCTGTAAAGAATATATATGTGCCTTCCTGCATTCTGATACCATTTTCTATGGCACATGCCCTAACCACATCAGACATTTCTTTTGAATATGCTTCTGACATATCGGGAAATCTTGGACCAAATTCCTCAATATTGGGCCCTATAAGAGGGTTGTTTGCAGTATAATTTATATGATCCTTTATCAGCATGAGATCACCGGGTTTAAAAGATGTGTTTACTCCTCCGGCTGCATTCGTCACTATCAGCTTGTTTACACCAAGAGCTTTAAATGCCCATACCGGAAAAACCACATCCTCCATTCGGTAACCTTCGTAATAATGGAAGCGGCCTTGCATAAAAATTACTCTCCTGCCCCTTAAGGTTCCGAACACCAATCTTCCTTTATGGCCTTGCACCGTTGAAACAGGAAAGTTAGGTATGTCCGTGTACTCAATTACCTTCTTGTTTTCTGCCTCCTCAGCCATATCCCCAAGGCCGGAGCCTAGTATAAGGGCAATCTCCGGAGCATTCTCAACCTTACTGAGTATATAATCCCTTGCCTCATTAACTCTTGACATCATATCCTTTTTCATCAGTTATACCCCCATAATCTCCTTCTTAAATGATTTTCCTTCCACTTCCGGTGGAAGCCCAAGAAGTTCTAGAACTGTAGCCCCTATATCACAGAAGCCGTTTCTTGTGCCTATATTCACACCTTCTTTTATATTCTTCCCATATATAAGTATCGGTATATGCTCTCTTGAATGATCCGTGCTGTCAGTTGTAGGGTCACAGCCATGATCAGCTGTGATTATCAAAACATCGGTGTCCTTCATTGCATTTTGAATTTCGGGTATCCTTGCGTCAAGCTCCATAAGAGCCTCAGCATATCCCGCAACATCATTTCTGTGACCGAAAAGCATGTCAAAATCAACCAAATTAGTGAATATCAGCCCTTTTTTATCTGAGGCCATATATTCCAGAGTCATATCCACACCCTCCATATTGTTTTTTGTATGGACTGCCTCGGTTACACCTGCTCCCGCAAAGATATCTTCAATCTTCCCAACCGCCATCACATTCATACCGTTTTCTGCTATGACATCCAGAATGGTTTTTTTAATCGGCTTCAGGGAAAAATCCCTTCTGTTGGAAGTCCTTTTATAACTATCCTTACTTCCAATAAAAGGCCTTGCTATAACTCTCCCCACAGCATATTCATCCTTAAGAATTGCTCTGGCTTTTTCACACATCCCGTACAGTTCTGAAAGCGGTATTACCTCCTCATGGGCTGCTATCTGAAATACACTGTCAGCTGAAGTATATATTATCGGCCAGCCTGTTTCCACATGCTTATCACCCAGCCTCGCTATAATCTCAGTACCTGATGCAACTTCATTACCAAGAGTTTTCCTTCCTATCGCTTCTTCAAAGGCTTCCACAATATTCTTTGGAAAGCCTTTCGGGAATGTAGGAAAAGCCTGTTCCAATGTTATACCTGCAATTTCCCAATGTCCTGTTGTTGTATCTTTACCCGGTGACAGCTCTCTGGCTCTCCCGTAGCTTCCATTTGGATGATCTGTGCTCTCTATGCCCGGAGTACCGTCGATGTTCCCCAGTCCTATGGCTTCAAGATTCTTCAAACCAAAGTCCTTTACACTTGCTGCTATATTGCCCAGGGTATTGCTGCCTGCATCTCCATATCTTCCAGCATCAGGAAGCTCTCCGATTCCTACGCTGTCCATTACTATAAGTATCACTCTTTCTATCATATTTCCCTCCTGAATCACACTTCTTAATATCACTTCATTACCTTTATGCACTTATCTTAGTCTACTGATATTACTATATCTATATTCATCATTGAAAAAACACTGGCAAGTACCGTTTAAATTCTCATAAGAATCATAATATGCATTACCAACATATTTAAACACTGTCCTCTGTCATAAAATTTTTATCTCCAAAAATTCCAAAAGGGCTTTCTAAGCCCTTGGATGAGTCTTGCTGTATACTTCTTTTATCTTGTTTTTATTCAATTTGCTGTATATTTGAGTTGTAGAGATATCTGAATGACCGAGCATCTCCTGTATCGCCTGCAGATCAGCTCCATTTTCTATAAGGTGCACCGCAAACGAATGCCTCAGGGTATGAGGGGTAATGGTCTTGTTTATTTTGGCTTTAGCTGTGTAATACTTGATTATCTTCCAAAAACCCTGGCGAGTCATTTTCTGTCCATGGAAATTCACAAACATCAGAGTGTTGTCTTCATTGGTACAAAGCTTTTTTCTGAAATCATTAAGATATATCCTGAGATATTTTACAGCAATATTACCAAGTGGTATAGATCGTGACTTCACATCACTGCTTCTGCAGACAATCATACCTGAGTTCAGGTCTACATCTCCTATATCCAATGAAACCAACTCAGTCACTCTTATTCCTGTAGCATAAAGAAGCTCAAGCATAGCTTTATCTCTTGCTCCTTTTGCCTCAGTAGGTACAGGCTGCTCCAGCAAGAGCTCCACTTCCTTTTTTGTGAGTATAGATGGAAGCTTCTTCTCAACCTTTGGAGATTCAAGGTTTGCAGATGGATCTGTATCAATAAATCTGGAATTCATCATGAACTGGTAAAAGCACCTTATAGAAGCAAGATTTCTTGATATGGTAGAGGTTGCCTTACCGGTCTTTTGCAATGCTATCAAATATGTAATGATAATTGTTTTTGTAACTTTCTCTAAAGTCAGAGCGTGTTCCTTGAGATATACTTCGAATTGCTTGATATCTCTCTTATAGGATTCTAGCGTGTTTGCTGACAAGTCCTTATGCTGAATGAGATAACTTAAGAACAATTCTAGATAATTCATAAGAATCATATCCCCTTTATTACAATATCATTACAGTAATTCAACATTAATGTTGAAAATCCTCCAACAAATGAAAATTTTACATAAAGTTTGTTAACATTTTTAATATTTCAAAATATCTAGTTAATATTTCTCTACTATCTGGAAGATTTCTGAACACGATAATTGAATTGCTTCCCGGCATAATCTCCATTATGAAAAAGTGTACCGCTTTATCGATACCATAAGGCACTATCACTATTATCATGAATAGAATGACAATAGCAATTATAAATATATGAAAGAATCCAACCGTCTTTTCTCTATCCATCCTCAGCCCTCTTGTCTTTAATCTATATAATATAGGGGGTGATTATTCTTACTATCAGGGACGTCACATATGCTTCCACAATGCAGCCTGCAACAAGTAGTATAAACAGCACCAGTGATGTAAAGGAATATGTAGCCATAAGATTTGGTACGGCACCGAATTTCTTAAAATATTTGTTTCGAAGAGTCCAGAGGGAATAATTAAAACCTATGACTCCCATTACGATTATAACCGGAACATATATAAGATTCTGTGGAAGCACAGAGCCAAGGGACAGGAGGAATCCGTTCCGTCCTATATTCTCTGTGAGGAAAGCTATCGAAAAACCTATGCAGAAACCCCTGAAAATAATCAGCAGCGGAATAATTATTATACCAAGGTAAAACAAACCTGACAAAAACAGAATTATAGAAAAATACATGTTGAACTTTATGGACTGCCTCAATATGTATGATGACTGAAGCTCGTTCCTTGAAGTCAGGTCAAGGAACCCTTCTATGTATGTGATTGCATCCGTCCTGGACATATCATCAATGTTATTTACAGTAAGTGCGCCCATGCTTATTCCAAGCATGAACAAAAATACCACAATCAAATAAGCCCATATATTATCTGCCAGGTGCTTTTTTATTGAGTCATTCAGGCTGTCCAGCAAAAGAAATACCCCCTCTCAGCTTTTGTCGGTCACGATTCATCATATAGTGTGCTTATATCTCCAATAATTCAAAGTGAATGTTTCGCACCGCCGGTATTCAACATAGGGTATTTGGTACGAAACATATTGCTAACAGATAATATGCTCTAAGGCAATATATTATGATTGTATTTGATATTTTGTCCTACAGGGATGTTCTGTTGAAAGGTTCGCTGCTATTTAGTTTTCTTGGGAATATATCCATTGCTTGTACATATAATAGGAGAGAAAGGTTGGTGTTATAATGATAAAATATGTTAATAGAAATGGATTTCATTTTATTGGAAAATTCAATGAGTTGATGGAGCATCTATCATTGATTAATAATAAGCAGATAACATTGAAGGAATATTTAGAAACGTATAGACAAAGGCTTAACTGATGGTTAGAAATGCAGAAAGCCCGCAAGTAACAAAGTACTCCTTATCCTGACTGAAGCTTTTTCCCATCCTGTCAAGCTGACTTTCTTCCTTTTCAAGAAGCTTTTCAACCTGGTGGGTCTCCCAGAAACTTACCTCATGCTTGAGAAGTATTCCGCTATCCTCCAACTGCTTATTTATGAGCTCCCACTTCTGCCCAGATAGCTTCGGAAGGGCTAAATGGGCTTTTGTGCAGCATAGCCTGCCAAGAGCCATCCTGCTATGATGACTTAAGCCAAAGTGCCTCTCCCTGCTGTCTGCAAAGGATAATCTCGGCACTGCTATGGCTTTTCCCTTCAAGTTATTCACAGCGTCTACTATGTGACTCTGCTCGATACCGCTAAAACCATATTTGGTATCCGTACCTGCAATCCCGGGACCCATGCATATGATGGCGGCATCGGCCTCCAATACTTGCTTTGCTGTTATTAAAGCAGTATATATGTTTATGCACTCAAAATCACCGCCAAAAGCATTTCCATATGTAATTGTCGCTGATATCAAGCCGTCCTTTACAAGTCTTTTCACCGTATCGCTCATCCAAATTGGCAGAGCCCCTCCGTCAGTCATGATATATACTATCTTTTTTTTTCCTGCCAGATCCTTCAATGTGCGGGATATAGGTGCAACCATACTGTGGAGTGAACCGACAATAACAGGCATGCACTCAAGGGATTCGAAGCTGTTGTATATTTCATGATATGGACTTTCCTGAGCTTCTGCAGCCATGCAGTTGATCTGCATAGGTGTATATCTGAGCTTCATAATATGGCCTTTTCCAATATTCATGTATATATCTCTGGTCAGATTCGCCAGAACAAAATGAAAACCTCCGGACCCGAGGCCAAGTTCCACTGCTGTAGTATTCAAAAGAACAGAATCGTTCTTTTCAATTTTACCGGTAAGCCGGTTATAATTTATACAATTATAAAATCTGCCTTCCTTTTCTATATTGAACCTTGTAATAGTATCATCACTATAGCAGATATCATTTACCCTGGCTTTAATTATGTCTATCATTTTTACTTATTTCTCCCCTTCCTAAGCTGTCAATATATGAAAGCACCCTGTTTCTCTTGATTAATTCAGTTATTGATATTCTGTCAGATACCAAGTTCACACAAATAAGCAAAGCTAAAATTATCAGCTTTATATTCATATTGGAAAACACGGCTATGTAGTATCCTAGTGTTATACCCAGTATATTGGCTCCAGTGTCCCCAAGCATGCATATCTCTTTAAGATCATAACGTATATACAGTAAAGCAGCCCCGACGAGCACAATCAGCGGAGCAGCTTCCTCAAATCTTCCTATTGCCCCAGATATAATCATAAGTGAGGCTGCTGTAAAAACTTTTACCGCCCTGCCCGGCCTTAAGTCAAAAATATTCAGAGTATTTGCAGATAATGAAATAACAAAGATATTAGTTACAAATTCCGAAGGAGTGTTTACCATGGCTGAACTTATAATTGATGATACAACAAATCCGATAAAAGCTTTCAAAAAGCCTGTTGTCATGGAGCCTTTCAGTGTGCTGTTTATATGGCCTTTTATGCCCTTTATGCTTTTATCACCGGCAAGGTCATCTACCACTCCCACAAAACCCATACTCAATGCCAGAGCAAGATGGTTCACATAGCTTGTGAAACTGCCTGCCCCAGACAGCAAAAGCAGGAGAATCGCCACCAGCAGAATAGGTATAAATACTATCCCACCTATTGCCGGTATTGCATTTCCCCTGTAGTTTACTGTGCAGCATACTTCTTTATCAATATCACAAAGCATTGTAATCAATTTTTCTATAAAATACTGAGACAAAAGCAGAGTCACTACAATAACAAAGACGATTTTCATAGATTTTGTCCATCCTATACAACCATTCTACCTCATAAACTCACTATATATAATTCTTACGATATCATAACATTGCTTCCCGCGATGTATAAAGCCTTTTATATCCCTTCCTGTTTCTCTATGGCTCATTTCAACCGGGACTTCAATAAGCTCAAGACCCTGTCTAACTCCTTCAAGGGTGATTTTGAACTCAAGGCCAAAACCGTTGGGCAGGTCTATGCTCCTTAAGAAGTCCGCAGGAAGTATTCTCTGTCCGCTGAGCAGTGAATCAACCCTTTTAGATGTAAGACGTTCAAAGCCCTTTTTTGATATCTTCCTGACAATGCCAAAACCGCCTTTTCTGCTGGGAGCCGGCAGCTTCCCGATTATTATGGCTTTTTTACCCGGCTTTATGTGCTCAATGAGCTTTTTAACCTCGGAGGCACTTTCACATAGGTCAGCATCCAGAAGTGCAACATATTTGTTGTTCACATGATTAAGAGCATTTTTTACTGCGTTACCCTTACCCTTGTTTTGTTCTATACGCAGAAGTCTTATGTTCTTCAGGGGGCTTAGTATCTGATATGTGCAATCCTGAGATCCGTCATCAACAACTATGATCTCTCCGATTTCCTCAATACTTTTCAAGCTCTCCAAGGTCTTCATTATTCTTGCCTGCTCATTGTAAGCGGGTATAATTACACTTACATTTTTGCCCACCAGGCATCCTTCCTCTCATTATCAACAGCTGTAACAACACCCAAACCCTTACAGTCAATGAGCTTGTTTCCTATCAAGGTCCTGGCAATGAATGTACTTGCCATTCCCTTCCTCCCTTTACACATAAAATCATACATGCAGCTATGTCCTCCAACCAGTACTATGAGCTCCGAGTTCTTGTGATAGGCGAGCATTAATGCGGCATCCTCGCTTGTTCCTCTTATGGGAAGAATTTTATAAGGAATATTCATAGTAGCAACCCGATCCAAGCAAGGGCAGCTTCCATCCTCATAAGCATGGAGAACTAACTCACGGCTCCTATAAATTCCAATATCTGATACACTGTCCATATCACCTATAAGTATATCCGGTGTATAGCCGCTGTTGACTATAATATCCGCCCCTCCGTCTACACCTATGAAAACAGGCTTATATTTGTCAATATAGCTTTTCAGCATAGCTATCTCTTCAAGTGAATTGCTATTTCTAACAACAACCACCGCATGCCTGCCTTCAAGCTGAATATTCAGCTCAGGATACCCCGTGAAGCACACCAGCTTATCCATTTCATTTGACGCATGGTTAATGGTATTATCAAGGAATTTTAATATAACATTGTTTTCATTGGCTTTTGACAACTGATGCCTTTTATTGATATAGTCCCAGTTAACTGTTGTACAGACATTCTTATAAACATAATTTCTGATTATTATGTCATTATCCAAAACCGTTACCATGTCATTATCTTTAAAGCACTCCAATGGCAAACTAATATCAATGACCTTTATGCTGTTCTGAAGAAGTATTGTGGCACCAGCTGCCTGAAATCTGCCTGTCAGGCTTTTTCCAGTATTTATGACCGCTTTTGCACCGCTATAGACAAGTGCTGTTGCGGCCAACTCGTCAATATCATCATGCTGTACAACGGCAATATCTCCAGTACACAAGAAATTTACGAGTTCTTTTGTTTTTGCGCCTACTTTAATTCTGCCTTGCAGCTTCATTCACACACCTCCACTATTTTTAGTATCTTAAAAAAGAATAAAAAAATACAAAAATCGCATTCAGCGATTTTTGCACTCACAACATATCCTCTATTTGTGAAAATATAATTTTAAAGACTGTTCCGACATCCTCTTCACTTTGCACATCTATTCTTCCATTGTGCTCTTTTATTATCTGATAACTTATCCCAAGTCCAAGACCTGTGCCTTTTTCTTTAGTTGTATAAAAAGGAGTCCCCAGCATTGCCAGTACTTCCGGACTCATTCCCTTTCCATTGTCCTTTATGCTTATTACTCCCTCTTTAGCTTCGGCGTCATAATATGTTGAAATCACAAGCTCAGGATCAGTTCTATCCTCCATAGCCGCTATAGCATTTTCTGTGATATTCAGCACGACCTGCTTTATCTTACTCTCATCAGCTGTTATTTCCATTGGGTAAGAAAAGTAGTTGAATTTGCTTTTTATATTCTTTGTATAGCACTGTGTCTCGATTAACAGGTGCATTGCTTCAACTATACCATTCAGACTTGTTCTCTTCTTCAGAGTCGGTTTTGGCTTTGCAAAACTCAAAAATTCATTTGCAACCTTTGTCACATCATCAACAGCAGAGTCTATGACTTCAGAATACTCCCTGACCTTATCAACCCTTGACTTTATCCTTATAAGCTGACTCAGTCCCTTAATGGTTGCAAGAGGGTTCTTTATCTCATGGACAATGCCTGCAGCCATTTGCCCAATCAAAGCCAGCTTCTCCTGCTGCTGCATATCCTGCTGCTGCTTATATATGGCTGTTATATCAGTGAATACATATATTGCCCCTATGGTTTCCTTCTCAATATTCTTTATAGGAGTCCCGTTAAGAAGCATTTCCTTAATATTGCCCTTCATGGATGTAATTGTTGCACGCTGCGGCAGATCCTCACCTTCTCCCTTATACAGCAGCTCATGGATATTATCTGTATCTATGTGGATAATATCGTATAATGTGCTCATCTCCAATCCGGAAAGATCCATACCTCCAATTTCAAAAACTCTATTGAAAGCATCATTATACAACAGTATTCTGTGGAATTTATCAGTCAGAATCACACAGTTATTGACCGCATTGAGTATTGTCTGGGTCTGCAGATGAAAATTCTCTATCTCCTGCTCCTTTTTAACTTCGTGAAAATAAACCAACAATCCATTCTTTATTTTCTGTGTAGTTAAAGCTAGTTTGACCTTCTCTCCCTTCATATTCCTGTATGTCCTTATTCGGCTTACTGAATCTTTTTTACTTTTATTAGTCAAATCATAGATATTCTGTTCATCCTGTTCTTCAGTAGGGAAAACCCTTAGGAATTCTTCCGGAGCAATTCCATATAACTCATTCCTGTCACAAGCAAGTATCTCCTCTAGGCGATTGTTCATATACTTGATCCTTTTATTTGATTCATAGTATAAAATTCCAATGGGCAGGGCATCCAGAGTATCATTAAGAATATCACTCAGTTCTTTTACTTTGATTTTCCCCTCCTCAAGCTTATCATATGCTTCTGCAAGCTTTTCGTAGGGATATTCGATACAGCTGCCATGAACCGCTTTATACAGACAATAGTAGCATATTATCTTCAGTACATGTCCGTACATATTAACAAATTCAGTTACAGTTATATATAGTGTGAAGCACAGTTCAGCAGCAATCATAAAAAGCAGCGACATAAATATATATCCGTATGATATTTCCTCTTCCTCTCTTATTCTGTTCCTCAGGTTGTAAAGAGAAATCAGCAAAATCGAGACAATGCCATATTCAATGGTTACTTTTGCGGATGTAAGACCATGCTCTGTCAGCATCACAGGCATAATTGAGGGGAAATATAATATCAGCATTGATAACCCGACTGAAAAGGTTGACACAAGAAGCAATCCTTCCCACTTTTTCCTGACCTTTATCCGTAAACCTACGGATAAAGCAAACAGCGACAATGACTCTACAAGCCTTCCGATTATCCAGTATCTTGTAGAAAGGTCAAAAGACAATTCTGTAGAGATAGCGGCAAGTAACCAAGTATAGGTGTGATATGAATCGAATATTGCCACCGCAAGAAAGCCATATCCTATAAGGTTATATATGCCTAAAGTCTCATGCTTGGAATTCCATATAATCGAAAAAGTGGAAAATGATATGTATACACATATTGTCTCCATTACCGTATGAGCTACATGTATGTTGATGCCCCAGATAAATGGTGCTGCTGATGCCGTTAAAACACAAGAAATAATGAGAATCAATAAATATCTTGATAAAATAGCCTTATATTCAAAACATCTTTGATTGATTTCCGATTTTATCTCAAGCATAGTCATATATCTCCCGTCATAATATTTGTTTGTTATCTTCAAATACTAATACCTGCCGCAAAGAAAAAGCACCTGGCTGCCGTTAGCATACATAACAAGCAAGCAGGTACTTTCTCTTACTTTATGTGATCAACAATAGCTGCTGCCTTAAATCGAAATACAAGTAAATTGCTGAGAAATCAGCTTATCTTCATTTCTATTCTTAACTTATCGGCAATCATTGCAATAAATTCACTGTTTGTCGGTTTACCTTTAACATTATGTATTGTATAGCCGAAAAGATTGTTTATCACATCTATACGTCCTCTGCCCCAAGCCACTTCAATAGCATGCCTTATAGCCCTCTCAACCCTGCTTGGTGTGGTATTGAACTTCCTGGATATTGAAGGATAGAGCTCCTTTGTTATAGCGCTCAAAAGCTCCATATTGTTAACAACCATGGTTATTGCTTCTCTCAGGTATACATATCCTTTAATATGAGCGGGAACACCGATTTCATGTATTATGTTGGTAATTGCTGACTCCAGTTCTCTTGGAGTGGTTGCTGCAGGTGCGGTAATATTTATTGGCTGTATGTAGGTTTTCCTGTCAGCTTCACTGTTCATCATACCGAAGCATTCCCTTATCCTCTTTGCAAATACCTCCATATCAAAAGGCTTCACTACATAGTATTCGGCCCCGAGTGTAAGTGCTTTCTGTGTTATCTTGTCCTGACCCACAGCTGAAAGTACTATTACCTTCGGTATTTTTTCCAGCTGCATGGAATTCAGCTTCTCCAGAACTCCCAGACCGTCGAGGTGCGGCATTATTATATCCAGTATTACAACGTCGGGATATTTGCTTTCTATTAAATCCACAACCTCAAGTCCGTCCTTCGCTACGCCGACCACATCAAAATCCGGCTGTGTAGTAAGATACTCACTTAGAATAATACAAAAATCTTTGTTGTCATCTGCTATCAGGATTTTAATTTTTTGTAAGTTCATCGGTATTCCTCCCATAAATTGTTATTCTCTAAACTTGATATTCGACAAAGTAGCAACATTTCCTTCTATTATCTGCCGTATAATCGTTAAACATTTTCAAACAAATTAGTACAGCAACAATATCTATTTTTCTACATTTATCGACATGAGATTATGGATAAAAAATCTGAAAGGCCGTGCAATCACAGCCTTTCAGATACCTATTACTTATTCTCCTGAAGCTTTTTTGTATCTGCTTTCAAAGCCAATATCAGCTTCTTTCAGCATCCACTCTATAGAAATACCGAAGCCTCTTGTCGGATCGTTCACAAGTACATGAGTCACAGATCCTATCAGTCTACCATCCTGTATTATAGGACTTCCCGACATTCCCTGAACAATACCGCCTGTCTTTTCTATAAGCCTCTTATCTGTTATTTTAATAATCATGCTCTTTGATTCTGAGCTGTTCTGACGCACCACTTTCTGTATTTCGATATCAAACTCCTCTACCTTATCTTCTTCTATTGTCGTAAGAATTTTTGCAGGCCCTTCTTTTATCTGTCTGTTCAGTCCTATAGAAATTGCCTTTGATTTGTCTGTGTCATGCCTTTTGTTGAGTTTGCCGTATATCCCGAAGCTTGTGTTTTTTTCAATTGTCCCGTAAGAATCATTGTTATCATGAAATATACCGACAAGCTCACCCGGTACTGTTTTCCTTGCTTTTTGAATTGATGCTATTTTTGATTTCAGTATGCTCCCTTTATTGATATCCACCAGCACCCCTGAATCAACATCAGTTATTCCATGGCCCAAAGCACCAAACACCTTGCTATCCGGGTCATAAAAGGTCATTGTTCCTACTCCTGCAATCTTATCCCTTACCCATAAACCTATCCTGTATATACCGTCCTCTTCGCATCTCACAGGCTTTACACTAAAATCATGCCTGCGTCCTTCCCTTTCTACAAGTACCTTTACCTTATCATCCTTATTTTGTCTTTTATTCAGATAATCAACAATATCCTTTTCTTTTTCCACCTTTTTTCCGCCAATATCCAATATCTTGTCGCCCACTTCAAAACCAGCATCTGCTGCAGGACTGCATTTTCTTCCTCTTTCATCTGTTACGCTGGATAGTCCGACTACCAGGACTCCCTTTGATTCAATTTTTACGCCAATGGCTTCTCCCGATGGAATAACCTTTATGTCCGGCACAAAATTCAGTGTGACCTCTTTTACCGGAAGAATACCTAAAAGCATAAGATTTGCTTTTACTCTGCTCCGGTCATTGCCCCCCATCATCATAAAAGAGGAAATGATTGTGTTTTTGTTTAGACAGTCCTTATAGCCTTCATCAAGCCTTAGATGGAACATCCTGCTGTCAGGAAGCTTCTGGTTTTGCCCTTGTATAACATTGATTTCATCAGGAAAACTATACATAGTAAATGCGATATTAGTCATGCAGAGTACTGTTATTATAAGAGTGGTGTATAAAAAAGTTCTTTTGCGTTTTTTTCTATGCAATAGCATCACTCTCCTGATTCCCCAGAAGAGTCCGCCTTCAATTCAGAAATCCCTCTTGTTTAAGTTAACCTTTTTAAAGTCCTATTATTCTTTTAATATATTGAACCCACGACAGTTTTTACATTGGTACTGTGCGATTTCAATAACAAAGAAGGCAATCTTTTTCGAAATGAAAAAAATCAGGAAAATGTAATTTTTGTTTACATTTTCCCGATCAATTTTCTTGCATGAGCCATAGATGCTTCTATATTCTCGTTTCCACCGAGCATCCTGGCAATTTCCTTTATCCTATCAGTATCATTCAATACTTTCATCCTAGTATATGTCTTGTTGCCCTCTATTAATTTTTCAACATATATGTGGTTGTCCGACAAACTTGCTATCTGCGGTAAGTGAGTAATGCAGAGTATTTGCGAATTTTTTGAAATTGACTTTATCTTCTGCCCCACCATGTTTGCTGTCTGACCTCCTACTCCTGCATCAACTTCATCCAATACAACACATGGGGCCTTCTCTATTTCAGAAAATGCATTCTTTATTGCAAGCATTACCCTGGACATTTCTCCCCCTGAGGCTATTTTTGACAGAGGCTTTTCCGGTTCTCCCGGATTTGGAGAAAGCAGGAACTCCACTTTGTCAAATCCATTGCTGGTCATAGTGCTTTCCTCCGGCGTAACCTTTATTACAAATCTTGAACCGTGCATATTAAGCTCCTGAAGCTCGTTTTCAATGAGCTTTTCCAGTTTTGGTGCCAAAATTTTTCTTTTTTCTGAGAGCTTGAATGCCTCTATCGAATATTCCTTCTTTACATCTTCCATTTCCTTTTCTATTTCCAAAGAAAGCTTCTCACTGTTTATGAGCTCTTCATACTCTTCTGATGCTTTGTCCATATATGCAACTATTTCATCTATGCTGTTTCCGTATTTTCTTTTCAACTTGTTAATTTGGTCCAACCGTTCCTCCAGGAGATTTATGTCACTGTCCTTGAAATCTATGCCGTCAAAATAAGCTCTGATATCCGGCTTTATATCTTCCAGCTGATAGACCATACTCTCAATTGCGGTTCTGAAACTCTCAAGCTTTTCATCAATAACGGTCAATTCTGTCAAGGTACTAAGGCAATCGTTTAATATATCAATAGCCCCTGAATTCCTGACATTTCCCTCATATAATTCTGCATACACACCAGTAAGTCCTTTTAGTAGCTTTTCTCCATTAATAAGCAGATGTCTTCTGTTCTTTAATTCTTCATCTTCATTAGTTTTGAGGCCGGCATCTCTGATTTCATCTATCTGAAACCTGAGCAGGTCCAGTTTTCGTTCTCTTTCGGCCGAATCACCGCTAATACTGTTCAACCTTTGCTTAAGAGTAATAAGCTTGTCCGTCAGAAGCCTGATCCCATTTTTTAATTTCACTGTTTCGTTACCACCAAAATTATCAAGGAATTCTCCGTGCTTAACGTTATTGAACAGCAGCTGGTGCTCATTCTGCCCAACGATATCAACCAGATATTGTGCAATCCTTCTGAGGACAGAAAGGGTGACTATCTGCCCGTTTATCCGGCACACTGATTTACCCTGTGTTGTCACCTCTCTGGTTATCACAAGGTTCTTGCCTTCATCAGCCTCTATTCCATATTCTTCCAGAGTGCTCTCGATATAATCAGTACCTACCAGTGAAAAAAGAGCCTCAATGGTCGCCTTTACTTCACCGGTCCTTATGTCATCCCTGCTGAACCTCCCCCCTGTAATAGCAGCGAGGGCATCTATGATAAGGGACTTCCCGGAACCTGTTTCTCCGGTTATTATATTCAACCCCGGCTCAAAGGATATCATCTGATCCTCAATTATCACATAGTTTTTTATATTGATTTCAAGAAGCATTGTTGCTCACCTATTTCATCATCTTCTTAAGCCTGTCGATTACTGTCTCAACATTGTCATGATTCCTTACCAGTATAAAAATTGTATCATCCCCTGCAATTGTCCCAACCATCTCTTTGAAGTCCAGGACATCTATTGCCTCGGCTGCTGCATTTGCGGCTCCGGAAAAGGTTTTGACAACAACAAGGTTCCCTGCGTAATCTACGCTTAGCACGGATTCTGCAAACACTTTTACAAGACGCTCATTCAGCATGCTATCCTGTTCCTTCAGGGTGGCATACTTATATATGCCATTCTCATCAAGTACCTTTACAAGCTTCAGTTCCTTTATATCCCTTGAAACCGTTGCCTGTGTAATGTTATAGCCGCATTTTTTCAATTCCTCTGCCAGCTCTTCCTGTGTCTCGATCGGATGTCTCTCAATGATCTCCAAAATCTTTGCATGTCTGGATATTTTCATTTGTATCCCTCCCACTCTTATTTCACACTAACGCTCAGAAATTTTCCTTCTTAGAACATCAAAAAAGCTTCTCTGCTTTAGTTTGACAAGGTTGGTGACGCAGCTTGAGCTTCTGACCTTTACCACCCTTCCGGGCATTAATTTATATGAATCCTGCCCATCAACAGAAAGCATAACCTCAGAGTTCTCTTGGCATATCTCAATTCTGACCTCATCCTTTTCTGATACCACTATAGATCTGTTTTGAAGAGTATGAGGACATATAGGCGTTATTATCATTACATTCAGCTCAGGACTTACTATGGGTCCCCCGGCAGACAACGAATAGGCTGTAGAACCTGTAGGTGTTGAAATAACAATGCCGTCTGCTGAATATAATTCAAAGAAACTGTCGTTAATGAATATCGAGAAGGTTATCATTCTTGAAAGCATACCCTTTGTAATGCTTACATCATTGAGAGCCGACCATTCCCTGGCCCCCTCCTCATCTCCATCTACAGAAACCCCCAGCATCATCCTTTTTTCTACTATATAATCTCCATTCATGATCTTTTCCAGTGCTGTGTACATATCACTTATCTCTGCTTCTGCCAAAAATCCCAGATGACCCAGATTTATGCCGAACAACGGTACCTTATATTTTGAGGACTGTCTGGCAATGTTCAGAATCGTACCATCTCCCCCAAGGACAATTATTACATCACTTGTAGAAAATATCTCATCCCTTGAAAGGCCGCCTTTCTCATAATCCAGTTTTTCTGCAATTTCGGACTCCAATAGCAGTTCGATATCCTTATTTGCAAACCAGTACAAGATGCTTCTGGTCACATTCAGATCCTTATCTTTTGTTAAGTTTGGAATAATTCCCAGCTTCATCATATTAACCCCATCCAATATATCATATATTAATTCTAACGTAAGTTTTTGAAATTTTCTACTAAATTCTACCTAAATCTATTCTTTTATCAGAGTTTCTCAATTCAAATCAATAGTTAAGTGGCAGCGGCAGTCCCAAAATCTCTCCAGGACAACTTTTGAAGTTATAACAAGTTGTGGGCTTCAGACACCACTCTGTCTATATCAGGTTCTTGCACAGTATTATCAGTAATCTTGTCAACAGATATATAAAGCAGATATTCTATATTGCCCTCCGGTCCTTTTATTGGGGAGAAACTAAGCCCCAATATCGAAAACATCATTTCGTTACGGCAGAATTCAGTTATTTTCTCGATTACTTCTATATGGACATTTATATCTCTGACTACACCTTTTTTCCCAACCTTTTCCCTGCCTGCTTCAAACTGAGGTTTTATGAGACATACAATCTCACCGTTTTCCTTCATCAGCTTTTTTACAGCAGGCAGTACCTTGGTCAGGGATATAAAGGATACATCTATCGAAGCAAAGTCAGCATATTCACCGATTGCCTCAGGAGTCACATATCTTATGTTTGTTCGTTCCATACATACTACCCTGCTGTCGTTTCTTAGACTCCAGGCCAGCTGCCCATAACCCACATCAATTGCATATACCTTTGCTGCACCGTTTTGCAGCATACAATCAGTAAAACCGCCTGTAGAGGAACCGATATCCAATGCTGTCTTTCCCTTAAGATCCAGGCCGAACTCCTTCAGTGCCTTTTCAAGCTTTAGTCCGCCTCTGCTGACATAAGGCATGGAAGCTCCTCTTATTTCTATCTTAGAGTCAGTTGAGAGCTTTGTACCGGGTTTGTCAACCTTAACGCCGTTGACATAAACTATTCCGGACATTATCTGACTGCTGGCCTTTTCACGGCTTGCTGCCAGACCAAGGTTGTAAATCAGGACATCCAGCCTTTGTTTTTCTTCCAATGTACCTTACTCCTTCGTTATAATGTTAAATATGCTTTCCGTATCCAATTTCTTTAGAATATATAGCTCTTCCTTTTCACCGTGGGGTATGAAGCTGTCATCATAGCCTATGATCCTCACATCAGTGTCGGATTTATGAAGGCTGAGCAGCTCAAGTATGCTGCTTCCAAATCCCCCGCTTATCACATTGTCCTCAAGAGTATATATGGTGTTAAATCTCTCTGACAACTCAAGAATAAGCTTTTCATCAAGAGGCTTCATAAATCTTGCATTAACCACAGTAAATCTTCTGCCTTCTTTTTTCAGCCTTTCACAAACCTCCATGGCTCTGAATACCATATTGCCTTCGGAAATAATAACACCGTCTTCCCCGTTTTCAAGTATCTGGCTTTTCCCAAGCTCCACAGGAGAATCCAAGCCTCGGAAATCCTTTGCATTTCCCCTGGGATATCTGATTGCAACCGGACCATCCAGAGTGACAGCCAGCTTCAGCATATCAGCAAGCTCTTTTCCATCTTTGGGGCTCATGATTGTCAGATTCGGAATATGTCGCAGATAAGTTATGTCAAACACACCCTGGTGGGTCTCTCCATCAGAGCCAACAATGCCTGCCCTGTCAATGGCGAATGTAACCGGAAGTTTCTGCATGCATACATCATGTACAATCTGATCATAAGCTCTCTGCAGAAATGTCGAGTAAACCGCAAATACCGGTCTGTAGCCCCCTGCAGCCAATCCTGCGCAGAAGGTCACCGCATGCTGCTCTGCAATACCTACATCAAAGAATCTATCGGGATATTTATTTACAAAAGCAGCCAGGCCTGTTCCTTCAGCCATGGCAGCCGAGACAGCCACGATCTTATCATTTTTTTCTGCAAGCTCTGTTAAAGCATCTCCGAATACATCTGAATAAGTCTTTTTTACATTTTTCTTCTTCAATTCTCCATTTTCAATGAAGAAAGGACTAATTGAATGATACTTGTTTGATTTATTCTCTGCTATCGAATAGCCTTTTCCTTTAACTGTGACAACATGTATAAGGACAGGATATCCGTTATATGATTTTGCTCTTTTTATAACCTCTTCAAGTTTTTTCACATCATGACCATTTATTGGCCCCAGATATTTAAAACCAAGCTCTTCAAAAATAACACCCGGCACAAGAAGATATTTGAACCAATCCCTCAGACTTTCAGCCATTTTAAACGCCGGTTTTCCAACCAAGGGAATCTTATTCAGTATTGCCTCAATCTCACCCTTCAGCTTGAAATATGCCGGCTCAGTCCTGATTCTGCTGAGATAGTTGGCCAGACCTCCTATATTTTCTGATATGGACATCTCATTGTCATTCAATACCACAATAAGATTAGTAGGAAAGTCTCCCGCATGGTTCAATGCTTCAAAGGCCATACCTCCTGTCAGAGCTCCGTCACCTATAACAGCAACCACAGAATGGTTTTCACCTTTTAGGTCCCTTGCCTTTGCCATTCCCAAGGCTGCTGATATGGATGTACTGCTATGTCCTGTTTCGAAAGAATCGTGGGTGCTTTCCTCTCTTTTGGGAAAACCGCTTATACCGTCCTTTTTCCTTATGCTCATAAACTCATTTCTTCTTCCTGTAATGATCTTATGCACATAAGACTGATGTCCCACATCCCATATTATCTTATCCCTTGGAGTGTCAAAAACCCTGTGTAACGCAAGAGTAAGCTCTACAACCCCTAGGTTTGAGGCAAGATGCCCTCCGTTTTCGGAAACAACCTTAATGATATAATCCCTAAGTTCACCTGCAAGCTCTTCAAGCTGGTCGTAATTCAGTCCCTTAATATCTGCAGGAGAATTTATTTTATCAAGTATCTTATACATTTATAAACCAACCTTATCTAAATAATATTTCACTATCAAATCATCAGATTTCCAATTACGATCCCCAATACAGCTCCAGCAAGCACTTCTTTTGGAGTATGTCCTATGAGCTCCTTGAGCCTTTCATTTTCCAGAGGCTTGTTATGGGCAAGATCTTCTATGATAATATTCAGTATCTTTGCCTGGTTTCCTGCTGCTCGTCTGACCCCTGCAGCATCATACATCACTACAAATGCAAAGCATAATGAAACAGCAAAAATAGCCGAATCCCATCCATGAAGTCTTCCAATGGAGGTGGATAGCGCCATAACAAAGGATGTGTGTGAGCTGGGCATACCTCCGGAGCCTACAAACCTTGTCAGGTCGATTTTTTTGCTGCTATAGAAGGTCAGTATTATCTTTAATATCTGTGCTATGAACCAAGCTGTAAAACAAGCAACAAGTACTTTATTATCTATTATCTCATTAAAAAATTTCAAAAATGATCCTCTCCTCAAGCGGTTTGCAAATTGTCCTTTAGTCTAGCTCTCTCTGTTAATTATATAATCTGCCAATTGGCGGAGATAATACCCTCCGTCTCCGTAACTCTTTAGCTTCAGCTTGGCTTCTTCAATCAGTTCCTTCCCGATTGCTTTCGACTTCTCCAAACCATAAAAACTAACGAAATTTGATTTATGTATCTTCGCATCCTTATTAGTGCATTTCCCCAGCTTTTCTTCTGAGCCTGCCACATCAAGGATGTCGTCCGCCACTTGGAATGCAAGTCCTATCAAGTCACCGAACCCCATAATGTTCTTGATATCATTTTCATTCGCTCCGGCTATTATTGCTCCAATGGCAAGAGAAGCTGTTATCAGTGCACCTGTCTTTTTATTGTGCATTTTTTTCAGCGTGTCTAGGTCAATGTCCCTGTTTTCCCAATACAGGTCGATGCATTGACCCCCTATCATTCCTGAAACACCTGAGGCTCTGCAGATCACATCCATTGCCCTTATGTATTCCTGCTTTGGATTCTTTGATATTATGCCTGTCATAGTCTCAAAAGCATGATTCAATAATGCATCTCCTGCCAGCACAGCATAGCCTTCACCATAAACTTTGTGATTGGTGGGCTTCCCCCTTCTCAGATCATCATTGTCCATAGACGGCAGATCATCATGTATAAGAGAGTAAGTGTGTATCATTTCAATACAACAGGCAAAAGGAAGTACTTCCTCTTCATTTCCTGAGAATAACATGCATGACATGAGGGCAAGTGCCGGCCTCAGCCTCTTCCCGCCTGCAAACAAACTGTATCTCATCGCTTCTGTGATTATTGGTATTCCATTATTCATCGGCACTAATATATCAAGCTTCTGCTCAATCTGATGCCTCTTCTCCTCAAGATACAGGTTCAAATTCAATGTTATGCCTCCTTGATCTGACTAATGCTGAATTCTTCCATATGTTCCCCATTGCGGTTCATAATAGCCATGACCTTACCCTCTGCTTCCTCCAGCATACCGGAGCACAGCTTTGATAGAGAAATCCCCTCCTGATAGATTTTTATGGATTCCTCCAGTGATATGTTCCCCGCCTCAAGGGTTTCAACTATTTCTTCCAGACGCTTCAATGCCTGTTCAAATGAAAAGTTCTCTTCCATAATATTTATCTCCATTTCTAGATATTATTGTGAAATTTTTTCATATATATTCTTTATTGTGCTTTGCACAGATCTTTCACTTCCACTCGTGCAGTACCATCCTTAAGTTTTATGTCAAGTTTTTCACCTGTGTTTATATCATCGACAGTGGTCAGGAGTCTTCCGTCAGATTCTCTGATTACTATTGCATAACCCCTTCCAAGGGCTGATTCCGGATTCAATATGCCTAGCTTTCCTATTGCTTTATCCAGTTGATTCCTGCCACTTTTCAATATATTCATCATGTTCATGTCCAGATACTTGTCCAGTGTATCAAGGGTCTGGTTCATATTTAGAATTTTCCTCTCCAGCTGCCTGAAGACATTATCTTTTGATATTCTCTCTACTCTTGCCCTTCTGCTGCTGATACAATTAGCAATGGAAGCATTTAGAACATACTGAAACTGGTTTAGTTTACTCATCAGACTCTGCATGTCCGGCACTGCCAATTCCGCTGCAGCAGAGGGAGTCGCTGCCCTAAGGTCTGCTGTAAAGTCGGCTATGGTAAAGTCGGTCTCGTGTCCCACTGCTGATATGACCGGTATATTTGACCGATATATGGCTTCAGCCACCACTTCCTCATTAAAAGCCCAAAGTTCTTCTATGGAGCCTCCTCCTCGCCCTGCTATTACAACATCTACATTGCCCTTGGCGCTGAAATACCTTATTCCTTCTGCAATCTCATTCTCTGCCCCTGCGCCCTGTACCTGAACAGGATAAAGATATATATCAACACAGGGGCATCTTCTTTTTATTATTGATATTACATCTCTTACTGCAGCGCCTGTCGGGGATGTAACAATTCCAACAGCCTTTGGCAGGAAAGGCAGCTGCCTTTTTCTGCTTTCTGCAAAATATCCCAGCTCCGATAGCCTTTTCTTAAGCTGTTCATATGCCTTGTATAAAGAGCCTGTCCCTTCCGGTATCATATCTTCAACGTAGAATTGATACTGACCGTCTCTTTCATAAATAGAAAAATACCCCCTTAGTATAACCTCACATCCATCTTCAGGAATGAACTTCAGCTTGGAAGCATTTCCTTTGAACATGACACATCTGATCCTGGAGTCTGCATCCTTCAAAGTAAAGTATGCATGACCGGAGGTGTGAAGCTTGAAATTGGATATTTCGCCTTTTACATGGAGATGCGAAAGAAGTGTGTCATTCTGCATCAAGTACTTTATGTAATTATTTATCTCTGTTACTGTAAAAATCCTCTCATTACTCATTTGTTCCTCCTATTGGCAGCAATCTTTCTCATCCCTAATACAGCCGTACCAACAGCATTATCGGTAGAATATCTTGGATCTGAAAATACAGGTTTAATACCGATTTCCTTCAGCTTGACACTGCTCGTCAAATATTCTCTGACTGTGCTGTTAGCCGATACTCCTCCTACCAGAAGCAATGTATCGGCATCATGCATTCTCTTTGCATTAATAGCCGTCTGCTCTATGGATCTGGCGATACATAAAAACACGCCCTTACTTATATCTGCAATGTCACGTTCATCAGACATCTTATCCTTTAATATCCTCTGCACATGGGTCTCGGGGCCTGACAGGCTCATTAAGGATCCATTTATACTTATAGGTATGTTTATCCCCTTGGAATCATATACTCTGCATAGTTTGTCCATTTCCTGCCCGCATGGAAAACCAATCCCCATAGCTGTCCCAATACGGTCAATGAACTGCCCTGCATTTAAATCACTGGTGCCGCCTATTTCCATTGCTTCATTTCCATCTACCCTAAGGAGCTCTGTTGTACCTCCTGATAAATGATAAGCCAAAAAAACCTGTTCCGGCTCATATTCAGAAGACCAAACCCCTGCCTGAATATGGCCGTCCTGATGAGAAACCTCAATAATTGGAACATCAAGAATCGAAGAAATTACAGAAGCCATATGAAAACCGGCTTTAAATACGGGCATATAGGAACCTTCAGTACTTCTTGGTTTTGTACTTACAGCGATGCATTGGATTTCTTCCTTATCTATACTTTTCATGCAGTCTTCTATAAGTCTGCTCATATTCCGAATATGCTGAAAAAAAGCCTCAGACTGTCTGAGCCCTCTGCCTCCTTTTGCAACCTCAAGTATGACTCTGCCGTCATAACACAGACCTAAAGCTTCATTGACAGCAGCCACTGATGTTGTATAACAGCTGGTATCTATACCAAGGCTGTACATATTATACCTCTTTCACGGCTGCTTCCCTGATGATCTTTCCCAGGACGCCGTTGACAAAACCGCCGGATTCATCGGTGCTGTATTTCTTAGCCAACTCTATAGCTTCATTTATTGCCACACTGTCCGGTATATCATCCCGGTACAATATCTCATACAAAGCCAGTCTCAGAACTGCCAGATCGACTTTTGCGATTCTCTCCTTGGTCCATCCGGTGGTATTGCTCTGTATCAATTGATCTATCCTGTCCAAATTATCTATTGTACCTTTTATTATCTCTTCAGCGAACTTGATATCGTTGCTGTTCAATACATCCTGAAGCTTATTCCCGTTGTTTTCCTCATCAGCATCAAAAAAATCCCTGAGCATTTCATCAATGCTCTCATTCTTGTTATAGTCTGTACTATACAAAAACTGAATTGCTGATTCTCTTGCAAGCCTTCTACTCATATAACCTCCTAGTTTTACCCTTCCAAACCATCCCTATAATACGATCCATCAATTGATGCAAAGCTTCTGCATAAACATGCATTCCAAGTAAAAGAACGGTATTTTATATGGTAAAACGTTCATTAGTCATTAATATGGTTTCCAATATATTTAAACTAACCCTCTGCAGCCTAAGCCAGTAATAAGAGGGTTAGTTCATACATTGTCTATTTCGTTTTTACTTCCTGGGGCTCTTCTTCTTTTGTTTCCTTTTCCATATTGACTCCCTGAATATGTATGTTGACTTCAACTACAACAAGTCCAGTCATTGTCTCAACAGCTTTCTTTACATTCTCCTGTATCTGCCATGAAACATCCGGTATCCGTACACCATAGTCCACAACTATATAAAGATCTATAGCTGCTTCCTTTTCTCCTACTTCAACCTTGACTCCTTTTGAAGGGTTCTTCTTCCCCAATATTTCAGTGATACTGTCTGCTATGCCACCGCTCATGGCATATACACCCTGTACCTCTTTTGCTGCTATTTCTGCAATAATTGCGACTACATCATCAGCAATCTTGACATTTCCGTACTTATCCAATTTAATCTCCTTTTCCAAGTACCGCACCCCCTTGTAAGTAGTATTCCTTCCATGAATCAATTATAACAAAACCCAATTGTATTTACAAATATATGTAACGCTGATTTTCCTATCATTATATTATACATAAATGCCATAATTATTCAAGGGAGCAGTCCAAGCTGCGGAGCAAGCATTCATATCAGTTCTTCTTCATTATTTTAATATTCTTTGGATCCAGTTTGGTTTTTCTCACAACAATGTCTTGTATCTGGGCAATATTGGATGAGGTAA
>JAWLHF010000026.1:3439-32639 GCA_041690515.1 Clostridiaceae bacterium | reverse complement strand
AAAAGAGGGGGTCATTGTTTTTTGTATGCGAAAATTATTGAAACCCTTGATAAATCTAAATTTAAAGTCTATTAAAAGTAAAATAGATTAACACAAACTGTAAAGCCAAGGGGGAGCACTTATGAAAAGGACAGGTTTTCTTTTTGCTGTTTTATTTGTGGTGATCATGCCTGTTGTACTGCTGCTTACCGATGTGCAGCTGGTAGCTTTCAACAGGAGCTACTACAGGGATGAATATATGAAGTATCATATACCAGAGCATATTGGTATGAATATTGATAATTTAATGGATTCAACTGAAAAGCTGCTGTCATACCTGGACAACAAAAGGGAGGACCTGGACTTCAGAGGAGAGTTTATAAAGGGAGAGGAAGAGTTCTTCAGTCAAAGGGATAAGCAGCATATGGTGGATGTAAAGGAATTGTTCCTAAAAGGACGGCTTCTGAGGAACCTATCATTCTTATATATAGTCCTGTTCCTTTTGCTTCTATTCCGAAAAAAACCTTTGAAAAGCCAGCTGAGAAAGCTTGCAGGCTATGGAGTATGGACAGTGGTTTTGGGCTTCACCCCTGTGCTTGCGTTGTTAGTATTGATGAACATAGATTTTTATAAGTATTTTACAGTATTCCACGAGATATTTTTCACCAATGACTTGTGGCTGTTGAACCCTGCTGAAGACATGCTGGTCAACATTTTCCCGCAGGATTTTTTCACTGATATGGCTTTCAGCATATCTTACCTGTATATTGCAGAGATGACTGTGATATTTGTTGGAAGCTTGCTGATGCTTAAATATACCAAATCCAAATAATGATCTGGAGGTCTTATGATGAAAAGAATGTGTCTATTACTGGTATTTGTCATGCTACTGGCCGCTGGCTGCTCTTTTATAGGGGGTACAAAATCTGAGAGCATTAAATTGTATTTTGCTCTGGAAGGTAATGCAGGCTTGGGGATAGAGAAGCGGGAAATAACATATAAGGATGCAGCAGATAAATATGTAAAAACTCTTGAGGAACTGATCAAGGGCTCGTCTGATGCAGATAGGTTTGAAAAGAGCATTGACACAGATACAAAAGTATTGAGTGTGCAGACGGAAAATGACAGCCTGACTGTTGATTTCTCAAAGGATTTCAATGTTTTTTCAGGCAGCATGCATGAAGCGGTTGTGATTTCCTCGGTGGTCGATACAATGCTGCAGTTTGAAGAATTTAAGAAAGTCAGGATATTGGTTGAGGGACAGGAGCTTATAGCACCAAGTGGAGAGCCTTATGGATACATGGAGTTCATTGAGTTCGGTACAGAGGATTTGTCTATGAAGGAGATAACCCTGTATTTTGCTGATTCCCAGGCTATGTATATGGTACCTGAGAAAAGAACTGTGTACATGAAAAAGGATGCCAGCGAGGCAGATTTTGCACGTATTGTATTGGAGGAGCTTATTAAAGGCCCATATTCGGAAAATCTATATAGGACAATACCGGAAGAGGTCAAGGTAGAATATGTTGAGTTGGAGGGGGACCTTCTGAAGGTCGATTTTTCAGAGGAAATGCACACAAAACATTGGAAGGGTGCTGCAGGAGAGCTGATGACTGTAAGCTCCATTGCAAATACAATGACTGAGCTTGGAGACATTAAGAGAGTGATGCCATCAGTGGAGGGAAGTCCTCTGAGCATCGAACATATGGTGATTGAGGAACCATTGACAAGGAATGAAAATATAATATATAAGCAGTAAATGGCAGAGATGAAGGAAAAGGTCAAAATGTGAGATACCTTAAACTATGTGCATAAAGGGGATTTGAATTTGAAAAACAGTGAATCGGATAAGCTATCCTTTTTTAGTGCCAATCTCCTATATATGACCGTAATGGTGCTGTTTGTGACTATAGGGTATGCAGCACAAAAGTGGGAACTGCGTTATGGCATACTCATTACTGAATTTCTGTTGATCGCGCTGCCCACAATCATGTATGTGAAATTCAGAAAAGGCTCGGTGAGAGCCCAGTTGAGGTTTAACAGGCTGGGAGTAACCGATGCTCTTCTTGTTGCAGTTGCTTTTATATCAGCTTATTTTGTTGCGGTATTCATTAACTTGATTGGTGAAATATTGATAAGTCTTCTGGGAGATCTAATTGTCCCGGATATCCCCTTTGCAAAAAATCCTCCTGAGTATGCAGTGCTTCTTTTTGTAATAGCAGGATCGGCAGGCATTTGTGAGGAGATATTGTTCAGGGGCTTTATGCTGAGGGCATATGAGAAGCTGGGCATGTGGACTAATATTGTAGTGACGGCAGTGCTTTTTTCAATACTGCACCTTAATATACAGAATATACTGGCACCTCTATTCCTGGGAATAATACTGGGCTTTGTTGTATATAAGACAAATTCCATATTTGCAGGTATGCTGGGCCATTTTATAAATAATGCAATTTCTGTTACCTGGGGTTATGTAATCATGAACCTGCCTTTTTACAGAAACATGAATATTGACCAGGTACAGGAAGGTATGACCACTCAGTCTCTTATAGGTGCGGCAGTCCTGTTCGGTTTGGTGGTGCCCTTTGCTGGAACCATATTGTTTTTGTGCCTGAAGGCAATAAACGATAGGCATCCCGAAACAGTATCCCAAAGCCCTGAACCGGGTTACCATGGCACTTTTAAGAATTTAAGGCTGTCCTGGCCTCTTGTTATTAGCATGCTGATTTTTATTGGAATGATGACCATGGAGATAATGATGATCATGAAAGGAAGAACGCTCATATAGAGAGAACACCCTTGGGTAAACATAAACTAATGAAAAATCTCTTGGGAAAAGGAGTAATGAACAAATGTTGGATGTTGTTATTATTGGAGGAGGTCCGGCTGCGCTTTCTGCAGCGTTGAACCTTAAAATCAGGAATAAGGATTTTGTGCTTCTCGGAGGCAATGAAAAGGTGACCGGACTCATGAAAGCCCCCCAGATAGACAATTATCTTGGGCTAAAAGGGGTAAGCGGGACTGAGCTTTTGGAAAGCTTCAGGAACCATGCTGTATCCATGGGGGTTGAGTTGAAAAAGGAAAAGGCTTACAACATACTTGACATGGGTGATTATTTTTCTATAAACGCAGGGAATGAATTTTATGAGGCACAATCAATAATCATTGCTACAGGACATGGAAAGGCCAAGTATTTTGAAGGCGAAAGGGAGTATCTTGGTAAGGGTGTAGGCTACTGCGCGACTTGCGACGGTCCTCTGTACAGGAATAAGCCTATAGCAATAATAGCTGAGAATGAGGAAGGGGAAGAGGAGGCAAATTTCCTTTCAGAAATCTGCTCTGAGGTCTACTATATACCTACTTACCGTAAAGATCCGAAGCTGAAAGATAATATAAAGCTGCTCAGAGATAAGATTACCGGCATTTATGGAGATGGGAACAAGGTCGACAGACTGAAGACCGAACAAAGGGAGCTTGAGGTTGAGGCTGTATTTATAATAAGGAATGTCATACCTGTGAATCAGCTTATAGAGGGGCTGGAGCTGCAGGAAGGTTCAATAAAGGTTGATAAGGATATGGCCACCAGTATAAAAGGTGTATTTGCCTGCGGAGACTGTGCCGGAAAGCCATATCAGATAGCAAAGGCAGTAGGGGAGGGCAATATCGCATCCCTTAGTGTAGTCAGATATCTCGAAAAAAATAATGCATTGACAACATAAGGAAATGGTATTATAATAAAACTAAGCAACACGTACCCCGTATAGGTATATAAAATTTATCGAATTTACATATAATAATTGGGGGTGAGAAAATGCTTAGTAAGGATATGGTAATTGATGACATCTTGTATAAGTATCCGAAGCTTGAGGAAGTTTTCAAGGTTCACGGGATAAAATGCTTCGGCTGAGGCGGTGCTTTATATATGACTGTGGAGCAGGCTGCTCTCAGATACAGGATGAATGCAGATCAGTTAATTGAGGATCTTAATAAAGCAGTACACTAGTAAATCGCCGTCCTTTGGACGGCTTTTGCTTTTGCTATAAATATGTATCGAGGAAGCTGAAGGGTAAAAAGTCAGCTTTTTTTCAAGGCTTGTTTTAGTTTGACACACTTGGAAAATTAATATAGAATAGTCATTGACAAACATTGAATTTATGAATTTACAGCAAACAAATCTTATTTTTTCGGGGGTCATTTATGCTGCACAGGTATGAACAAAACGGTATGAAAATTGTTATAGATGTCAACAGCGGAACAGTACATGTGGTGGACGAAATTACATGGGATATACTGGGTCATTATCCGGATACTGTTGACAATATAATAGAAAAACTCAGGGATAAACATCAGGAGTGTAGTATCAGGGAAGCTTGGAAGGAAGTCAACGAACTTGAGGGACAAGGACTTCTCAATTCTGGGGATACATATATGGACAAGGTGATGAATGGAAAGAGGGATACCCATACCAAAGCCTTATGCTTGAATATTGCTCATGACTGCAATATACGCTGTGGGTATTGCTTCGCTTCAACCGGAGACTACCATGGGGGGCGAAAGCTGATGCCCTTTGAAGTTGCTTCAAAGGCAATAGACTTTATGCTAAGTACCTCAGGGTCAAGAAAACGTCTTGAAGTTGATTTTTTCGGTGGAGAGCCTCTTATGAACTTCGATGTGGTAAAGAAGACGGTTCTCTATGCAAGAGATAGGGAAAAAGAGTACGGTAAGAGAATAGGCTTCACCATAACGACAAATGCAACCCTTTTAAACAAGGAAATCGAAGAATTTATAAACGAAAATATGGATAATATAGTATTGAGTATAGATGGGAGAAAGCAGATAAATGACCGGATGAGAAAGCATATTGACGGTTCCGGTACTTATGAAAGTATTATGCCCCAAATTAAAAGTCTCGTAGCATCAAGGGGAGATAAGAGCTACTATATAAGAGGCACCTTTACAGCAAATAACCTTGATTTCTGCAGCGATGTACTGCATTTGGCAGATCAGGGCTTCAAGGAGATATCAATTGAGCCTGTTGTCGCTGAAAAGGAAAGGGGCTACGCTCTCAGAGAAGAGCATCTTCCGGTGATTTACCGAGAATATGAGAAGCTGGCAAGCAAATATATAGAGTATAACGAGAATGGGAAGAATTTTAGATATTATCACTTCCTCATGGATCTGGACGGCGGCCCTTGTATATACAAAAGGGTGTCATCCTGCGGATCGGGGGTTGAGTACTTTGCTGTTACCCCGGATGGGGAGTTGTACCCCTGCCATCAGTTTGTGGGAAGGCAGGAATACCTTATGGGAGATGTCTGGAAGGGTGTTGACAATAAGGAGCTTCAAGAGAAGTTTTCGGAGAACACCGTTTATCATAAGGAGAAGTGCCGTGACTGCTGGGCAAAATTCTACTGCAGCGGTGGCTGTCAGGCAAACGCAGCGGCCTTCAACAATGATTTGAAGGTACCCTATGACCTGGAATGCAAGCTTCAGCAGAAAAGGATAGAATGCGCTATCATGATAAAGGCATATGAAGCTTTAAAGGAATGAGCGAAAGGTATTCAAATGTCATCCTGAACGAAGTGAAGGATCCAAGACAATAAGGAATACCCAGGCATGACACACGTCTCGAGTCACATACCGCGTGCCAATAACAAATGAAAACCAAAATAAATATAAATCTTTTAATTAAATATAATTTATAAACATTGGAGGAATTATTATGGAGAAATTAGTACCGGTTAGCTTGTCAAACAGACACATTCACGTTTCACAGGAGCATCTCGAAATACTTTTCGGTAAAGGGCATGAGCTGACAAAAATGAAGGACCTTTCACAGCCCGGACAGTATGCCTGTGATGAGAAGGTTGATGTGGTAGGACCGAAGTCAACTCTAAAAGGAGTAAGGATTCTTGGACCTGTAAGGCCTGAGACGCAGCTTGAGATCTCCATGTATGATGCGAGAACAATGGGTGTGGAAGGTGTTGTAAGGCCTTCAGGAAAGATTCAGGGAACACCGGGCTGTACATTGGTAGGACCCGCAGGACAGGTGGAAATAAAAGAGGGAGTCATAGTTGCAGCAAGACATATACACCTTCATACAAGTGACGGAGAAAAATTCGGTCTTAAAGACAGAGATATTGTAAAGGTAAGAGTAGGAAATGAAAGAGCGGTAGTTTTTGAAAATGTAATGGTAAGGGTACATCCTGATTTTGCATTGGATATGCATATCGACATAGAAGAGGGAAACGCTGCCGGTATACAGAACGGCACAATGGGTGAAATAATCAGGTAGCAATAAGTTAATTGGGGGAAAATACATGAATAAAACAGAATTAGCCCGTTATATTGACCATACTATTCTGAAACCGGATGCTAAAGAAGGCGATGTAATCAAGCTGTGCAGGGAAGCTTTGGAATACAAGTTCGCTTCCGTGTGTGTAAATGCATCAAATGTGAAACTGACTGATTCCTTCCTTCGAGGGACTGAGGTCAAAGTCTGCACAGTGGTTGGATTTCCATTAGGGGCAACAACCAAGGAGACCAAAGCTTTCGAGGCGGCACAAGCCATCAGAGACGGTGCAGCTGAGGTGGATATGGTAATCAATATTGGTGCTTTGAAATCCGGCAAGGTTGATGCAGTCGAAGAAGACATAAAGGCTGTGGCTGATGCT
The DNA here is from genome assembly GCA_041690515.1 of Clostridiaceae bacterium. GTDB lineage: Bacteria > Bacillota > Clostridia > Lutisporales > Lutisporaceae > BRH-c25. The sequence continues at coordinate 25,986 of JAWLHF010000026.1, read as the reverse complement.
TGTAAGGGAAAGGCGCTTCTAAAGGTTATAATTGAGACATGCCTTCTTACAGATGAGGAGAAGGTTATTGCCTGTGAGCTCTCAAAAAAAGCCGGTGCTGATTACGTGAAGACATCCACGGGTTTTTCGACCGGTGGTGCGACTGTAGAGGATATTGCTCTGATGAGAAGGACAGTCGGACCGGAAATGGGTGTTAAAGCCTCAGGGGGTATCAGGAACCTGGAGAGCGCATTGAAGATGATAGAAGCCGGTGCTACAAGAATAGGAGCAAGTGCTTCGATAAGCATATTAAACGAGCTTTAAGCATACCACCCTTGTAAACGCAATCAGGGGATTGATGTTGGTTCCAAGGGATATTATAGTGTAAGCAATAAAAAACCGTTTTAACCATAGTGTTAAAGCGGTTTTTTCATCCCATATCCTCTTTAAGCTCGATACGTGTAATGATCTTACTGTCGTCTTCGCTTTTCTTTTCAAAAATGCAGGTGTATTGCAGGGTGAAATATTTGATGAAGGAACTCAGCCACGCGGCTTTTATATCGTAGTATCTGGGACAGAACATTGTGAAGCTTTCATTAGCATTGCTGTGGCCTTGTTTCAACAAGTGCCATACAAGATCATTCCCTGAGACCTCTATAAAATCCATATCAGGAACATTCAAATACAGGCTGCCGATAATGCTGTTGATGTCAGTGATGCTTTCTTGGAGGTTGAGCTTCCTGCGCAGCTTCTTTCCCCATTTGCAGCCATTTTCTTCAAAGGTTTTCTTCGCATTCAGCGCTGCGCTTTCGCCAAATACATCAAAAAGGTTGGTTATATAGCCGGTAAGCCCTGCAGCCAATGAATTATACCTGCAAATGTTCTCGGATGCGTCAACCGGCAGGCGCTTCTTTATGAATCTTTTCTTTTTGCTGACAATTTTGGACAGTATATTCCTGTATTGATGCTCATAGCCTATTTTCAACGTTTTTTCCAGGTCCTTCATCATTGAAAGCTTCAAACCTGCCAAATCCTCTGCGTTTGGAAGCGGCATGCTCCTCACCTCCCTATGCTTGGCATTCTCTTGTCAGAACATATAATTATATTATTACAATATTGGTTTTATTTATACTTTTGGGAAAACAGCGCTTAATAAGATTCATTTTTAAATTAATTTGTTATAGCTGTATACTCTCACTAAAACAGCTATGTGCACATATTATGTGTAGTAGAAAAAACTGCTTGCGGTTTTTCATATGCGAGAGGGGTTTTAGCGTGTTGAAAATAACGAATAAAAAAAGGTTGAGCCTATTAAAGAGCATTGAAAAGATGCGGAATTCGAGAATAATATCATATGTATCCTATACCCCTATGGATGATTATGTGTTGGTTCCCCTTTACAAACAACTCTGCAGTATCGGGAAAACAGAAAGAATAGACCTTTTTTTAAACAGTTATGGTGGTGCTGTAGATACTCCCTACAAGATAGTCAACCTAATAAGGGAGTTTTGCGATAATTTCAGTGTCATAATACCCTTTGTCGCAAAAAGTGCTGCTACAATGGTGGCAATAGGCGCTGACGAGATAGTCATGGGGCCTATTTCGGAGCTGGGACCCATTGATCCTCTTGTAAGGCATCCCATATATACAGATTTGTGGGTTCCTGTACAATCAATAAGACTGTGCATAGACTTTATGGAGGAAAAACTTGCACAAAGTAAAGACCCTAAAATCACAACTTCAGTCATGTACCCTATTTCAAACAAATTGGATCCCTGGATACTTGGAGACTATGAAAAGTCAATTAAAGCATCCTATCAATATGCTGAAGCCCTGCTTGAGAACAACATGTTCAAGGAAAATAAGGACAGAGCTAAGCTGGTGACCAGGATAATGACTGAAAAGTACTTTTCCCACGGATACTGCATCAACAGGAAAGAAGCTTTGAATGACCTGGGACTCAACATAGTATACGCTGACGGTGATATGTGGCATCTTATATGGGCTCTGTATCTGGCCTACGATGATTATATGCAGGGCAAGAATTACTCATCGGTAATGGAAACAGTCAGCGGTGTACTTGATCTGGCTAACCCGGAATAGGCACCAGACACGGCAGATAGACAGTTATTACTAAATAACTGTCTATCTGCCGTGTCTGGTGCCTAGAATAAACTTGACAGTAATGGTGAAAAATACTTATAATCAAACAGTGGAGACATATTAAGGGATACTTCTCCATAAAAAGCATCGGGAGGAGAGACTATGGACCCAATAGCTTTTGAGATATTCGGGATTGCGATAAGATGGTATGGAATACTGCTTTCTTCTGGAATATTGGCAGGAATACTGCTTGCATATTATGAAGCAAAAAGACTGGGATACGATCCGGAGTACATAATCGACCTGGCATTATGGTGTGTTCCGATAGCGGTCATAGGGGCAAGAGCATACTATGTGATATTTGAATGGGACTATTACAACGGCGATATACTGAAAATGATCAATATCCGAGAGGGCGGGCTGGCTATACATGGAGCTTTGATTGCAGCTGTGATCACGGGATATATATTCACAAAGGCCAGAAAGATATCATTTTGGGAAACGGCTGATATTGTGGCACCCAGTATTATAATCGGTCAGGCTATAGGGCGCTGGGGCAACTTCGTTAATGCAGAAGCCCACGGAGGACCGACAAATCTGCCCTGGGGCATTATGGTGGACGGCGTGAAGGTACATCCTACCTTCTTGTATGAGTCCTTATGGAATCTTTGTGTTTTTGCATTCCTCATATGGTATAGGAAGAAAAAGAAAGTGAATGGCGAAGTGTTTCTGCTGTATGGGATCCTATATTCCGTAGGGAGGTTCTGGATCGAAGGTTTGAGGACGGACAGCCTTATGTTCATGGGAATGAGGACTGCTCAGCTGATAAGTGCTGCAATAATTATAGCCTTTATAGCATTGATAATCTACAGAAGGAAGAGGAAGGATGCGGAGCAGAAAGTGCTGCCGGCGGAAGCGCAGCAAGAGGGGATACAGCATGAGGAAGCACAGCAGGCGGTAGCAGACCAAGGAGAAACACAGACGGTCAGTGAGGAAGATATAGAACACTAAATGAAATAGGTCTAATGATACAAAAGGCATAGGTCTTTTGTATCATTTTTTTATTTAGTAAATGTATGCACCATGCTTAAGAGCCTTGTACAATGTAAGAATTTCAATAATTGCTTCAATGGTTGGATAAGGAATCATAGGAAGCTTTTATTATTTTTTGTTCCTTTTATCAAAAATAGGAAGGAGTTTTGATTTTTATATAGAATATGTCATGAAGTGGATTAAAGTGGAGCAAAGTGGTTTAAAATGCCCAGTAGAGGATGAGTGTGGAATATGTAGGTGGTGAGTATATGTTTATAGGTGAATACCAACATACCCTGGATCCCAAGAACAGAGTTATAATGCCCTCCAAGTTCAGAGAGAAGCTGGGGGACAGTTTTGTCATGACCAAGGGTTTGGATAACTGCCTTTTCGTATACTCATCAAATGAGTGGAGCATAGTGGAGGAGAAGCTTAAGAGCCTTCCTATGACAAATAAGGATGCAAGGGCTTTTGTAAGGTTCTTCTTCGCAGGAGCCTGTGAGTGTGAACTGGACAAGCAGGGCAGGATTGTAATGCCAAACCATCTTAAAGACTATGCAAAAATAGACAAGGACCTTGTTATTATAGGAGTTTCAACCAGAATAGAAATATGGAGCAGGGAAGAATGGAATAAATTCAATAGTGATGCAAATATTAGTTATGAGGATGTTGCGGAAAAAATGTCACAGCTGGGAATACAGGTTTGATGATTGTATCATATTATGCGGAAAGGACATGCGAAGTAGGTGAAAGAATTGAATTTTGAACATATACCTGTGCTTTTGGATGAAACATTGGAATACCTTGACCCTAAGCCGGGAGGGGTATATATTGACGGCACCCTTGGGGGGGCCGGACACTCAAAAGAAATTGTAAAAAGGATAATTCCGGAAGGAAGGCTATTAGGCATAGACCAGGACAGCAATGCGATAAATACAGCAAAGGAGCGTCTTGAAGCTTATAATGAGAATGTTATTATTGTCCGTGACAATTTCAGGAATATTAAGAGGATTGCGGGAGAAAACGGATTTACAGAAGTTGACGGAATAATGCTTGACATAGGGGTATCCTCTCATCAGCTGGATGAAGAGGAAAGAGGCTTCAGCTATATGCATGACGGACCTTTGGACATGAGGATGGATACGAGCCGTGAGCTGGATGCTTCGGATATAGTCAATAATGCTTCTGAAAGAGAGATTACCCGCATACTCAGGGACTATGGGGAAGAGAAATGGGCGGTAAGGATTGCCAAATTCATCATAGAGGATAGAAAAAACGGCAGGATAGATACAACCTACAAGCTGGTGGACATTATAAAGAGAGCTATTCCGGCAGCAGCGCGCAGGGAGGGAGGACATCCTGCCAAGAGGACCTTTCAGGCATTGAGGATAGCGGTGAATGAAGAACTGGAGGTTCTCGAAAAGGCAGTAAAGGATGCAGCGGAAATATTAAAGCCCGGGGGGAGGCTGGTAGTGATTACCTTCCACTCCCTGGAAGACAGGATAGTAAAAACAATTTTTAATAATCTGGAAAGGCCATGCACATGTCCGCCTCAGCTGCCGGTATGTGTATGCGGAAAAGAACCTCTCCTTAAAGTGATTACACGAAAGCCGGTGACGGCAGGGGAGGAGGAACTGAAGGTCAACACCAGGTCGAAGAGCGCCAAGCTCAGGGCAGCTGAAAGAGTATGTTCTAAAAGGGGTTAGGGGGGAATAAGAATGTTAAGAGCAGATAATACAGCTTATGATTACAGCAGATATGAACAACTGGAGTTGCAGCAAGATACTGAACAAATAGCAAAACCCCGAAAAAAGGTAAAAAGAAAGGCAAAACCCAAAACTCACCTTAAGAGCATTTTGTTTGTTTTTGGGCTGAGCATTTTTATTATATCACGCTATGCTTATATAGCGGAGGTCAACTTCAATATTGCCAGTCTGGAGAAAGAATATGTAAAGGCAGTGAAGGACAACACCGACCTTAATGTACAGCTTATGAAGTCAGTCAATCTTGAAGCTCTCGAAAGAGCTGCTATTGAAGAACTTAGCATGCAGTACCCTGATGTACAGAACCAGATAGCTTATGTGGATGTGACAAAGGCAGCGCAAACAGCCGGTAATGAAGACAATGACTATTACAACATAAGTGATATACAGGAGAACAAATATATAGCATATACAAAAGCTGTGATAAATAATATCCTTAGCGTTTTAGATTAAGGCATATCCAAATCCAAAGGTGGTGTATTGATTTGTCCGGCATTAAAGTGACTATAAAAAGAAGAGTTGTATTTGTCTTCTTTGCTTTTTTTGTAATCTACGCAGGTCTTATAGGGAGGCTGGCATTCATTCAGATCATAAATGCTTCGGAATATCAGCAGAAGGCAGTGGAACAGTGGACAAGGGATATTCCCATACAGTCCAAAAGAGGGGTTATTTATGACAGGAACTCAAAGAAGCTGGCTGTCAGCGCAACTGCATATGAGATATATGTAAGGCCCGCCATGGTCAAGGATAAAGAGGCGGTTACAAATGCCCTTTCTGAGGTTCTTGGCATGGATAAGGAGTCAATTGCACAAAAGGTATCCGCCAATAAGGATACCGTGCTGATAAAGAAAAAGGTGGACACAGACAAGGTAAAGCTTCTAAGGGAAAAGGAGCTTTCAGGGATAATATTCAATGATGACAGTATGAGATTTTACCCCCAGAGCAATTTTGCATCTTATGTATTGGGTTTTACCAATGCGGATAATCAGGGGCAGGACGGGGTGGAGCTCACCTATGAAAAATACTTGAACGGTTTTCCAGGCAGGAATATAATGATGACTGATGCCCATGGGCAAGCACTTCCGGGAAGTGATACAAAGTATTATGAACCACAGGATGGTTTGAACCTGGTGCTGACAGTAGATGAGGTAATACAGCATTTTGCAGAAAAGGCTGTGGAAAATGCACTGGTTGAGAATAAAGCAAAACGAGTCACTGCCATAGTAATGGACCCCAAGACAGGAGATATCCTTGCTATGACAACAAAGCCCGATTATGATAATAATGATCCCCGCAAGATTCCGGCGGATCTTTCAGATAAGTGGGATACCCTGAGTGAAAAAGAACGGTATGATGCACTTTATAAAATATGGAGAAACCCTGCCATATCAGACTCTTACGAGCCGGGTTCCACCTTCAAGGTCATTACATCCTCTGCAGGTCTTGAAGAAAACAAGGTGGATGTTGATGATCATTTTAACTGCACAGGATATATAATGGTAGCGGGTAAGAGAATAAAGTGCTGGAGGAGCCATAACCCCCATGGAAGCCAAACCTTTGCGGAGGCTGTAAAAAACTCCTGTAATCCGGTTTTTGTCGATGTAGGTCAAAGACTTGGAAAAGAGACTTTATACAAATACATAAAGGCTTTTGGTTTTGGTTCTGCAACCAATATAAAACTCCCCGGGGAGGCAAGCGGAATTGTCAGAGGACTGGACTCGATAGGCCCTGTGGAGCTTGCTAATAATTCCTTCGGGCAGGGGATATCTGTAACGCCTATTCAGCTGATAACAGCCTTTTCCGCTGTTGCCAACGATGGTTATCTGATGGAACCGAGAATTGCGAAAAAGGTAATTGATAATGATGGCAAAACAATCCATGAATTCCAGCCCCGTACAGTGAGACAGGTGATATCAAAGGAGACTGCGGCAACAATGAGGCAGATTTTGGAGTTTGCGGTGGCACCAACTGCATCCTCATATATACCCGGCTATAAGGTGGCAGGCAAAACGGGTACGGCACAAAAGGCAGAGGGAGGGATATATGTTCCCGGGAAATTTGTTTCATCTTTCTGCGGATTTGCTCCGGCAAATGATCCTAAAATAGCCGTATTGGTAGTAATAGACGAGCCGGGAGGAGCACAGCACTTCGGAGGAGTAATAGCAGCACCGGTTGCCAGGAGCATAATATATGATACCCTTAGATATCTGGATGTGAAGCCTCAGTATACAGAGGCTGAACAGAAGCTTATGATGAAACCCCTTGTCAAAGTACCCGAAGTCAGAAACATGGCTCTTAAGGATGCTATTAAGGAGTTGACTAAGAGTAAACTTAAATACAGTGTGGAATCAGAGTACGAGCATAATCTGGAATCAACCATACTGGATCAGACTCCAAAACCCGGAGCTGATTTAAATGAAGGGTCTATTGTAATTTTGAATGCTAAACCCATTGAATAATTTAACATGTATTGCTAAGGCAACGAAATTAAGGAAACCCTTTAATTTTGGTTGCCTTTTTGCAAAAGGTGGTAGATAATAATAAGGTAATTTATAGTTTATCATACTTATTTTTATGTTAATACGTAGCAAATATGAGGTTGTCATACATGGCAGCGGCATACAGATGCCAAAAGATGTCAACACTAGATGTATATAAAGGAGGATTAGAATGAAGCTGCAGGAATTGTTGAAAGGTATTGATACAGTATCGTCCAAGGGAGATATGGATATAGAGATAAATGGGATTGTCTATGATTCAAGGAAAGCAAAGAAAGGCAATTTGTTCATTTGCGTCAGCGGTTATACCCAGGATGGGCACAACTATGTCAATGATGCCTTGCAGAGGGGTGCCGCAGCCTTTATTGTAGAAAAGGATATAGATGTAGAAGGAGCAGCGGTTGTCAGGGTCAAGAGTTCAAGACTCGCTATGCCGGTATTGGCAACAAACTTCTATGGTAATCCGACCCAGAAGCTGAGACTGGTTGGTATTACAGGAACCAACGGGAAGACGACCACTACCTATCTAATAAAATCAATAATAGAAGCAAACAGGCAAAGGACAGGACTTCTTGGAACCATATCGACCCAGATCGGCGACAAGGTATTCATGTCCTCAAGAACAACTCCTGAAGCCCTGGATCTTCAGAGCCTGTTCAGGGAGATGGCAGACAGTGACATTGACTATGCAGTTATGGAGGTTTCTTCCCATTCCTTGGAGTTGGGAAGGGTAGAAGGCTGCAACTTCAATATTGGCGTTTTCACTAATTTGACTCAGGACCATCTGGATTTTCACAAGACCATAGAAAATTACAGAAATGCAAAGAAGAAGCTCTTTTATATGACAACAGGTTCAAATATCATAAACATAGATGATGAGCATGGAAACATCATTGCCGAAGAAGTGAAAGCTCTGAACACACGTGTCATTACATATGGAATAGACAACAATGCCGATATAATGGCTAAGGATATAGAAATAAGCTCAAAAGGAGTTATATTCACCCTTGTGACACCGGAATACGAAATAGAGCTTGGTATTAGGATACCGGGGAAATTCAGTGTATACAATGCCTTGGCTGCAGCTTCCGTTGCATATGCGGAAGGTATCGGGGGTGAGACTATAAAAGAGGGTCTTGAAAAGGTAGAGAATGTGCCCGGCAGATCGGAGATCATTAAGACAGATACACAGTACACGGTGATTGTTGATTATGCCCATTCTCCGGACGGACTTCAGAATATCCTTGCTTCCATAAGGGAATATGTCAAGGGCCGAATAATAACATTATTCGGCTGCGGCGGAGACAGGGACAAGGAGAAGAGGCCGATAATGGGGGCTATTGCTGGAAGAATGTCGGACTATTGTATTATCACCTCCGATAATCCAAGGTCTGAAGAGCCCATGGATATCATAAGACAGGTAGAAGTTGGCATAAAATCCACAGGCTGTGACTATATTTGTATTGAAAACAGGAGAGATGCAATAAAGTATGCCCTTTCAATGGCAAAGGCCGATGATGTTGTGTTATTGGCAGGAAAAGGCCATGAAACATATCAGGTTTTGAAAGACAGGACGATTCCCTTTGATGAAAGGGATATTGTCGAAGAGCTTCTGCGGGAGGAAGTATAATGGAAGTCTTGAGCATAAGTGAAGTGATAAAGGCTTCACAGGGTAGACTTATGAATCCTCAAGGAGAGATTGGAATCAGCGGTGTGAGCATTGACAGTAGAAGTACAAAACCGGGAGACATGTTTATAGCACTGAAAGGAGAAAACCTGGACGGGCATGACTTCATAGAGGCTGCTATAGAGAAGGGTGCTGTTTTGGTGATTTCACAGAAGGAATTGAGCAGCTGCAGCACACCATATATATTGGTAGAGGATACTCTGAAGGCTTTACACGGTATTGCACAATACTACCGGAACAAGTTCACCATACCCTTTGTTGCAGTAACAGGCAGTTCGGGAAAAACAACCACAAAGGACATGATAGCTTCTGTGCTTTCACAGAGGTTCAGTGTACTAAAAACTGAAGGAAATTACAACAACGCCATTGGCTTGCCCCTGACGCTTTTCAACCTTGGGCATGAGCATCAGGCTGCAGTGTTGGAAATGGGAATGAACAGCCTGGGTGAGATAAAAGTACTATCTGATTTAGTACGTCAGGATATCGGGGTGATATCCAATGTAGGCACCGCTCATATAGAAATGTTGGGTTCCAGGGAGAATATCCTAAAGGCAAAACTTGAGATATTTTCATACTTTGATGAAGGCAGCACAGCAGTTATAAATGGAGATAACGATATGCTGGCAGGTATTGGCCCGGCATATTACAGGATAATAAGATACGGAATCAATGCAGGTAATGACATACTTGCTTATGAAATAGAAGAAAAGGGTGAGGCAGGGATAGACTTTACAGTAGACATTGAAGGGGTACCCTCAAGGTTTACCGTTATGCTTCCCGGAATACACAACGTATATAATGCCCTGTCGGCAATTGCGGTTGCACGGCTTTTTGGAATGGGTGCAGAGGATATAAGAAAAGGACTCCTAAGCTTCAAGCCGTCAAAGCTGCGTATGGATATAATACAGCTTGGAAACGGTGTTAAGATCATCAATGATGCGTACAATGCAAATCCCGAATCAATGAAGGCTGCCATTGATGTATTGCAGAGTCTGAAATCCGGCGGCAGAAGCATATGTATAACCGGTGACATGCTCGAATTAGGAGATTTCTCCGAGGAAGAGCATTATGCCGTAGGTGCATATGCAGCAGCCATGGGTGTTGATATAATAGCAGCAGCAGGGAGATTTTCCGAAACTGTCAAAAGAGGAGCGGAAGCTTCGGGTATGACAAGGGGGAATGCATATGCATTTCCGACAAAGGAGGAGGCAGCGTCATCCCTGGGCGAAATGGTCAGACCAGGGGATGTAGTGCTCATCAAAGGTTCGAGAATTATGAAGATGGAATATATTGTTGATTTTTTACGTGAGAGGGGATAATCTTTAATGTACAACTTGATGTCCAGTGGATACAATATCTATATAATATGTATAATATCCGCTTTTGTGCTGGCCTTAGCTGCAGGTCCGATTTTCATACCGGTGCTTACAAGGATGAAGTTCGGTCAGACAGTAAGGGAAGAGGGACCACAGAGTCACTTGAAAAAGACAGGTACCCCAACTATGGGGGGTATAATAATAGTCATTCCGGCTATTATTGTTGCTTTAGCCTTTTCAAAAGATAAAGATATGCTGCTGGTGCTTATAACTACAGTACTTTTTGGAGTTATAGGCTTTGCTGATGATTATCTTAAGATCAGAAACAAGAGGTCTCTGGGTCTGAGAGCATGGCAGAAGATGGCTGCCCAGCTTATTGTGTCTGTTTTCATGGCTTTTGTGGCTTCGGGCATATCACAGGTAGGAACTGAGATATTGATTCCATTCACAGGTATATTCATAGATTTGGGTCCCCTGTACATACCTTTTGTAGTTTTTGTTTTTGTCGCCACTGTCAACAGTGTCAATCTTACAGACGGACTTGACGGCCTTGCAGGGGGAGTGACTGTGGTGGTACTTGGATTCTTTTCGGTAATTGCGCTTGCAGCCGGTCATTTGGGATTGCTGGTGTTTTCAGGAGCTATGATAGGTGCCTTGCTGGGATTTCTGAGATTCAACTCACACCCTGCACAGGTTTTTATGGGGGACACGGGTTCATTAGCCCTGGGCGGCTCCATAGCTGCCCTGGCGGTCATAACCAAGCTCCCATTATTTATTGTCATAATAGGATTGATATATGTACTGGAAGCCTTGTCGGTAATAATACAGGTGACTTACTTCAAATTGACCGGAGGAAAAAGGTTCTTTAAGATGTCTCCTCTACATCATCATTTTGAGCTTAGCGGATGGGCTGAGTCAAAGGTGGTGTCGGTGTTCATTATAGCTTCGATTATTTTGTGCCTGGTAGGGGTACTGGGATTATCATAACGGAGGAAGTACTATGAATATTAAGGATAAAAACGTTCTTGTAATAGGAGCCGCTGTCACAGGTGTACCTGTGGTAAAACAGCTGCATAGGATGGGTGCTCGGGTTGTGCTTAATGATTTTAAGAAGTCTGATGAACTGGCAGAGGTAATAGCAGAAATAGAGCATCTTCCCATAAAGCTGGTGGCGGGAGGGCATCCGACCAAGCTTGCTGAGGAATGTGATTTCATTGTTGTCAGTCCGGGAGTGCCCTTGGATGTTCCGCTTATACAAAGAGCAAAGGCTTTGGGAAAGGAAGTTATCAGCGAGATTGAACTGGCCTCAAGATTAACACAAACACCTATTGCGGCAATAACAGGAACAAACGGAAAAACTACCACGACTGCCCTTCTGGGTGAGATAATGAAGGCTGCAGAAAGGAAAACCTTTGTAGCAGGCAACATAGGTCATGCAATGATACTTGATGTGGAAAAAGCAAAGCCGGAGGATGTATTTGTTCTTGAAGTCAGCAGCTTTCAGCTGGAATCCATAACAAGCTTCAAACCCAAGGTATCTGCGATACTGAATATCACTCCTGATCATCTGAACAGGCACAAGACAATGGAAAACTATATTGAAGCAAAAAGCAGAGTATTCATGAACCAGGATAATGGCGATTACGCTATATTGAACGGGGATGATCCGGAAACCTCAAGCCTTGTGAATAAGCCTTCAAGTAAGGTGCTGTTGTTTAGCAGGAAGAAAGAGGTTTCCCAGGGGGCATATCTGGAAGACGATCGCATAGTTATAAGGGTGGATGATAAGAAAGAAACCATCATACATAAGGACAATATATATATTCCGGGTAATCACAATCTTGAAAATTCACTGGCTGCTGCACTGATGGCATACTGTATGGGAGTCGCACCATCGGATATAGCTGATACACTAAAGAGCTTCAAGGGTGTGGAGCATAGGCTGGAATATGTTGATGAACTTAAGGGTGTTATATACTATAATGACTCAAAGGGTACCAACACGGATGCTTCAATAAAAGCTATCGAAGCGATGAAGCGTCCTACCCTGATAATAGCGGGGGGCTATGACAAGGGAAGCGAATATGATGACTTCATAGAAGCCTTCGGAGATATCATCAAGCATATGGTACTCATAGGAAAGACCGCCGGCAAGCTGGAAGATACAGCTCATAAGCATGATTTTATGAATACCCACAGGGCTAAGGGTCTGGAGGAAGCAGTAAAAAAATGCTATGAACTGGCTAAGCCGGGAGATTGTGTCCTGCTCTCCCCGGCTTGCGCAAGCTGGGATATGTTCAGTAATTATGAGGAAAGAGGAAAGCTGTTCAAACAATATGTGCGGGGGCTGAAGGCAAAGCTCTAGGATATGCTGCGCAGAATAGCTGATAGTCTGGCGGATGAAACCGGATGGGATAAAGTGTGAAGCTTAGGCGGACAGAAGCCGTCACTATGAAATACCAAGGTTAATAATTTATAATCATAAAAGAATTTTCGAGGGGGCTTTTTGATGCCTGTTAGGAATAAGAATAACATTGATTTTACATTGCTTATAACAGTACTTGTCTTACTTGCGATAGGTGTGGCAATGGTTTTCAGTGCAAGCTCCATTTCCTCCTTCATGAAGTATAATGACAGGTTCCATTATCTCAAATCACAGGGGCTTTATGCCATTGTGGGCATTGTGGCTATGCTGATCCTAAGCAGGTTTGATTATAGGATAATCGGCAAATTTGCAGGCCCTTTGGTGCTTTTGAGCTTTGTACTGCTGATTGCTGTATTTATACCTGGCTTGGGCCATGGGGCAAAGGGAGCTATCAGATGGATCAAGATCGGATCATGGACGATGCAGCCATCTGAGTTTGCAAAATTTGCACTGATAATATTTATGGCAAAAAGCATCAGTAATAAGAAGGAAAAGATACGGAGCTTCAGGCAGGGAGTTCTGCCTTACATATTGATTATGAGCATATACTTTGTGCTTATCATACTCGAACCGAATCTTAGTATGGCAGGGAGTATTGTGATGATTACCTTTGCTATGCTGTTTGCAGCAGGAACAAAGATCATATATCTTGTGGGGTGGGTAATACCCATGCTGCCAGCTGTAGGGTTTATAATATTGAAGAAGCCTTATATGCTTGAACGTGTTACTTCCTATATGAATCCCTGGGCGGATCCTTTGAATACAGGCTACCAGGCGATACAGTCCTTATATGCCCTTGGTTCCGGAGGAATTTTCGGTTTAGGCCTCGGAAACAGCCGACAGAAGTTCTTTTACATACCCGAGCCTCAGAATGATTTCATATTTTCAATTATCGGTGAGGAGTTGGGGTTCATAGGAACAGCTACGATAGTAATACTATTTCTGCTGTTGATATGGAGGGGACTAAGGATAGCTCTCTTCTGTCCTGATATTTTCGGTTGTCTGCTTGCGACGGGCATCACCTGTATGATTGCCATACAGGCGACTCTTAATATAGCCGTGGCAACTGTATCAATACCAACTACAGGTATTTCCCTGCCTTTTATAAGCTCCGGGGGATCATCACTGCTTTTTGTTATGTCGAATATGGGGATTTTACTTAATATTTCAAAAACTGTTAAGACAGGCGGGAGCTGATTAAATGAAAGTCATACTATCCGGCGGAGGTACTGGGGGACATATATATCCGGCAGTATCAATAGCAAAGGAAATTAAAAAGCATTATCAAAATGCTGATATATTATTCATAGGCACAGAGGCAGGGTTGGAAAGCAGGATAATACCTAAGGAAGGCTTCAGATTGCTTAAGATAAAAGTGAGAGGCTTTGAACGGAAATTAAGCTTTAATAATCTCCTGGCTGTGACAGAATCCTTTACAAGTCTGTTCAGGGTATCAAAGATAATAAGAGAATTCAAACCGGATATAGTCATTGGAACTGGGGGATATGTATGCGGTTCAGTGCTGCTTGCCGCGGCGCTGATGAATATCCCGACCCTTATACATGAACAGAACGCTTTTCCGGGAGTTACAAATAAAATACTGTCAAAGCTCGTTGATGTAGTTGCATTGAATTTCACTGAAGCCAAGGCATATTTTCCCCATAATGGGAAAGTGATAGTGACCGGGAATCCTATAAGAAGCAGTATGCTGAGTGTAAGCAAGGAAGACGGAGTAAAGGCGTTCGGTTTTGACATGGAGCTGCCGGTAGTTTTTGTAGTTGGAGGCAGCAGAGGTGCAAGAAAGCTGAATGAAAGTGTGCTGACCCTTGCAAAACAATGCGTCAGCCATAAGAAATGTCAGATGCTCCACATGACTGGGGAGACACAATATGATGAGGTTTTAAAAAGATACAGCAGTGAAGGTATAGACCTTGATACGAAATATCTGAAGGTGGTGCCTTATCTTCATAATATGCCTCATGCCCTGGCTGCAAGCGATATATTAATAAGCCGATGCGGAGCCAGTACCTTGTCTGAGATAACAGCGCTGGGCAAACCGGCCATTCTGGTTCCCTATCCTTATGCTACCGACAATCACCAGGAATACAACGGCAGGGCTCTTGAAAAGAATGGGGCTGCAGTTGTAATTTTGGAAAGGGATCTGAATGGTGACTTATTATATAGTGAAGTTGCCGATATATTGAAGAACAAAGAAAGAATAGAATTGATGAAGTCAAAAAGCAAGGAATTGGGAAGGATTGATGCAGCTGACAGTATATTAGAGGCTGCCGAGAGGATCATTCGCAAGAAGAGAGAGTAGCATTTGCAGGGCTTGGCGCTGTACGAGGGGCACAAATCCAGTAACACCTTAGGAAGTAATGCATAGTATATTAATATGATTGAATAATAATGGCTTCCTGGGGGTGTAAATAGTTGATGGATAGGTACGTGATAAACGGCGGGCATAGACTTGAAGGAGAGGTAAAAATAGACGGATCAAAGAATTCTGTTTTGCCCGTACTTGCCGCTACCATTATAAGTGGAAAAGAATCGGTTGTTCATAATGTTCCGGAATTAAAGGATGTCGATTTGCTTACGGGACTGCTCCGGACAATAGGCTGCAAGTGTTTTTTTGAGAACAATACACTGATAGTAAAATCCAACAATCCATTAGAGACTTTCATACCAGAAAAACCGGTAAGGGAGATGAGATCCTCAATAATTCTAATGGGAGCAATGCTTGCTAGGCATGGTCAGGTAAAAATCAGCTATCCTGGCGGATGTGAAATTGGACCCAGGCCTATTGATATTCATTTGTCAGGGTTAAGGAAGATGGGAGTCAAGATTACCGAAGCTCATGGATATATCGACTGTGAGTGTGATAAGCTAAGGGGTGTGGAGATAAACCTGGATTATCCCAGCGTTGGTGCAACAGAAAACATAATGCTTGCTGCCACTGCTGCCGATGGAGTAACTGTAATACAGAATGCAGCTAAAGAGCCTGAAATAGTTGATTTGCAGAACTTCCTGAATGGAATGGGTGCCAGGATATCGGGTGCCGGAACCAGTACCGTAAGGATTGAAGGAGTAAAGGAATTCCATGATGTAGAGCATACAGTGATACCTGACAGAATAGTTGCCGGGACGTTAATGGCTGCAGCTGCAATAACAAGCGGAAATATAGTTCTGAACAATGTGATCAATGAACACCTGAAGGCAGTATCCTCAAAGCTTTCGGAAGCCGGATGCACAATTACCGAATACCAGAACAGCATTCATATAGCATGCAACAGGAAGCTCAAGGCTGTGGAAGTCATTAAGACACTTCCCTATCCCGGCTTTGCTACCGATATGCAGGCGCAAATGATGGCAGTTATGACAGTTGCCAAAGGAACGAGTATATTCATCGAGACGGTGTTTGAAAGCAGATATAAACATGTAGAGGAGCTAATGAAGATGGGCGCCAGTATAAAGGTGGACGGAAGAACAGCTGTAGTTAGAGGTGTGAAAAGACTTACCGGAGCAGAGGTAAAGGCAGGGGATCTAAGAGGAGGTGCTTCTCTGGTACTGGCAGGACTTGTGGCAGAAGGGACAACAACTGTTGATAATGTGAAATTGCATATAGATAGGGGATATGATAAACTAGAAAATAAGCTGGCAAAGCTGGGAGCTGATATTCACAGGGTTTAGCCGCATTATTAATAATTAACCTGCATTTTCCGTCTAGTACGTCGCATAAGAAACGGTCAGACATCATGCAGTGTTAATTTTTTCGGTATATAAGGGACAGGCTTTATGAGACTGAAAATGGTGGAAATTTTCAATTGTATCTATCACTGAGAGGCTTCTTGTGTTATAGTATAAATCGAACAAATCACTTATGGAATTTGTTGATATATTTGGGAGTGAAAATATGAGGGGAAGATTCAAATATGTGGTATTATTATTCATACTCTGCATATTCACGGCATTTTTCCTGTCTTCTAGTTTTTTTCAGATAAAATATATAGCCGTAAATGGTAATAATAACGTAGCAAGAGAAGAGATAATAAAGCTATCATCTATATATTACGGAGAGAACATATTCAGGATCAATAAGAGAAATTCTATGAAGAGCATATTTCAGAACCCCTATGTCAAGATGATAAAGATTGACAGGGCAATGCCCGACAGGGTTGTGATAGACATAATAGAGAGAGAAATAATAGCTTATGTCCCTTATGTAGGCTCCTACCTCAATATTGATGAGGAGGGCATGATATTGGAAATAAACCCAGCGATAAAGAACTCCGGCTTGCCGGTGGTAAAGGGTCTTAAGTTTGAGACCTTTAAGGTCGGTGAACAGCTGAGCATTGAGGATGAAGAGCAATTTTCCACTACCATAATGCTGATAAAAGAAATTAAAAATGCAGAAATACTTGACCTGGTCTCAGAAATAGATGTTGCTGATTTATCCGATATCAGACTGAAGATAAGAGAAGGGATAAAGGCAAACATAGGTGATGCTGACAATTTAAATTATAAAATCAGCTTTGCAAAATCTATCATAGATGATATTAAAAAGGATAATCTGAAAGGCACAATAGAAATGAGCCACAAAGGGAATCCTGTTTTTAAACCGGAATAAACAGAGGCATATAGGAGGACATAGGTTATGAAGAATTTAAAAGTACAGATTACAATTGCTTTAGTGTGTATAGTGCTTGGCATTATGGTTTCAATCCAGTTCAGAACCGTAAAGCAAGACGTAGGTCCTGTGTCTGAATATAGAGCAAGAGAGCTTGCAGCACAGCTAAAGAAATCAAGGGAAGAGAACACTAAACTGCAGAATGTAAAGAAGGAATATGAAGCAAAAATAAAAGAATTTGAGGATGCTGCATCTCAGGGCAGTGTATCGGCAAAGCTGTTGAAGCAGGAGCTTGATCATGCCAGAATACTAGCTGGAGTAGAGGATGTAGAAGGTCCTGGTATCACGGTTGTCGTAGATGATTTGAAATTTAGTGAAAAAGTGAATTTTCCGCTGATATCATATTCAATGCTGTTGGAGCTTTTGAATGAGCTTAATGCTGCAGGTGCAGAGGCGGTATCGGTAAATGAACAGAGAATATTGGCTACTACTGAAATTCGTCAGGTCGGCGGGATACACATAAATATAAATACTGTCTCCTATGCCCCGCCTTTTATATTCAAGGCTATAGGTGATCCCAAGACACTGGAGGCTGCACTAAGGCTTAGAGAGGGAATAGTAGAGAGATTTGAAAGCAGCGGAATTGCTGTAACCATTACACAGGAGCAGCTGGTTAAAATACCAAAATACAATGGAGTAATTGAAAGGAAGTATGCAAAAACTGCTCAAGAGGGAGAAGGCCAGTAATATGAATAGGAAGGTATATATCTATTATTTATTCATACTTGCGGCTGTTATAGGCTTCATTACTACAGTACAGTTCAAAGCCAATATCACCTATCAAGGGATAGTCACAATACCAAAGCTGCTGGATCTGCAGCAGGAGATTGCAAACATTGAAGCAGAGAATAAACAGCTCAATGATTCAATAAGCGAGCAAGCTCTGAAGCTTGCATTATACAAGGCTGGTGTGGAGAGTACCGGGAGTGCCTTTGGTTCGATGCAGAATGAGCTGGAAAAAGCTCGCAATTATTCCAATTACAACCGTGTGCAGGGGCCTGGTGTGATTATTACCTTAAATGACAGCCAGCAGGAAGTTGCAGAGGGTGAGGATGTGGCATGGTATCTGATACATGATATAGATATCCTTGAAATAGTCAATGAACTGAGATCGGCAGGAGCAGAAGCCATTTCAATCAATGGAGAGCGAGTGACATCAACAACAAGTATTAGATGCGGCGGTCCTACAATCAACATAGACGGAAAGCGGCATGCAGTGCCCTTTATAATAAAGGCCATCGGTGATCCGAAGGCTTTGGAAGCATCGGCTGTTGCCCCTGAAAGCTATATAGAGCTGTATATGGGATACACCGGAATTCAAGTGGAAATTCAAAAGGTAGAGAAGCTTATCATTGATGGCTATTATGGCAGGAATAAACTACTTTATCAAAGAAAGGCAGAAGGCGGTGAAGCTAAATGATAATACCTATTATTGGACTGCTGTTGGGAATCATTCTTGGTCTGTTATCACCAATTACAATACCTATACAATATTCAAGCTATATGTCGGTTGCCATACTGGCGGCTCTGGATTCAGTTTTTGGAGGGATAAGATCCAGTATAGAGAAGACCTTCAATATTGAAATATTCATATCAGGCTTTTTTGGTAATGCTGTATTGGCAGCAATACTTACATATATTGGGGATCAATTGGGAGTGCCCATATACTACGCTGCTATTTTCGCCTTTGGTGTGAGATTGTTCCAGAATTTCGCAATTATACGAAGGTATATACTTATGGATTACAAAAAAAATAACAACAAAAGTTAAAAAAAATAAAGGAAAATCGGGAGATGTGTTGAACTTATTATGATGAATCAATTTTGTACACTATTTGAATCTTATATAATAGTCGTAAAGTAAGGAGGGTGTATTGTGCTCGAATTTGATGTAGATATGAATTCTGTTGCCCAGATAAAGGTTGTTGGAGTAGGCGGAGCTGGGAATAATGCGGTAAACAGAATGATCAGCGCAGGCCTTAAAGGTATAGAATTCTATGCAATAAATACAGATAAACAGGCTTTATATATGTCACTGGCACCAAATAAAATACAAATCGGCGAGAAGCTCACAAAAGGTCTTGGAGCAGGAGCAAACCCTGAAATCGGAAAAAGAGCTGCGGAAGAGAGCTATGAAGAGATAAAGCAGATGCTTGACGGAGCAGATATGGTATTTGTAACCGCAGGTATGGGCGGCGGTACCGGAACAGGTGCTGCACCTGTAGTTGCACAGGTTGCAAAGGAACTTGGAATATTAACGGTAGGTGTAGTGACCAAGCCTTTCAGCTTTGAAGGCAAGGTAAGGAAAATGCAGGCTGAAAAAGGTCTTATAGAGATGAAGGAAAAGGTAGATACTTTGGTAACCATTCCAAATGACAGATTGCTTCAGATAGTTGACAAGAAAGCATCAATAATGGAAGCATTCAAGATTGCAGACGATGTACTGAGACAGGGTGTGCAGGGTATCTCCGACCTCATAGCAGTTCCGGGTCTTGTAAATCTAGACTTTGCGGATGTAAAGACCATTATGCTGAATAAAGGCTTTGCACATATGGGAATCGGAAGTGCCAGCGGCGAAGAAAGAAGTGCCGAAGCAGTCAAGCAGGCAATACATAGTCCTCTTCTTGAGACTTGCATCGAAGGTGCGAAAAGTGTGCTTCTCAACATCACAGGCGGTGTCAATCTGGGTATCTTTGAGGTTAATGAAGCTGCGGACCTCGTATTCCAGTCTGCAGACCCGGATGCAAACATAATTTTTGGTGCTGTTATAGATGAAAGCATGCAGGATGAAATCAGAATCACAGTTATTGCCACTGGCTTTGAAGAAAGCTCCAGCAAGGTTTTGGAGCGTAAGATAGAAGTGACAGGCCTCCCGGATGAGAAAAAGGATACACCGAGAACATCCGGCTATGGCAATGAAGATATTGATATACCGACTTTTTTAAGAAACAGATTTAAATAGAGCTGACTCGTGACATGTAGCTCGAAGCGCATAGTTATAGACTAGCTCAGCAGATAGAGTATACTAAAGAACCAATTGATTTTGGTTCTTTTTTTGTTTTCACCAGAATATACATATTATTTATAGACAATGGCGTTGAATCAGCTTAGAGAATTTATCCGCTTCCTCGTACATCGGACCTCAAATCCGATATTCTGTCGATTAAATTGATAATATAATTTATTTCGACTACCAAAAGTGACAGGTATTTTATGGTGATTTTTATATAATTATCATAAGCAGTTAATTGCAGCACAGGAGCAGACACAGCCGGAAAAGACCGGACAAAGCATATGAAAGACAAGGGAATAAAAAGGTGGAAACATATGTATATGCAGATGTGATACTGTTGGAGAACTTAATAATGAACTACCTGATCTTATGGAGCACAGCAAAGCTTGCACGGTATAACTATTCAAAGGTCAAGCTTATAATTGCTTCTTTTTTGGGATCGGTCTATGCAGTTCTTTCATATTTCCCTGAGTACAGCTACCTATACAGCTTCTTGATGAAAATATTGTTTTCCATACTGATAATAATAATAGCTTATATGCCGGCGTATTTTCACCTGTTACTGAAGCTTACGGGTATTTTCTACATAGTTTCTTTTGTTTTTGGGGGTGCTGCATTTGGACTATTCTATTTCATCAACGGACTCCAGCTCACCAGCAACGGGATTTCCTTCATAAGGGATTTTCCGGTCAAAATACTGGTGACAGCAGTGGCATTGGCCTATATTATCATCAGGTACAGCTGGGATTATATTCAGCACAGAATAAAACGGGAGAGAATAGTTCTGAGGGTGGAGATGAGTTTCGACAAGAAGCAATTGTGTCTAGATGCCTTGGTGGACACGGGAAATTCTCTTAAGGACCCCATAACAAACGCACCTGTTATGATTACTGATTACAGCATGATAAAGGAGCTGCTTCCCGATGATATACAAAGAATATTTGAGCGCTGCTCCGAAAATGATCTGAATACCATAGCCGAAATTATGTCAATATCAAAATGGGCTGCCAGATTCAGAGTAATACCTTTTAAATCCTTGGGGAGAGAAAACGGCATGCTGGTAGGTTTTAAGCCCGACTCAGTCAAGATATTCGACGGTGGGAGAACAGTGAACCTGAGCAATATTATAATTGCGATATATAGGAAGAGCCTCTCCAAGGATGGGGAATACAGCGCATTGATACACCCTGAGATGCTGAAGGAGAACTGATGTATATATTCTAAGTACTTGCAGCTGAATCAATACAAAATGGAGGTTGGGAAATGAAGAAAGTTGTTAAAAGGTTGAATTTGATAAAGCGTATGCTGATTATAAGAGTACTGCAGTTTTTTAGTGTTTATAAAGATACATGGGTTCATTACATAGGTGGAAGTGAGGCGCTTCCACCTCCATTGGAGAATGATGAGGAGAATTTTCTGCTGTCACGTCTAAAGAGCGATGAAGATGTAGTAAGAGCAGTACTTATTGAGCGGAATCTCAGGCTTGTCGTATATATAGCAAGAAAGTTCGAAAACACCGGAGTGGGAGTCGAGGATCTTGTATCCATCGGGACGATAGGTTTAATCAAAGCAGTAAACACCTTTGACCCGGATAAGAAGATAAAGCTTGCCACCTACGCATCCCGGTGTATAGAAAATGAAATACTTATGTACCTTAGAAGGAACAATCGGACAAAAACCGAGATATCCTTTGATGAACCACTTAATATTGATTGGGACGGCAATGAGTTGCTGCTCTCGGATATACTGGGCACCGACAATGATATTATCTACAGATATCTTGAGGATGAGATCGATAAGCAGCTTCTGGAGATTGCATTGAGAAAACTGTCAGAGAGAGAAAAAAGGATAATGGAGCTGCGTTTTGGCCTTAATGACGGAATAGAGAAGACCCAGAAGGAGGTTGCTGATATGCTGGGAATATCACAGTCATACATATCCAGGCTGGAGAAGAGGATAATAAAGAGGCTTAAGAAGGAAATAAACCGTATGGTATGAATGTTGTGTTGGGGGGGGGCCAGGGCGGGCCCCACAAACACCCCACC
>JAWLHF010000026.1:0-3429 GCA_041690515.1 Clostridiaceae bacterium | reverse complement strand
GCCAATGCCCGCCACAACACAACCCGCAACCATGATGCGTCATTAACGGGAGTTTGCGGGTTACGGGTTACACGGTTTTCCTGAGGAAAAACACTGAAATACACAGAATGCACGGAGGAGAAATATTCGGTTACATAAACTAACATCAATAATGAAGCAAGTATCTATACTCTCTTATACATCAATAAATAATATTTAAGCTTCCGTGTAATCGCGTAGCGATTCTGTGCAACATCCGTGTGTTCAGTGTTACCAGCATAAGGAATACCCAGGTACCTCGAAACCACGAAACCTCGTAACCCGGCGCACGTTTATGCGCATTTTTATACAATTGTTTTTTTATAACAAATTGGTACAAGCTGCTGTATGAATAATAAAGTTGGCCTATGGTAATAATTAATATGTCAACATTAAGAAAAGGGTGTGCTTGTGCTATGCTTAATAAAGTGGAAATCTGCGGTGTAAATACATCAAAACTGCCCGTTCTCTCTAATGAAAAAATGGTTCAGCTGCTCAAGCAGATGCAGAGCGGCGACCAATCGTCAAGGGAAGAGTTCATAAAAGGAAATCTAAGGCTTGTGCTAAGCGTTATTCAAAGATTTAACAACAGAGGGGAATATGTTGATGACCTTTTCCAGGTAGGATGTATAGGTCTTATTAAAGCGATAGATAACTTCGATCTGAGTCAGAACGTCAAGTTCTCAACCTATGCAGTGCCAATGATTATAGGAGAAATCAGAAGATACCTCAGGGACAATAATTCTATAAGAGTCAGCAGATCCTTAAGGGATATAGCGTATAAAGCTCTTCAGGTAAGGGACCTGCTGATAAGCAGGAATTCAAAGGAACCAACAGTATCGGAGATAGCAAATGAGCTTAAGCTTCCGGTGGAGGATGTTGTTTTTGCCCTTGATGCGATTCAGGACCCGGTATCGCTTTTTGAACCTATATATCATGACAGCGGTGACGCAATATATGTAATGGATCAGGTATCAGATGACAAGAATATTGATGACAACTGGCTGGAGAGCATTGCTCTGAAAGAAGCCATGAAGAAACTCAACGACAGGGAAAAGCTCATATTGAACCTAAGGTTCTTTGAAGGAAGGACACAGATGGAAGTAGCGGAAGAGATAGGAATTTCCCAAGCTCAGGTTTCACGCCTGGAAAAGACCGCATTGGGACACATGAGAAAATACATATAGTTAGTAATAAGGATTAAATTATTCTCCTGCTTTGAGGAGAGTAATTTTTTTGTGGGAATTGATTGCAGACAGGTACTATTAAGTAAAATATGACATAAAAAGAGAAAAGTCGACATTGCTATTGAAAAAAAATTAACAATGTATTATTATAAGGGTTATACTATATACAGATTTGGATTATTTTGGGGGTTAGCAAGGTTGGACTATATGGGTGAATTTGATAAATATGATACAAATGTGGTAAAGAGAGATGGAGTTGATACAGATAGAAGCTGGCAAAGAAAGCAAAATACATTTCTCCATACAAAGCTTTTAATACCGAGACTTCCTGTTGATTGCATGTACCGCAAGAGACTGCTAGAAAAGTTGAATGAAATAACTGAGAAAAAGCTTACTCTTGTAACAGGTCCTGCAGGTTTTGGGAAGACTATGCTGGTTAGCAAGTGGCTCATAGATAATACCGAGAGGATAAAGGCATGCTGGATGTCTCTGGATGAAAATGATAATAATCCGCTTGATTTCTGGTATTACATTATAGCATCTGTCAGCAAGCTTTTTTCAGGTCTTGTTTATGATGAAACAAATATACCCCCGGGGCTGCCGGCAAATTCAGTTGACATTATGATTAACTGGATTATAAACAGTGTATCTGTAATAAATCATGATGTTATTCTGGTGATAGATGACTACCATTTGGTCTGTAATAAATACATACATGAATCGATACAGTATTTTATTAGCAATATGCCGGAAAACATGCATATTGTAATTATGTCAAGGACTGTACCACCGATGAGGTTTGGAAGGCTTAGGGGTCATGGGGAACTACTTGAGGTTAAGTCCGAAGACCTTAGGCTCACTTACAGCGAAATTTCTGAGTATTTAGCAAATACTATAAAGCTCTCTCTGATTGAAAGAGAAGTAAGAAAGTTAGAGAAATATACTGAAGGATGGATTGCTGCACTTAATCTAATAGTGCTAAAAATAAAGAAAAGCAGTAAAATTAAAGAGCATCAGAGCAATCAATGCCATATGGATGAATACTTGGTGGATTATATATCAGAAGAGGTATTCAACTTGCTGGAAGACAACATAAAAGAGTTCTTGATGAAGACTTCTATATTGGATACACTCAATGAATCATTATGTAATGAAGTGCTAGGTATAAATAATTCTAAGGAAATAATCAGAATGCTGGAAAAAAACAATGTTTTCATCAATGCTCTTGAAGAGGAGAAAATCAATTTTAGATATCATAGCCTTTTTTTGGAGTACTTGAGGCATAAGCTTATGAGGACAAGCCCTGATTTTGTTGAGGAGTTGTATTTGAGAGCCAGTAGGTGGTATGAAAGCAACAATATGATAAAGGAAGCAATCAATTATTCGGAAAGGTCAAAAAACACTCGATATACTGTCAGACTTATTGAAAAATTTGGTGAAATAATGATTGTCAACGGTGACGCGAAATGGCTGGAAGGTCTTATTATAGATCTACCGGATAACATGGTAGTTGACAATGCGCGATTGTGTACTCTTTACACTATAGCTGTTGTAGGCAGGAATTTTATAGACCAGAACAACATTTATGTTGGTAAGATTAAAGTTAACCTCGAGAAGGATTCATTCACTGAATCAAAGACAGAAATAAAAATAATTAGAATGATGCTGGCGTATACAAATGAAAATTTCAGCAGCGCTTTGGAGCATGCCCGGGAAATATCTGAAAGTAATTCTAAAGATCAATTTATACAGTTCATGCAGTATAAGATGCTATGGCATATATATAGTTCTGTAGGCAATCATAAGAAAGCGCGATATTATTTGGATATGTTCTTAGATGGTCTAAAAAGAAAAAAGTTCTTTAGTGATATTTTTATAGAGACATATTATGTATTTGCAATGGTACAGATTATGGTAGGTACGGGAAATTATAGAGGCGCTCTTGAATTAGCAGAGACACTTGAGAAGAAGTACAATTCAGGTAATGTTTCAGTTCCGTCAATAGGAAACGCATTATATTTACATTTGGGTTATTTGTATTTTGAAATTGGAGAGTTGGAGCTTTCACACAGAAATATTGAAAAATGCATAGAATTCAGCTGTAAGAAGATGGATATCCCAAGGCTGATAAGCAGCTATACGCTGGTTGCAAGAATATATTGCAGCCGGGGGGATAGAAAGAACATGTTGTCGTTCATCAGAAAAGTTGAAGAGCTATGTGACA
>JAWLHF010000025.1:0-32843 GCA_041690515.1 Clostridiaceae bacterium | reverse complement strand
ATGTTTTCTGGACAATTACATTTTACAGTGAGATTTGTATGACGGGAAGAGGTTTTTGCCTCTTCCCATTATTTTGCCAATTAAAATTATACTCTAAGTATAATAGATATAGGTAAGAGTCTTCGAGGTTCGGGGTACTAGGGGCGGCCATTGGCCGTCCGGCTTTGGGGAATTCAAAATGCAAACCACAAGCTGCGGACCGTACATCGTGGAATAAGCAGACAATAACATGAAACCTGATATTTGGAGGAATATTGCCATGTTATCTTTAAATGATAAGCTGAAAAACCTCCCGGAAAACCCCGGGGTATATATAATGCGTGATGAAAACAATGAGATAATATATGTTGGTAAGGCCATAAACCTGAAGAACAGAGTAAAACAGTACTTCCAGTCCTCGAAGAACCAGCATCCCAAGGTGGCAGCCATGGTTGAGAGGATAACGGACTTTGAGTATATCATAACCGACTCGGAGCTGGAAGCCCTGATACTGGAGTGCAATCTTATAAAGAAACACCGTCCCAAGTATAATATCCTGCTGAAAGATGACAAGCATTATCCTTACATAAAGATCACCACCAATGAGGATTATCCCAGACTGCTTATTGTGAGGGAGATAAAGAAGGATGGTGCAAAATACTTCGGACCATATACCGACGTTACTGCTGTGAACAGAACCATTGACCTCCTGAAGAGCTTGTTTCCCATAAGGTACTGCAGCAAGAACATCAGCAGAATAATGGGGAAGGAGAGGCCTTGCCTGAATTATCATATAAAGAAATGTATCGCACCATGCCAGGGAAATGTGAGCAGAGAGGAATACATGGAACTGATTGACTCAATTATTATGATGCTGGAAGGCAAGCAGGATGAGGTTTTGAAGCAGCTGGAGGCAAAAATGCAGGAAGCTGCGGAGAAGCTTGATTTTGAGAAAGCGGCTGAGATCCGTGATAATATGAATTCCCTGATGAAAATAGCTGAGAAGCAGAAAATCATATCTTCAGCGATGACAGATCAGGATGTGATAGCATTTGCTACGGACCAGACTGAGTCCTGCATACAGGTATTCTTTATAAGAGGAGGAAAGCTTATTGGAAGGGAGCATTTTCTTATAGAGGACATCAAGCTCAGTGATTCAAAGGAGATACTTAGCAGCTTTATCAAACAATTTTACGGAGCGGATAAGCT
Organism: Clostridiaceae bacterium; assembly: GCA_041690515.1. GTDB lineage: Bacteria > Bacillota > Clostridia > Lutisporales > Lutisporaceae > BRH-c25. The sequence goes on along the minus strand of JAWLHF010000025.1, from coordinate 31,655 downwards.
GATACCAAGAGAGGTAATACTGCAGGAAGAAATCGACGAGATAAACATAATAGAAAGATGGCTCAGCGATAAACGGGGAGGACGTGTAAAACTGACTGTACCCCAAAGGGGAGAGAAGCATAAGCTTGTTGAAATGGTAAACAGGAATGCTGAGGATACCCTCAGACTTCTTATAGAAAAGCAGAAAAGCGATGAAGAGAAGACAATGGGAGCATGCAGGGAACTGAAGGATATACTTGGACTTCCGGAGGCTCCGATGCGCATAGAGGCTTTTGATATTTCGCACCTTCAGGGTGTTCTGAATGTCGGTTCCATGATAGTCTTTGAAAAGGGAAAGCCTAATAACAGGAACTATAGACGTTTCAGAATAAAATCCGTAGAAGGGGCTAATGACTATGACAGTATGAGAGAGATCATTGAAAGAAGATTTGTACATGGGATCAAGGAAAGAAAAGAGCTGGAATCAGCGGGAAAAGATCCGGAACTTGGAAAGTTCTCGGTTTTTCCTGACCTTATCATGCTGGATGGAGGAATAGGACAGATAAATGCAGTGATGCCTGTCCTTAAAGAGCTGCGGATAGACATACCGATCTCTGGAATGGTAAAGGATGACAAGCACAGGACCAGGGGTCTTGTGTACAATGGAAAGGAAATAGGAATTCCCGTCAATTCCAAGGCTTTCAGGTTGATTACCAATATCCAGGATGAGGCTCATAGATTTGCTATAAGCTATCATAAGAGCTTAAGAAGCAAAGCCAGCGTGAAGTCAGTCCTGGATGATATACCGGGAATCGGTCCTGCCAGGAGGAAGGCACTGCTGAAGCATTTCGGCAGCCTTAAGAATATAAGGCAGGCTGCCTTGGAGGAATTGGCAGAAGTTGAAGGTATGAACAGGAAAACTGCAGAAGTACTGTATTTTTCATTGAACAATCAGCAATGAATGCAACATATATGAATATATTTTTTTCAAATCATAAGACTTTTTTGGAGATATTCCGTATTATATATGACTAAAGAAATGGGATATACAAATAAGTACTTTATAAATCCAAGCAAGGAGGTTAAGAAATGTATAAAAAATTATATAAGTCCAGAACAGTAAAAACCATTGCGGGAGTATGCGGCGGCCTTGAGGACTATTTCAACATTGATGTAACAATAATAAGACTGATATGGGTTGCCCTTACAATTGCCACAGGAATATTCCCGGGAGTATTCGCCTACGTTGCGGCGGCACTCATAATCCCTGATGAGCCTGCTGGATTCAGCAGAGACTATAACCAGAACCAGAATCAGGAAAACAGAATGGACAGAGATGAGCAATAGTGGAGGCGCAATATTAAGAGTTGCAGCCTTGATACTTGAACAATAGAAACTGTGCCAGAGGACAAAAATAAGAGGGTGTTTTTTTGAAATACTTAGTTGATACTCATTGCCATACAATATCCAGCGGCCATGCATACAGTACAATCACAGAAATAGCTGAAACAGCCTCTGAAAAAGGCTTTAAGCTTATAGCGATGACCGATCACGGACCTGCCATGCCGGGAGGTCCTCATATATTTCACATAGGAAACCAAAGGGTTATACCCGACTATATAAAGGGAGTAAGGGTGCTGAAGGGTGTAGAGGCGAATATCATGGATTACGAGGGCGGACTCGATGTAGCTGAAAGCTATTTGAAGAGGCTTGAGATAGTTATCGCATCCTTCCATGATGTATGCATAGCTCCCGGAAGCGTTGAGGAGAATACCGGAGCACTTATCCGGGCAATGCAGAACCCCTATGTGGATATAATAGCTCATCCCGGAAATCCTTATTATCCCATAGACATAGACAGGTTTATCCAATGTGCTTTTGATACTGGAACACTGATAGAGATAAACAACAGTTCCTTCATTGGAAGCCGTAAAGGAAGCGAAGAAAACTGCAGGAAAATTGCAGCAGAAGCTAAGAAAAAAGGGGTATTACTTACTGCAGGCAGTGATTGCCATGTCTGCTATGACGTCGGAAGGTTCGACAAGGTGGATGAGATATTTGAAGAGCTGTCCATGCCCGAGGAGCTGGTCATAAACACAGATCCTCAGAAGCTGATCGACTACCTGAACAGCAACGGAAGAAAAGTAAGCCTGTAGGGGCGGCACCGGCCGTCAGTCATTCTTCAAAGGTACCCACGAAACACAATCTGTATGCCATGGGTCACGAGTCAAAGAATAAGCACAACCAACAATAGAACAATCTTGATTCATTAGTAGTATATTTACCGAATATACATAGAGTAAAAGCCGGTTTGGAGGGATACAAATGACCCTAAGAAGAGCATTTACTCTTTTTTTATGCGCTATTTTGGTTGTTTATATATTTACAGGACCGTATTTGCTGAAGTATATGAAGGACAGCTACAAAAAGAGCCAGGAGCCTGAACATAAGAAGACTGAGTGGACCGGGGTAATAACTCTATGGGATTACCCCAGGCTTGACAATCGGAACGGTTCGCGTTTTGGCTGGATAAAGAGCAAGATAAAGCAGTTTGAGAAAAAGAATCCCGGTGTATATATTGAATTCAAGGAGCTTGGCTGGAAGGAGGGGCCGACTTTACTGAGAGCGGCGGCCAAAACAGGAGCAAATCCGGATATAGCACCGGTGGGCAGTGATTTTTTCTTCATATCAAATGGGTATCTGGAGGTTCTGGATGGGTACATAAGTCTTGAGGAAAAGGCCGACTACATAAGCAGCATATTGGATACTGCAACATATAAAGGGAAGGTTTACGGAATGCCTTGGATGATGACAGGCTATACAATGCTCCTGAACACCGATAAATTCAATGAGAGGAATGTAGGCATTCCGGAAAATGGAGAATGGACCTACGAACAGTTCGTAGAAGCCTTAAAACAGCTTACCTATGACACGGACGGCAAGGGAGGGCCGGATGTGTATGGATTCAATTCCTTCATCGAGCCCGGGTATTATAATACCTTTGGTATAATAATGAGTGACGGAGCACAGATAATAGACGAGACAACAGGCAGGTATATTTTCAATACTCCGGAAGCCTTGTCCGGAATAAAAAAACTATGGGATCTTAAGCACAAATTCAAGGTCACCCACCCTGATTTTGGAGTAATGAATGAAAATCAGGCATGGACCTCATTTTTAAAAGGGAAGACAGCGGTATATATTGCAGGTGCTTCAACTGTACCTCTGCTACGCAATTCACTGTCCAACGACGGTGTGAGCTTTACCGTGGCCAAATTTCCTGCAGGAAAGGCAGATGTACCTCTGTCCATAAGCTCTACAACTTGTTCTTATGCTGTTTTCAAGCAGAAGGATGAGGGGAAGAGGAAGGTGTGCGCTGATTTTATAAAGTTCTTGACCTCAGCAGAATCCCAGAATGAACTGGTTAATTTCGGTTATTTTCCGGTCAGAAAATCCGGCAAATATCTGTACGAAAATGACAAAGAGATGTATACTATACAGCAGAGCTTATATTTTGCTGAACATCTGCCAAAGGTAGAAGACTGGAATGAAATAGATCTTATATTACAGACCAAGATCAGAGAAGCTCTGCTGGGAACTATTAGTCCTGATCAGGCACTTAGGGATGCTGAAAGGCAGATTGAGCAGAGGCGGAGGCAGTAGTACTGTAGGGTATTCCTATTGGGACGGTTGCCAGTTGCGGGTTACGGGTGTTACAGATGGTCTTTGGGTAATGATTGACTGATTAACGGTATGAGCGTTCTAAAGATTGTATTGAATAAAACATTTAAAAATGGACAAATTCCAATTATAGATTTATATAAACGGAGGAGAATTGTATGTCTGAGGTAAAAAGCACAAAAAAAGAAAAGCAGCCTGTGATAGAGTATAATGGCAGGAAGTATGTCAGAATACCTGTTAAGACCCATGTGATAACAAGAGAAGATAACATAGTGGATGTAGTGAAGAAATATGCACAGGAGACGGTTAAGGAAAATGACATATTGTTTATCAGCGAGAAGGCTGTAGCAATAACCCAGGGCAGGGCATACCCCATGAGCGAAATAAAGCCGAGGCCTCTTGCAAAGCTGCTTTCAAGATATGTTACAAAGACGCCCTCCGGTATAGGTCTTGGTATTCCGGAGACAATGGAGATGGCACTGAGGGAGTGCGGTGTTTTGAGGATACTATTGGCTGCGGTTGTCAGCTTTTTGGGGAAACTTATCGGGCGTAAAGGGGATTTTTACAGGGTTGCAGGCTATAAAGCCTCTTCCATTGACGGCCCTACTCCGAACACATTGCCTCCATACAATAAATATGTAGTTCTCGGACCTGCGGATCCGGACCAGGTGGCCAGGAGAATCAGCGAAAGCATAAAGGCTGAGGTAGCTATAGTAGATATTAATGACCTGGGTGGAAACATACTGGGAACCTCAAAGCCGACCCTTGACAGGAACAGGCTGGTAGGAATACTTAGGGATAACCCGCTGGGACAGGGGAGCGAACAGACACCTATGGGGATAATAAGGGAAGAGGCCTGAAAAAATCTGAAAGGGGAAAACAGCGAAATGCAGGATTGCTGTAGAAATTATACTTCATTAAATCTTGACATAGATAATGTAATGTATGAAGAGCCTATGAAAAATCATACATCCTTTAAATTGGGAGGCCCTGTGGATATATTCATTGAGCCTGATGATGGGACGGAGCTGGTAAAGGCGATAAAAAGCCTGAGAGAAAATTCTATACCTTATTATATCATTGGAAACGGAAGCAACCTTCTTGTGTCTGACAAGGGAATCAGAGGGGCTGTTGTAAAGATCGGTGAGAAGCTTGGAAGTGTAAGTATTGATAATGATAGAATCACAGCCGAATGCGGTGTTTTATTATCATCATTATCCAAAACTGCAGCCAGGAACAGCCTTGCAGGGATGGAATTCGCCAGCGGCATACCGGGCTCCCTCGGAGGAGCGGTCACTATGAATGCAGGTGCCTACGGCGGAGAAATGAAGGATATTGTTGAATGGGTAGAGATACTGGATCAGGATCTCAGATTGAAGAGACTCGACAACTCCGAGATGGAATTCGGATATAGAAAGAGCATTATAGAACCCGGTAAGCATATAGCTGTCAGGTGCTGTCTGAAGCTCAGAAAAGGTGACCGGGATGAAATAAACAGCATAATGGCGGAATTGACTGAAAGAAGGAAAAGTAAACAACCGCTTCACCTGCCAAGTGCAGGAAGTACCTTCAAGAGGCCTGAAGGCTATTTTGCCGGAAAGCTGATAGAGGATGCCGGTTTGAAGGGCTATTCCCTGGGAGGAGCTCAGGTATCGGCGCTGCACTGCGGCTTCGTAGTGAACAACGGAGGAGCGACCGCACAGGAGGTATATGACCTGATCAGGCACGTGCAGAAGACGGTTTATGAGAAGTTTGGGGTGAATCTTGAGACAGAGGTAAGAATATTGGGTGAGTTTTAAAAAATGGGAGTGTTGAAAAATCACTCCCGTTTTTTTGTGGCTATAATTGTCGCTGTAATAGAAAAATGTGCAACAAACGGACGCGCAATGCGCGCCCCTACAGTATAATAATGGCAATCCGTAGGGGCGGTCATCGGCCGCCCGCATATGCATAATGCAACCAAATCACTGGTAGGGGACGGTTTCCATAACCTCCCGTTAATGACACATCATGGTTGCGGCTGGAGTAAAAACCCTCCAAAGCCCTGCATAAACACCCGAAACTCGCAACAGGACCCCTGAGACATGACCCTGTGCCTGCATCTCGCAACCGAAAATGTGACTATGTCGCATTTTTCTACTATTATTCAACAGTCTCATTTTTAGTATGACAAATGGCATTTTGATAATAATAATGATATTATTAAGAGGTAAATCAGATATAGAAATAAGAGGTGGAAGACTTGATAAAGCTTTTTGCGGATTACCACACCCATACGGTATACAGTCATGGTACCGGAAACATAATGGATAATGTCATAGCAGCAAGGAAAAAAGGACTTACCGAAATTGCGATTACAGATCACGGGATAAGACATTTTGCATATGGGGTAAGGCTTAAGGATATTGCAAAGATGCGGGATGAGGTAGACAGGATAAATGAAAGCACAGAGGGTATTAAAGTGCTCCTGGGTATGGAATGCAATGTTATCAGTGCTGAGGGCGATATTGACATGGATGATGGAATACGCAAATATCTTGACATACTCCTTGTAGGCTTCCATATGATGGTGCTGCCGAAGACTGTGAAGGACGTATTCAACTTATACGGCAGGAACTATATGTCCAAAATATTTAACATTGGTACGGAAGGAATTAAGGAAAGAAATACCGAATCAATGATAAAGGCGATACGGAAGCATAAAATAGATATAATAACACATCCGGGTGCCCGTATACCTCTTGATACGACACTTATTGCAAGAGAAGCGGCAAAAGTCGGTACAGCCCTCGAAATCAACTCCCACAGCAGCTTTATGAGGGCTGAGCATGTGATTGCCGCAGCAAAAGAAGGAGCAAGCTTCGTTATAGACAGTGATGCTCATTCACCTGAAGATGTAGGAAATCTTAAGAATGGTCTTGATATAGCCATTGAAGCCGGTTTGACCAGTGAACAGATTATCAATGCAGTGAAATAGGGGGTTTTACTATGAAGTTCTTGATAGTGACAGGTTTGTCCGGGGCTGGAAAAAGCCAATCCATCAAATGTCTTGAAGACTTGGGGTATTTTTGTGTTGACAATCTGCCACCTGCTTTGATAAGCAAGTTTGCAGAAATGTGCTCGGACAGTAAAGGTACAATAGATAAGCCGGCTATAGTCATAGATATAAGAGGAGGGAAATTCTTCGACCAGCTTCTGGGCAGCCTTGAAGAACTTCAAGCATCAGGCCATACATATGACATACTTTTCTTGGAAGCCTCTGATGAAACCCTCATAAAAAGATTCAAATCCAGCAGAAGGATGCACCCTTTGGCTGCAAACGGCAGGATAATAAAGGGCATAAAGGCTGAAAGAAGAAGACTTGAGGAAATAAAATCAAAAGCTACGAATATAATAGATACGACGAACATGAGTCCCTCAGAGCTTAAGGAGGAGATTATCCACCTGTTTGTAGAGGGAGGCAAATCGGAAGGTCTTATCATAAATGTACTTTCCTTTGGTTTCAAGTACGGTATACCTTTGGATTCAGACATGGTATTCGATGTAAGGTTTCTGCCGAACCCATATTATGTTGAGGATCTTAAAAAACTAAGCGGTGATGATGAAGGTGTAAGAAATTATGTGATGAAGTGGCCGGCAGCAGTAGAATTCATGGATAAATTGAATGACATGGTCGAGTATCTGATTCCTCATTTCATTAAAGAGGGTAAGTCGCAGCTGGTTATTGCAATCGGCTGTACAGGAGGAAGGCATAGATCGGTCACAATGGCCAACATGCTGAGTAAGAAGCTGAAGGAGAACAACCATAGAGTAATCGTGGAGCATAGAGATATAGAGGAAGAAAATTATAGATAGGTTATGAGTGTAGGGACGGCCATTGGCCGTCCGATAGAGGTTATTTTAGGGGGGTTATGCTTGAAAAGCAATTCAATAAAGAGCATATTGCACGAGAAGGGACTGATATCAGGAGGTCCCAAAATCGTGACAATAGGAGGCGGCACAGGGCTATCAGTGCTTCTTAGGGGCCTTAAGAAGTACACTTCGAATATAACCGCAATAGTTACTGTATCAGATGACGGGGGCGGTTCCGGCCTTCTCAGGGAGGACATGGGAATACTGCCGCCGGGGGATATAAGAAATTGCATAGTTTCATTGGCAAATACCGAACCTATAATGGAACAGCTTATGCAATACAGGTTCAAAGAAGGATCACTCAGGGGACAGAGCTTTGGGAACCTGTTTATTGCTGCAATGAATGACATATGTGGCAGCTTTGATGCGGCTATAAGAGAAGTAAGCAGTGTTTTGGCTGTGACAGGAATGGTCCTTCCGGTGACTCTGGAAAACGTGGTGCTTTATGCGGAGCTTGAAGACGGAACTGTAATAAAAGGGGAGTCGCAGATCCCCATAAAACAGCAGGCAGTTAATGTCAAAATCAGGAGGGTTTTTCTCAAACCAAGTAATTGCAAACCACTGCCCATAGCATTGAAGGAAATACAGGAAGCTGATATGATAATACTGGGGCCCGGCAGTCTTTATACCAGCATTATACCAAATATACTGGTGAAGAACATGGCAAAGGCAATAAACAGCTCTAATGCTTTGAAGATATATGTAAGCAACCTGATGACACAACAGGGAGAAACCATAGGCTACAGCCTTTCTGATCATATAAAGGCAATAAACAATCATGGCAGCAAGCTTTCAATAGACTATGCCATAGCAAATACAGGACAGATTCCTAAGGTACTTCTGGAAAAATACAAGACTGAGGATGCTTCTCCGGTCAGGATAGATTATGATATAATGGCTGATATGGGGATAAAAGTTCTCACAGGAAATTTTGTGAGTATAGAGAACGGATATCTCAGACATGACTTCAACGAACTGGCAAAGCAGATATTGAAGCTGTTGAATGAAGAGAGGCTCCAGAAGGACAAAAAAAGACTTCTGGACTATTATCTCATAAATGGTATATTGAAGAAGAGCAAAAGAAATTAACGAAGGGGAGATTAGCTTGGACGAGAACATAAAGAAAGAGGTAATATCGTGGATAAAGCTGATACTGTCAGCATTTGTCATAGCATTTATATTGAAATCCTATGTGTTTCAGATTGCATTGGTTAACCAGATATCCATGGAGCCTACTCTGAAAGAGGGACAGATACTGGTGATTGCAAAGGTTAATTACCTGTTTGGTGATCCTCGTAGAGGGGATGTTATTGTACTAAAGGATGAACTGGAAAACAAATACCTGATTAAGAGAGCAATCGGGCTTCCAGGTGAAGTCGTTGATATAAGAAATAACAAGGTATATATAGATGGTGAGGAACTCAGTCCGGATTATACCGAAGCACCTACCTTTGATAATGGTTTTATAAAATCCCAGGTGCCGGAGGGTGAATACTTTGTAATGGGGGATAACAGGCCTCACAGCAGGGACAGCCGGTCAGACACCGTTGGTTTTGTCGATCGTGAAAATATTGTAGGGAAGGCCGTTTTCAGAATATGGCCGATAAATAAAATTGGTATTATAAAATAGAGAGGTGCTATTATGACCTTTTCTTCCATAACAAAGAATGAAATATCAAAGATAGTTATCACAAATAAGTGCTGTCAGCTTGCTCTGCTGTCAGCACTTATTAAAATGACAGGGACAGTTCAGATACATGGGGTGAATAAGATAGGGGTAAGGCTGTCTACAGAGAATGCCTCAATAGCCAGGATGCTGTTTTCGCTTCTGAAAAGCTGCTTTGACATCAACACCAGGGTTGTGGTAAGGAAAAACAAGCATCTGAAGAAAAACAACAATTATACCCTATATATTGATTCTGAGATGGGATCCCTTGAGATTCTCAAGGCTGCAGGCATAATGCAGGAAGGAGACAAGGGGCTTAAGCTGAACTACAAGCTTCCGCATCACCTGATAAAGAAATCCTGCTGCAGAAAAGCATATCTCAGAGGAGTTTTTCTTGGAGGAGGCTCCATCAGCGATCCAGAGAAGACCTACCACCTTGAACTTGTAACAAACAGTGAGGATTTTGCCGAAGATATAAAGGATGTGCTCAATCATTACCAGCTGGGTGCCAAGGTTGTGGAAAGGAAAGGCAACTATGTGGTTTATTTAAAAGAAGGGGAAAACATAGTGAACTTTCTCAATATAATCGGAGCCCATAATGCGCTTCTGAATCTGGAGAATGTTAGAATATATAAAGAAATGCGCAATAATGTAAATAGAATCGTGAACTGTGAGACTGCCAATCTGGATAAGACTCTCAATGCGGCATTAAGACAGATAGAAAACATAAAATATATAAGGGATACCATAGGCTTGGAAAAGCTTCCGGCAGGCCTTGCTGAGATTGCCGAGCTGAGGCTGGAATACAAGGAAGCAAGCCTTAAGGAACTGGGAGAGATGATGAGCCCAGTCGTAGGAAAGTCGGGTGTGAACCATAGGCTCAGAAAGCTGGATCAAATAGCAGAGAAGCTTAAGGAAAGGCAGAAAGAATAACTACACATAATCGTACTTATTTATGCTATAATGTTGTATAAAAGTGGAAAATAGTATTTACGACCGCAATAGGCTCCCTTGAACGGAAGATTTATCAAATCCACCTTTTGTACAGGCCTTTGGGAGGGAAGAGTATGAGGAAGATTCTGGTTGACAAAGTTAATGAAGGAATGGTTCTCGCCAGAACTCTGTACAGCTATGACGGGAACATACTCTTAAATGCTGGCATCATACTGAAGAATTCTTATATAAACAAGTTCAAGGATCTGGGAATAAGGGAGATTTATGTAGAGGATGAGATAAGCAAAGATATTGTACTCAAAGATGTAATTTCAGAAGAAACACGGTTTGAGGCCAGGATAAACATAAAGAATGCAATGGACAGCATCAGGTATGGTAACTCTCTTGATGTTAAACCCGTAAGAAACAGTGTGTGCAAAATGATTGACGAGCTTATGGATGTTAAGGATACCATGGTCAATCTTCAGGATCTGAAGAGCAATGACCAGTATACCTTCAGCCATAGTGTCAATGTATGCGTATTGTCCCTTATTACCGGTATATCCCTTAAATATGATGAAGATAAGCTTAGAGAGCTTGGGATTGGTGCAATGCTACATGATATTGGCAAGATAAGGATACCTGCGGAGATACTGAACAAACCGGATAGCCTTACCGAAGAAGAGTTCAATATCATTAAGAAGCATACAAGCTATGGTTACGAGATGCTGAAAAAAAGCAGGGAATTAAGCACTTATGCCAGTTATATAGCCTTGACCCATCATGAAAGGTATGATGGAGAGGGTTACCCTCTTGGACTGAGAGGGGAAGAGATACACGAGTTTGCGAGAATAGTGTCTGTTGCTGATGCATATGACGCCATGACATCAGACAGGGTATATAAGAAGAGGATCAATATCAATGAAGCTGTTGAGTATTTGGTCGGAATGGGAGACCATCAATTTGACTACAATATAGTAAGATGCTTTATTGAGCATATCACCATATATCCCCCGGGTACCTGCGTGCTTCTGAACGAGGGGGAAAAGGCGATAGTAGTGGATGTAAACAAAAGATATCCTAACAGGCCGATAATAAGGGTACTTGTCGACAGAGAAGGGCAGATACCCAAGGAGCCTATAGAAATAGATCTTACAAAGAACAATAATCTTCTGATCACAGAGATTATTGAAGATATTTGAAGAATTGCCATAGGACGTAGGGAACGCATTGCATGCGTTCCGCAGCAGGAGCTGCCGTTATGTTATTATATTGCAGAATTTGTATTTTCGGAGGTGCGGTATGCTGGTCGGGATTGATTTGGGGGGTACAGCTATTAAGGCAGGCTTGGTAGATAAGGAAGGAAACATACTTATCCAATCTTCAATAGATACCAAGGTAGGCAGGGATTATGGGCTTATAATCAGGGACATGGAGGAGCAGATAGAAAGGCTGATTTCTGATTACGGAAGCAGTATTGAAGATATTGAATCCATAGGTATAGGGGCTCCGGGACTGATGAATTATAAAAGCGGCTACGTGATTTACTGCACAAATCTGTTCTGGAACAATGTGCCCTTGGGAGTTGAGCTGCAGAAGCATTTTAATAAGCCGGTGTTCCTGGAGAATGACGCCACAGTGGCAGGGCTGGCAGAAAGCCTTTTTGGATCTACAAGGAATGTAGCCAATTCCGTATTTCTTACTATAGGAACAGGTATAGGCTCAGGTATCATTATAAACCATAAGGTGTACAGCGGAAGCCACTTTGCAGGTTCTGAGCTGGGACATACAATAGTGGGAGAAAACTTTTACAAGTGTAATTGCGGAAATAATGGCTGCCTTGAGACCTTTGCATCAGCAACTGCAATGATTAAATATGCACGTCACAGGCTTGCTGAAGGCAGACTGAAGTCAATGATACTGGATAAGGCAGAGGGCAACATGGACAATATAAATGCTAAGATTATATTTGATGCTGCCAAGGAAGGGGATCAGCTGGGCGTGGAGACTGTAGACAGGATGATCAGATATCTGTCCATAGGAATAGTGAATATATGCAATATATTAGATCCGGAAATAATCGCAATAGGCGGGGGAGTATCCAAAGCCGGGGATTATCTTATCCGGAGGCTGAAGGAGGAAGTGAAGACGATGTTCTTCACACCGAATATTGAATATGGTGATATAGTTCTGGCACAGCTGGGGAACGAGGCGGGGATCCTCGGAGCAGCTTTCCTTGGAAAGAATATGTAGAGCATTTACTTAAATAAGAGAGGTTGGACAATTATGAAAAAGCTTAATTTTGATTACTCAAATACCTTAGTGAAAGATAGTGAAATAGCAAACCTGACCGAATATGTCAAGGCTGCTCATAACATGCTGCATAATGGGACAGGAGCGGGCAATGACTTTCTAGGCTGGGTTAATTATCCGAGAGATTATGACAGGGCGGAGCTTGAAAGGATATTGAAGGCTGCCGAAAGGATAAAGAACAGTTCGGAGGTGCTTCTGGTCATAGGAATAGGAGGTTCTTACCTGGGTGCCAGGGCTGCAGTGGAGCTTTTGGGACATTCCTTCCACAACCTGCTGCCGAAGAACAGGAGAAATGCTCCTGAGATATATTTCCTCGGAAACAACATAAGCGGAACATACTTCAGGGAGCTTATGGAGTCAATAGAAGGGAAAAGCGTAAGCGCCTGTGTAATATCCAAGTCAGGAACAACTACCGAGCCTGCCATAGCCTTCAGATTTGTAAAAGCGTATATTGAAGATAAATATGGAAAGGCTGAAGCGGCTAAAAGGATATATGCTATTACCGATGCCTCAAGAGGTGCGTTGAAGCAGCTTGCAACAGCGGAGGGCTATGAGACCTTTGTGATTGCTGATGATATTGGGGGACGGTACTCGGTGCTTACCCCTGTGGGACTTCTGCCCATCGCAGCAGCGGGAATAGATGTAAAGAGCATGCTTGAAGGTGCGAAGGATGCCTGGGAGGAATACCGAGAGCCTGCGCTGGAGAAGAATCCCTGCTATCAGTATGCTGCTGTGAGGAATATTCTTAGCAGAAAGGGAAAAGTCATTGAGGTTATGATAAACTATGAGCCGTCACTGCACTTTTTTGCCGAGTGGTGGAAACAGCTTTTCGGAGAAAGTGAAGGCAAGGAAGGGAAGGGCATATTCCCGGCATCGATGGATTTTTCGACTGATTTGCATTCTTTGGGACAGTTTCTTCAGGATGGTACCAGGAATATGTTTGAGACCATTATAAATGTTGAAAAGCCCAAGCTTGAGGCTGAAATAATAAATGATGAAGAAAATCTGGACGGGTTGAACTTCATCAGCGGAAAGACCATGGACTATGTTAATAAGAAAGCCTTCCAGGGAACAATGCTTGCACATATGGATGGCGGTGTACCTATAAATGTATTGAATGTACCCGAAATCAACGAATACTATTTCGGCAAAATGGTGTACTTCTTTGAAAAGGCTTGTGGTATAAGCGGCTATATGCTTGGGGTGAATCCCTTTGACCAGCCAGGTGTTGAGGAGTATAAAAAGAATATGTTTGCGCTTTTAGGTAAAACCGGATATGAAGAACTTGGTAAGGAACTGAACAGAAGACTGAAATAGAAAAATGTTGACATTATGTGGTGAGAATAAAGAGAATTTTTAATTGGAAAACAATGCTTGAAAGGGGAATGGGATTGGTTAGGACATTTGAAATATCTGCTGGGGATATAATATCACCTGTATTGGGAACTGCAAAAGGCTTTATAGCTGAGCAGACAGGTCTTTCAAAAGAGTCACTCATGGCTCTTGGGCCTCATCAGGTAGATAGGCTGGTGCTAAAAGACGTATCCTCCTTTATAAATATCAAGGGGATGGTAAACGGCAAGTTCGTAGTCAGTATGGATAGTCAGCTTTTAAGAACAATTGTAAGGAACTTTGTGATTGAAGAGATGAATGAGGATGAAATCAGCCAATGCATTGAGGATACATTGGCCGAGTGTACAAACATAATACTGGGTAACTCTATCAGGCTGTTCCCGGAAATAGAGGAGCAAGTAAAAATAGATACCCCTCTTACACTAAAAAGCCAGTATGCGGCATTTAGATACACAGATACAGGAATATGGACCTGCTCGGTTAAATGTGATTTGGGAAGCTTCAGTGTGAGCTTTATTTCCTCAGACCTTGCAGCTTAGCATTTGGCAACGTAAAGGCTTATAGTCTTTACGTTTTTATTTGCTGATTTTCACAGTTGTATTGAAGAAAAGAGTGATTTGTAATATCATATTGATATAGGGATCAAATATAAAGAATACCGGCACATATGGCAGCATATGTGCTTTTTTAAAATACAAGGCAGACATAGGTTGCAAAAGCATAGTATTTCGCATTATACAAGGGAGAGATCATAGCATGAAGAATTTTGTACACCTGCATGTTCATACTGAATACAGCCTTTTAGATGGAGCGGGGAGAGTTGAAGGTCTTGTCTCCAGAGCAAAGGAATTGGGAATGGAATCAGTTGCGATTACTGACCATGGTGTGATGTATGGCGTGGTGGATTTTTATAAGCAGGCAAAAAAACATGGTATCAAGCCGTTGATAGGCTGCGAGGTATATGTTGCTCCAAGAACCATGCAGGACAGGGATCCCAAATTGGACAGCGGGCAATATCATCTGGTGCTGCTGGCAAAGGATGAGGAAGGCTACAATAACCTTATCAAGCTGGTATCCTTGGGTTTTACTCAAGGTTTCTACTATAAGCCGAGAGTTGATATGGAAGTGTTGAGAAAATACTCAGGAGGGCTTGTTGCATTGAGCGCATGTCTTGCGGGAGCCATACCGGGGCATATAATTGATGGGAATTATGAGGCTGCAAAGGACGCGGCTTTAGCATATAATGAAATTTTCGGAGAAGGGAACTTCTATCTTGAGCTTCAGGATCACGGCATAAAGGAGCAGTCCCTTGTGAATCAGGAAGTCATCAGGCTGTCAAGGGAGACCGGCATACCTTTGGTTGCAACAAATGACGTTCACTATGTGGACAAGGAGGATGCAGTGGCCCAGGATATCCTGCTTTGCATACAAACGGGCAAGACAGTTGAAGAAGAAGGCAGACTTAAATTTCAGGGGCAGGAGTTCTATCTCAAATCACCGGATGAAATGTATGAGCTTTTCAGATACATACCTGAAGCACTGGAAAACACTGTTAAGATTGCTGAAAAATGCAGCCTTGATTTTATTTTCGGACAGGTGCATCTACCTGCTTTTGATGTTCCCGAGGGATATACCTCTGACACATACATCAGAAAACTATGCTACGGCGGGCTGGAGAAGAGGTATCCTTCTGTAACCGATGAGCTTAGGGAAAGAGCGGAATATGAATTGTCTGTCATAACCAGAATGGGCTATGCCGATTATTATCTTATTGTATGGGATTATGTGAAGTTTGCAAAGGATAACGGCATTATGGTGGGACCTGGAAGGGGATCAGGGGCAGGAAGCCTTGTGGCATATTGTCTTGGTATTACCAATATAGATCCAATAAAGTACAAGCTTATTTTTGAAAGGTTCTTGAATCCTGAAAGAATCAGCATGCCTGACTTCGATGTTGATTTTTGCTATGAAAGACGTCAGGAAGTCATAGACTATGTTGTGGGAAAGTACGGCAAAGACCGTGTGGCACAGATCATAACCTTTGGTACCATGGCTGCAAGAGCTGCCATAAGGGATGTGGGCAGAGCGCTGAACATACCTTATGCCCAGGTTGATTTGATTGCAAAGAAAATTCCTTTTGAAATAGGGATGACCATAGAGAGGGCATTGGAGACAAACCCTGATTTGAGAAGGCTCTATGAAGAGGATGAGAGCGCAAAGCATCTGATTGATATGTCAAGGGCAGTAGAAGGGATGCCAAGGCATAGTTCCACCCATGCAGCAGGTGTGGTGATATCCAAGAAAGCAGTGACTGAATATGTGCCTCTTCAGATGAATGAGGATGTGATTACGACTCAGTTTACCATGGGTACATTGGAAGAGCTTGGGCTTTTGAAAATGGACTTTTTGGGTCTCAGGACCCTTACGGTCATCAGGGATACACTGGAGCTTATAAAAGACAGGGGAATAGAAGCCCCCGATATAGATAACATGGATTATGACGATCCCAATGTTTACAAGATGATATCCCAGGGAGAGACCTATGGAATATTTCAGCTGGAAAGCGGAGGTATGACACAATGCTTTAAAGAGTTGAAGCCAAGCAATCTGGAGGATATCATAGCCGGAATATCACTGTACAGGCCGGGAGCAATGGATCAGATTCCACAATATATAAGGAACAAGCACAATCCCAGTGAAGTAAGGTATAGGCATCCTGCATTGGAGCATATTCTGGATGTGACTTACGGATGCATCATATATCAGGAACAGGTCATGCAGATAGTGAGAGATCTGGGCGGCTATTCCATGGGAAGATCTGACCTGGTCAGAAGAGCCATGGGTAAGAAGAAAGCTGATGTAATGGCAAAGGAAAGAGAAAACTTTATAAACGGTATTGTTGATGAGAATGGAAATGTTGTGGTGGAGGGCTGTGTCAGAAACGGCATCCCTGCGGAAACTGCAGCTGAGATATTTGATGAAGTGGCAAAGTTCGCCGGATACGGCTTTAACAAGTCTCATGCGGCGGCATATGCCATTATAGCCTATCAGACAGCCTGGCTCAAATACTATTATCCTGTGGAATTTACAGCTGCACTTATAACAAGTATCATGGGAAACAGCAAAAAAGTAGCTGAGTATATCCAGCACTGCAGAAATATAGGTATAGAAGTGCTCCCGCCGGATGTTAATGAAAGCAGCGTAAGCTTTACAGTAAAGGGTAACAGGATACGGTTTGGACTGGCTGCGGTAAAAAATGTCGGTATCAATGCAATATTGTCAATTATTAGAGCAAGGCAGGAGAAGGGACGTTTTGAGGGATTGTATGACTTCCTCCAAAAGATTGACTACAGCCTGATAAACAAGAGGACAGTGGAAAGCTTGATTAAATGCGGTGCCTTTGACTGTTTCAATGTATACAGGTGCAGAATGCTGGCGGTATATGAAAAGCTTATGGAGAGCATACAAGGACAGAAGAAGAATAATGTGGAGGGGCAGATCTCGTTTTTTGACACTATGGAAGAGGACAATATAGTGGAAAACATATACCCCGATATAAATGAGTATCCCAAGAGAAATCTGCTGGCTATGGAAAAGGAGATGCTGGGATTGTATATCAGCGGGCACCCTCTTGAAGAATACCAGACAGAGCTTTCCGCATCTGTAACAATGACTACAGCGGAGTTTGTGACGGATGCTGAGACTGAACTGCAGGAAGTTGGGAACAGCTTTCATTTGGACGGCAAGAAGGTTACAATGGGGGGTATAATTGTATCTGTCAATCAGAAGACCACAAAGACCAACAACATGATGGCCTTTGTAGAGCTTGAGGACTTATACGGCTCCATTGAAGTGATAGTATTCCCCAAAACCTATGAAAGGTGCAGAAGCTTGCTTATACAAGATTCCATAGTGCTGATTGATGGCAGGATCAGCCAAAAGGAAGAAGAGGCTGCCAAGATAATATGTGATACAATAAGACCTCTGAACAAGTATATAGGGAAGAAATTATATATAAAAATAAATACTGAGCTGCAGCCTGATATTTTAGAAAAGCTAAAGGCAGCTCTGACTGAATATAAAGGAAGTCAACCTGTGATCCTGGTGAATGAAGCTAAGAAGATAAATGGAAAAAGTCAGATCATGAAAGCGGACAGCAGTATTTGGGTTGATATCGATGAAAGGCTTCTGGACAGTCTGAAAGAAATTGCAGGCTCTGATTGTGTTGCCGTTAAGTAATGTAATATGAAAAAATGGGTAGAAGAAGCTTGATATTAACAGGTAATTGTTTTAAAATTATTCCTATAAAGAGGTAAAAATCTTCACCCCACTTCAGCAAGTGGAAGGTTCTGATTTTGTAATAGACGGCAGGCATATAACCCCCGCCTCGTCGAAACCCTTTTTGAAATCTTATTATATAGAATAGAATGGCATATGTTTCCTTATTGCATTGCAGTAAATCGATTATGATATGCACCTTTTATCAGGTAAGGATTATTATACAAGCAGGATCACAACGCCAGGGGAGTGTATTTTCAACTAATGAAGACAGCAATGAAGTGCGTTGGAAATACACCGGTTTCTTATGAAGGAGGCAGCCAATATGTGGACAGTGGTATACTTGGCAAAAAACAGGAAAATCGCTGATAAAGTCAATGATATTATGTCAAGAGAAGGAGTTCTGGTAAAGCTGCAGCCAGTGAGCAAGAATACTGGTGACGAAGATAGCTATTTCGAAATATTGGTACTGGAATCTGAGGTGGAGGAAGCACATAACATCCTGTACGAGTTGGGTTATTAGAGGATATTTTTCACCATGTATAAATATTGTGAATAATTTTTTTATGGAATATTGGGACGTATTGTGACCATGCAGGACAAAAGGGGGAAGTTATATGAAGAATATTGCAGTTCTAACCAGCGGAGGAGATGCACCTGGGATGAATGCCGCCATACGTGCGGTGGTAAGAATGGGTATACATAAGGGAATGAATGTCTATGGAGTGAGAAAGGGATTCAGAGGACTGATAAACGGTGATTTTGAAAAAATGGATGAGTCTTCTGTATCAGATACAATCCAAAGGGGAGGCACAATACTTCAGACTGCAAGAAGCGAGGAGTTCAAGACCGAGGAAGGTCAGTGCAAAGCAGCCAACATGGCGAAGATCTTCAACATCGAAGGTCTTGTGGTCATTGGAGGAGACGGTTCCTTTGCCGGTGCCAAGAGGCTTTCGGAGAAGGGTATTGCATGTATTGGAGTACCGGGTACTATTGATAATGACCTTGCTTATACTGATTATACCATTGGATTTGACACTGCAGTAAATAATGTATTGGATGCCATCAACAAAATAAGAGATACTTCAACCTCCCATGAACGGGTCAGCATAATCGAAGTAATGGGAAGAAACTCCGGGGATATAGCGCTATATGCAGGCCTGGCCGGTGGAGCAGAAGGCATAATAGTCCCTGAAATGGAATTCAAGCTGGAAAACATCTGCAAGCTGCTGGTGGAGAGGAAAAACAAAGGTAAGCTTCACAGTATCATAATCCTGGCTGAAGGAGTAGGAGATGCAAAGCAGTTGGAGAAGCAGATTATGGAGAATATTGATATAGAAGTAAGGGCCACTATATTGGGATATACACAGAGAGGCGGAAATACATCTGCCTTTGACAGGCTTCTGGCAAGCAGACTTGGGGCGGAAGCAGTTGAATTGCTGGCGGAAGGTAAGTCGGGAAGAGTAGTTGGCATACGGGATAATAAGATTATTGACATGGAGATTGAAGAAGCATTAAGTATGAAAAAGGAGTTCCAAAGGGAGCTTTATGAACTGGCAGCAAAGCTGCAATAGTGTGTTGAGGGGAAATTGGCAGCAGTGGACACAAAGCGGATATTGTCAGGCAAGCTTCGGGGACTGTCATCCTGAACATAGTGAAGGATATATGACTCTAAGGAATATTGAGAATTTGCCTGTGTGGCGGGTACGCAGCACGAGGCAGTAATAATTGATAAATATTTATATTTAGAAGGAGAGATGTTAAATGGCTACTTTAAAGGGAAATTGTTTGGTTGCTCAGTCAGGAGGACCTACCTCCGTAATTAATGCCAGTGCATGCGGAGTTATACAGGGAGCGTTCAAATCGGGGGAAATAGATAAGGTTTATGGTGCACTTCATGGTGTATATGGAATACTTAATGAAGACCTGTTTCTTTTCAATGACGAGCCGGCAGAGGAGATAGAGCTTATGAAGCTTACACCGGCTTCTGCCTTGGGTTCATGCAGATACAAGCTTAAGTCTATCGAAGATAGTGAAAAGGATTACAAAAGAATAATAGATGTATTTGAAGCACACAATATCAGATACTTCTTCTATATTGGCGGAAATGATTCAATGGATACCGCAAATAAGGTCAGCCAGTATGCCCAAAGGGTTGGCTATGAGCTTAGATCAGTAGGAGTGCCTAAGACAATAGATAATGACCTGCCTATAACTGATCACACTCCGGGCTTTGGCAGCACAGCAAAGTTCATTGCCACCTCCATAAAGGAAGTAGGCCTTGATGCAAGAGTATATGATTATCCTACAGTCACCATATGTGAATTGATGGGCAGAAATGCCGGATGGATAACAGCTTCATCCGCACTTGCCAAGGATTATGAGGACGATGCTCCTCACTTTATCTACTTGCCTGAGGTACCTTTCTCCTTTGAAAGATTCGGAGAAGATGTGAAGAAGGCTATAGAAAAGTATAACTATGCGGTTGTAGCATTCTCGGAAGGCATCAAGACAGAAGACGGCAAGTATATATCCGAAATAGAGGACCCAAATGCCAGGAAGGATGCTTTCGGACACGTTCAGTTGGGCGGTGCCAGTGAAGTATTGGAAAGATATGTTATAGACAATATATGCAAGAAAGTAAGAACGGTGAATTACAGCAGCATACAAAGATGCGCAGCTCACTGGGCTTCCCTTACAGACAATGAGGAATCCTTCATGTGCGGTGAGATGGCCGTAAGGTATGCTTTGGAAGGGCATACAGGCAAGATGGTCGGAATGGTAAGGGGTAAAGGAACAGAATACACCTGCGAAACCCAGCTTATCGACCTTGACGATGTTGCAAACAAGGAAAAGAAGATACCGAGAGAATGGATCAACGAAGAGGGTAACTTTGTAAAACAGCCTGTTATTGATTATATAAGGCCGCTTATAAAGGGAGAAGTCAAGATACGTATGGAGAACGGACTCCCGAGATATGCGAGGCTTGAGAAAAAACTTCTTGAAAAGAAGTTGGTGAAATGGGATGTTAAGTAGTATGCGAAAAACCAAGATAATATGTACAATAGGGCCTGTTACAGAAAGTGAAGATATGATAAGGCAGCTTATTACAACAGGAATGAATGTTGCCAGGCTTAATTTCTCTCATGGAGATCATTCCGAGCATAAGAGAAGGATTGATGCCATTAAGAGAATTAGAGGCGAGCTTGGCATTCCGGTTGCAATCATGCTGGATACAAAAGGCCCGGAGGTAAGACTTGGATACTTCAGAGACGGCAGGGCTGAGCTGGAGAAGGGACAGAAATTCACACTGACAATAAGGGACATACAGGGGGACAGCACCCAGTGCAGCATAACCTATAAAGAGCTTCCCCAAGAAGTCTCTGCCGGCTCAAGAATACTTATCGCAGATGGAGTTATAGAGCTGAAGGTGCTTGATAAGAATGATACTGACGTAATCTGTGAGGTAGTGAACGGTGGAACCCTTGGAGACAGGAAGAATGTTAATATACCGGGTGCGACGTCAAAGCTTCCGGCGCTTACTGAAAAGGATATTGCAGACCTTGTTTTCGGCATAGAAAATGAAGTGGACTTTATTGCAGCTTCATTTATAAGAAAGGCCACTGATGTCCTGGAGATAAGGAAAGTGCTGGAATCAAACGGAGGCAAGCATCTTCAGATAATAGCTAAGATAGAGAATCAGGAAGGGATAGACAATCTGGAGGATATTCTCAGGGTATGTGATGGGCTTATGGTCGCTAGAGGAGACCTTGGTGTTGAGATACCCACTGAGGAAATACCTATGATACAGAAGCATATAATAAGAAGAGCCAATGCTATGGGTAAGCCTGTCATAACAGCAACTCAGATGCTTGACTCCATGATAAGGAATCCCCGCCCGACAAGAGCCGAAGTCACCGATGTCGCAAATTCCATTATAGACGGCACCGACGCCATAATGCTTTCAGGGGAGACAGCGGCAGGCAAATACCCTATAGAGGCTGTACGCACTATGGCTTCAATAGCAGTAAGAACAGAGATGGAGCTGGATTATGGCAAGAGCCTGCAGAACTTTTCGGGAAGAAAAATAACTGTGGCAACGGCTATCAGCCACAGCAGCTGTACCACCGCTTTTGAGCTTCAGGCTGCAGCGATAATAACGCCTACCCAATCAGGTTCTACGGCAAGGATGATATCAAGGTTCAGGCCAAAGGCTCCGATAATTGCAGCAACCTCTGACATAAAGGTGATGAGAAAGCTCTGTATGAGCTTTGGGGTATATCCTGTAAGTGTGCCTTATTCAGAGGTGACTGATGAGATAATTGAGCTGTCTGTAAATGCAGCGGTTGAAGCTCAGCTGGTGAAAAGCGGTGATCTTGTTGTAATAACAGCCGGTATACCATCCGGAGTAGCCGGTACCACCAATCTGATAAAGGTGCATATAGTAGGCGAAATATTGGCAAAGGGAATAGGAATAGGAGACAGATCAGTTACAGGTAAAATATCGGTCATAACAGAAAATGAGAGAGACAGCCATAAGTTTAATGAAGGAGATATACTTGTTACAAGCTCTACGGATAAGGACATGGTTCCTATCATGGAAAAAGCTTCGGCCTTTATAGTGGAAGAAGGGGGAATTACTTCCCATGCTGCCATTGTCGGTATTGCCCTTGGAAAACCTGTTATAGTAGGCGTGGGAAATGCAATAAGGCAGTTAAGGAATGGCCAGCTGGTCACAATGGATACCGCAAGAGGAATAATATACAGCGGTGCAGCCAGGGTGCTGTAAGACGGGTTAAGGGCACCTCTTAAACATTTGTATGTAACAGGAGGGTGAGGTTATGAAGACGCATGATACAATTCTTAGAACCAGGTATGGCGAGACAGACCAAATGGGGATAATATACCATCCTAATTACTACATATATTTTGAAATGGGCAGGACAGAGTTTCTGAGAGATGCTTCAGGCATGTCATATAAGGAAATGGAAGATGCCGGAGTAATGCTTCCGCTGTCAGAAACTCATTGCAAATACCGTATTCCTGCAAGATATGACGATGAGCTTGTAGTAAGAACTTCAATAAAGGAGATGACAGTTGCCAGAATCACTTTTTCATATCAGCTGCTGAGAAAAAGAGACAGTACCCTGCTTGCAGAAGGTGAGACTGTGCATGCTTTCACCAACACTTCAGGGAAACCGGTAAATCTGAAGAAAATCCATGGTGAGCTGTTTGATAAACTGAATGAAATAAGCAAATGATAGATGTGTATAAAATAGGAAAAAATAGTTAATAATACAAAAAACATGGGAACTGATTCACTATATTACCTCCGAAAGGAGGTATTTTTTTTGTCAGACAATTGCTATACTTTGTAAAAAAGATTATAATGTAACAGTACATATAAGCTGGTTATGAAATTTTATAAATATATAATATTGGAGGAAAACGCCAAGATGAAGGATATCAGAATCAGTAAGCTGGCAGAGGTGTTGCTAGAGCATTCATTGAATATCAGAGAGGGCGATAACGTGGTCATACGCTCAGGCTACCTTGCAAAGCCTCTTATTGATGAATTTTATAAGAAGTCTGTTGACATAGGAGCAAACGCATTTGTACATATATTAATGGACAATCACAAGAAGTATTTCATGGAAAATGCTAGTATGAAACAGCTTGACGAATTCAATGGCCTTTATGAAGGCATTTATGAGAAGGCAGACGCTGTACTGGTAATAGAAGCACCTGAAAATACAAAGCATCTGTCGAATGTTCCTCCGAAGAAGAACATGGAATACAACAAAGCCATATCTCCGGTGCTTCAGAAAATAATGGGCAAGAGATGGGTATTAACAAACTATCCGGTTGATGCTTTCGCTCAGGATGCAAATATGTCCTTGGAAGAATACGAGGATTTCCTTTTTGATGCTGTTCTGGTTGACTACAAGAAGATGGATCAGGACATGGATAAAATAACCGGTATATTTGACACAGCAGACACAATAAGAATAGTCGGACGTGAGACAGACCTTACTTTCAGTATAAAAGACAGAAAGGGTACAAAATGCAGCGGACAGTATAATGTACCAGATGGCGAAGTTTTTTACTCTCCGGTTACAAACTCTGCAAACGGACATATCTTCTATGAGTTCCCGGCTATAAGATATGGAAACCAGGTAGACGGCGTAAGGCTGGAATTCAAGGATGGCAAAATCATAAGTGCGAAATCAAGCAGCAACGAAAAATTTCTTAATCAAATGCTTGATACTGATGAAGGTGCCAGATATCTGGGAGAGTTCGGCATAGGTCTGAATTACGGGATCAAGAGATTTATAAAGAACATACTTTTCGATGAAAAGATAGGTGGAACAATACACCTTGCTGCCGGTAATGCTTATGAAGGCTCAGGGGGGGATAACAAGTCCGTCCTCCATTGGGATATGATAAAGGAACTGAGGGACTGCGGAGAAATCTACGCAGATGGAAGACTGGTCCAGAAAAACGGAATATACCTGATTTGATGAAAAAACCAAGGATTGAGATGTCATTCCTTGGTTTTTCCCATATAGGAAAGCTGAGTGTCACCATCATTGCTATTTACACAAATTAGTTAAGACTGCCCCGGCGATAATGACTTGACTAACAAGAACCTCGTTTATATGAATGGCAAAATATCCTAAAAATTCGCAGTTCGTATAATCAATACTACAATTCAGCAAAAAACGCCAAAAAATGTAAAAAAGATGTTATAATATGTTTAAACATTGGATAATGGCGGTGAAATTGTTGAAATCTACAGCAGATAACGTTGCAGCAATATCAGAACACCAGCAAATAGCAGAAAGTGTGGAACTAGTTACCAAAAATATCAGAGAATATAATAAAGAAAGTGATCTCGCTGTATTAGAAGATATCAAAAATACCTGTATCAAGAAAAATATGACAGAAGAAATGGCAAAGATGTATCGAAATGTCGGCATGCATCATTTCTTCAGAAACAACTTCGGTGATGCAATTATATCAATGGAGCTGGCAATAGATATACTGAAGAGAGAAAAACTTATAAACTCGCTTGCAGAATACTATTCCGAGTTAGGTTTGATATATTTCTATAACCGTGAGTATTTATATTCTAAAAGATGTTGCGAGGAAACTGAAGAGTTGCTTTACCAAGTAACTGATATAAGCGACCAAATACTATTCAATCATTATTGCAGGTACGGAGTGCTTCTCAGCAATATGCAAGAATATGCCAGTTCAAAAAGAATATTGGAAAAGGCCATATTATATGCTGATGATGATAAGGATACAGGACTGATTGTTATGAATATAGGACTTTTGTACAAGAAACAAAAGGATCTGAAAGCAGCTCTCCGATACTACAGCAAAGCTCTTTGTTTATTTGAAGTTAGCGACACTAAAGCAAAGGGAGTGGTTTACAACAACATAGCTGAAGTATATAAGATCCTCGGGCAGTACGAAAAAGCACTTAGCTATATTGAAAAGGCATTTAAATGTATAGAAGACAACGATTTGTCGCGTATGTTCGTGTATTTTAACACATTTACAGAAATAAAAATATTAATGGGTGAAAGAGAATCGGTACTGGATGAGTTTATTGAGCTTTTGGACAGAGTAAGAGATTTTCATCTGTACAAGGGTCTAATAATTGAAGGAATAAACAATATGATTATGATAGGCAGCGAGGACAAGGGGATGCTTAAGAGACTTGAAGCAGCAATAGAGAGTCTTATTAAGGATAATCCCTATGGCAATGAAGAATATTTGAAAGAGTTAAAATCATGTCTCTCGAATATACGATTATGCTTGAAGGAAATTTAAGAACAACATGAAAGGTGGTGTTTTAGATGAAGAAAATAATAGTATGCATGATATTGTCATTAACATTAGTTCTCTCAACAGCCACAGCAGTATTCGCAGTAGATGATTGCGGACTAAGTATCGGCAAAGGTCAGATTATTGTTAAACCATTAGTTGATGACTGCGGACTCTAATAAAAGTTATAGTATTCAACAATGAAGCAGGGGGCAATTTAGTCCCCTGCTTCATTGTTGAATATTTTATTTGTTACTAAGTAAAACTATACATAAAAAGTATTGGAGAGTGCAACAATGGCGAAGAATGATCTTAAAGGCATAATCATCTCTGATGAAGAAGAAAGGGAGAAGCAGATCCATGAGCTGATTAAGGGGAAAAGGTCCTTGAACATAAATACTGAACTGAGCAAGACTCTGACATTGGGTCAGAAGATGGCTGACAAGATTGCAAGTTTTGCAGGCAGCTGGTCATTCCTTAGTTTCTTTGCTGCCATAGTGCTGATATGGGCTTTTGTTAATACGAGAATTGTCTTAAATACGCCCTTTGACCCCTATCCATATGTGTTTCTGAATCTGGTGCTTGGATGTATTGCTTCCATACAGGCACCGATTATTATGATGAGCCAGAACAGAGAATCCCAGAAGGACAGACTTAAGTTTGAGAACGACTACCTGATAAACTTAAAATCCGAAATCATACTGGAAGACCTGCATATGAAGATTGATGATATAATAAGAGAGCAAAGGCTATTGAAAAATGAGCTTAATAATATTAAGATGAAAATGGAAAATGCTGATGCAAATAACCATTTGAGGAGAAAAGCTAATGGAGAGAGAGAAACCGGTGGAAAAGAACCGGGATTATATAGTTGATATATCGGGACTTACCAGTGAAGGCTCAGGAGTAGCAAAGATAGATGGTTTTACAGTGTTTGTAGAAGGAGCACTTCCTGAAGAAAAAGCCGAGATAAAGATTGTAAAGGTGCTTAAGAATTATGCATACGGGAAGCTGTTAAGGACATTGGACCCAGCAGCTGCAAGAGTGGAACCGGCCTGCGGAGTGGTGAAAAGATGCGGGGGCTGTCAGCTGCAGCACATGAGTTATGAGGCACAGCTGGAATACAAGACCCGGCAGGTCAAGGATGCAATAGAGCGGCTGGGAGGACTTAAGGGCATTACCATTCATGACACAATAGGCATGAAAGAACCCTGGCGCTACAGGAACAAGGCACAATTTCCGGTAGGGCTTGACGGAGATGTGATGATAGGCTTTTATGCAAGCAGAAGCCATGAAATCATAGACACCCCCCAGTGTGCAATCCAGGATGATGTCAATGATAAGGTGACCCAAACAGTCAGGGAATTCATAAAGAAATACGATATAAGCATTTATGATGAGAATACCGGAAAAGGGTTAATAAGACACATAATGACAAGAAAAGGCTTCCGTACAGGAGAGTTGATGGTTTGCATAGTAATAAACGGTGATACACTTCCCTGTGACAAAGCCTTGATAGACATGCTAAACAGAAATACGGAGAATTTGAAAAGCATAGTTCTCAATGTAAATAAAAAGAGAACCAATGTTATCTTGGGTGACAGGAATATAGTGATATTCGGTGAAGAAGCCATATATGACTATATAGGGGAGTTCAAGTTCAAGATATCTCCCCTATCTTTCTTTCAGGTCAACCCTATTCAGACAGAAGTACTGTATGGCAAAGCTCTTGAGTATGCAGAGCTTAAAGGTAATGAAACAGTATTCGATGCATACTGCGGCATAGGCACAATATCCCTGTTCCTAAGCAAGAAAGCAAAAAAGGTCTATGGAGTGGAAATTATCCCCCAGGCAATAGAAAACGCAAAAGAAAATGCCAGACTTAACGGCATCACCAATACTGAGTTCATTGTAGGGGAATCAGAAACGGTGATACCCGAGATGTACAAAAAGGGTATCAAAGCAGATGTGATAGTGGTTGACCCTCCAAGAAAGGGCTGTGATGAGAAGCTGCTGGATGTAATCGCACAAATGGCTCCTGAAAGGGTGGTATATGTATCCTGCAATCCTGCAACCCTGGCCAGGGATTTGAAGTACCTGTCGGAGAGAGGGTATAAGGTAAAGGAGGTACAGCCGGTGGATATGTTTCCGCAGACGACGCATACAGAAAGCGTATGCTTGATTGAACGTGGCAAAAGCGTTAATAAATAAAGGGTTTCGGGTGGATTTGCAATAACGCAAATCATGTGACCCTTGAGGATATAAAAAAGATGACACTAAGGTCAAATGTAAATATTTCAATACATCTGCGCGATTCGGATATTTCCTTGCATTAAAATAAAATAGGATTGATATATTTTACCAAATTTCACTATGAAACTTTGATGTAAGGAGGTTTATACGGCTGATAACAGGAAAACATGGGGAAAGCCAAAGACGGTGTAATTATTCCAGTTGCTCCTAGTTTGTCAGAGATGAATGACAGCTATATGGATTTCATTAATGATGTAAAAGAAAGCATCAGGCAGGAGCGTTTAAAAATAGTTTTAACGGCTAACAACAGTATGATTATACTTTACTGGAACATAGGAAACAAGATTCTTGAAAAACAAAGAGATGAAGGCTGGGGGGCAAAAGTTATTGATCGTCTTTCAAAAGATTTGAAAGACGCATTTCCTGAAATGCAAGGGTTTTCTTCCCGGAATTTAAAATATGCGTAAATTTGCAGAATGTTGGTCTGATTTTGGAATTGTGTAACGCATCGTTGCACAAATTCTGTGGCGCAGCAATATCGTTCTATTGAATAAATTAGATGATATGGAAAGTAGATTATGGTATGCTGGCAAGCTCTTAGAAAATGGTTGGAGCAAAGATATTTTAGACGTTCAAATATCAACAAGGTTAATCGAACGGCAAGGGAGTTCTATTAATAATTTTGATGTGGCATTACCGCCAGTGGATTCAGATTTGGCGACTCATGTTTTTAAGGATCCGTATTTATTTGATTTTATTGGTACAGATGAATTACGTAGAGAGTCAGAACTGGAAGAAAAGCTTACTTGCCACATTGAGAAATTTTTATTGGAATTGGGACAAGGGTTTGCGTTTGTAGGTAGACAAGTGCATCTTGAAGTTGGTAATGAGGATTTTTATATTGATTTGTTATTTTATCATTTGAAATTACGGTGCTATATTGTTATAGAATTAAAAGCATGTGATTTTGAACCGGAGCATGTAAGTCAATTAACAATGTACCAGAATATCGTGGATGATATTTTACGTCATCCTGACGACAAACCGACGATTGGATTGCTTCTGGTAAAAGGGAAAAATAAGGTGGATTCTCGTGATTTACTATACTGCGGATCAACATTTCGGACATCCAAATATAATACGGTTTTGTGATCGCCCTTTTAAGAATGTAGAAGAGATGGATGAAATATTAATAAATAATTGGAACAAGATTGTTTCAGGTATGAAAGCAGCTAATGCAAGTAATTCACTCACTCTGCTTTGGGAAAAGGCAAAATGATAAATTTTGAATATGAAACAATGGAAAAAAGGGCCGAAAAAGTGTATTTTTCAGTCCTTTTTTATCCATTTATAGATGAGATAGGGTTATAAACAATTTCTGTAAATCTTATTGACAACTATATAACATGTAGAATATTATATAACATGTAGAATATATGAATTTTGGGAGAGTAAAAACATGTCATTACAATTTGCCATTTTGGGCTTATTGAGCTACAAATCCATGACCGGATATAATTTAAAGAAAATGTTTGACGAATCGATCAGTAATTTCTGGGCAGCCAGCCTAAGCCAAATTTATCGTGAACTGGGCTCACTCGAAAACAAAGGTTATTTAACATCGGTTATTGAGCTGCAGAATGACAGACCTGATAAAAGGATATACAGCATAACGGAAACCGGTAAAACGGCATTTAAGGAGTGGATTACGAATTTTCCCCAGAAGCTGTCAAAAGAAATCAGGGATGAATTCACAATGAGGATCTTTTTTGGCTCAAATTTATCCAAAGAAGAATTGATCATGCAATTCCAGAACTTTATAAAAGAGAAGCAGGATCAAATGGAAAAAATCAAGGGTCTACATCAACTATCTGAAAAATACGTTGAAGAAATGGAATTATTCAATGGTGAGGAAATATATTGGAAGTTTGTTCTCAGGAGAGCTTACCTGAGCATTGAAATGTTGATTCAATGGGCTAATGAGTGTTTAGATGAGTTGGTCAGGCAAGGGAGGTAAATTCAGTATGAAGGATTTTAAAGTTGTTGGAATAATAAGCAGCTCCAGACCTAATGGCAATACTGCCACCCTCGTGCGAGAAGCATTAAGAGGAGCAGGGAGCGAAGGTGCCTGCGTGCATGAAGTGTTTTTGCCAAAATGCAATATCAATTTTTGTATCGGCTGTTTCAGATGTCTGACTGATGGAGGATGCTGTTTCGACGATGATTTTAAGGAAATAAGGGATTTACTTTATGGGGCTGATGGAATCATTTTTGGTTCGCCGACCTATTGCGGCACCTATAATGCATTAATGAAAAACTGCTTCGAAAGACTTGGAATGTTTGAGGTAATGACATCTTCCCTAGGGGGAAAATATATTGCCGGAATATCTGCTGCCGGCTCTGCAGTGGCAGCAAGGAAAACAGGCCGGAAAATGGTTTCTCTCGTAAGCAGCGGCGTATTCAAGAGAGGTTATATATCCGGTGTTTTCGGGGCAGGTTTTCTCAAGGGTAAAGCAGCAAGCGAGGATAGTATTGCCATGATGAAAGCCCATAACCTCGGCAAAAAGATTTCAAGAGATATCATAAATGGAAACCGATATCCTGGGCAAAAACTGTTTACCAGATTTGTAAGTAATTTTATTGTAAAACCTCAATTTGTAAAATATATATCAAGGGAAAAGGAACATGACACCAAAGCCGTATATACAAGCCTTGTACAAAGAGGATTACTTTAATTGTTATACCATTTTTGGAAAAGGTAATGAGGATGAGAGTAAGAAAAAAGTATATTTTTTTCGTCTTTTTAATATTGACAGTGGTATTAATTGCAGCAATATATATAACTGGAGATACATACAAGGAGACTGGACGAATGGGAAATCTGGTTATAACAAGCAGCGCTTTTGAAAACGGAGGTATCATACCAAAACAGTACTCCGGGAAGGGTGAAGATAAGTCCCCGCCGTTAGCGATAAAGGGCGTTGATCCACTCGCCAAATCTATTGCGATTATTGTTGACGATCCCGATATACCCATACCTTTTTTATCGTTTACTCATTGGGTTGTTTACAATATTCCTGTGGAGATTGCTGAAATAGAGGAGAATATTCCCCGCGATGAGGTCATCAAATTTTTGGGTGATGCCCAACAAGGGAAAAATGGATTCAGAAGAATCGGATATATAGGGCCGGAGCCCCCTTTTGGAACGCATACATATCGGTTTATGGCCTATACGCTTGATACTGTACTCGACCTTAAGCCAGGTGCGACAAGGAAACAGCTTGAGAAAGCAATGGAAGGTCATATACTGCAAACGGGGTTACTTGAAGGTAAATTTGGAACCTGATTAACTTCACATGGCAAAAGAATATTCAAAATTTACTTATAAAGGAATCCTTCCGCCAAGGGGATGCCAGCTTTAAGCTGCATCTTTTTTGTCTACTCAAGGCAT
>JAWLHF010000024.1:0-33149 GCA_041690515.1 Clostridiaceae bacterium | reverse complement strand
TTATCTTACCAATATCATGGAATAAAGATGCTACCCAAAGCAGCTTTACTTCCCTAACTGATAATCTCATTCGTTTACCGATTGCAGTTGAATAGTTTGACACTCTTATGCAATGTAGAGCGATACTGCGACTGAAACCACCCATCAAACCAAGTATTTCACTAATATCATGGATTGTGATTTCATCAGTGAATTCAATTCCATGTAAGTCAAAAACAAGCCTCATTGATCTGTCTACTGAGTTACTAGTAAAGCTATTCACCAATTTTCCCTCTCATTATAGTTAGAGTGAAAAACACCAGTTTTTTTGTCATTTTTTGTCCACCCTGTATAATGATACCAAAACTTGTCGGTGTAATAAATGCTAATCGTTCTGCCTGAGAGGTTGATTATTATACTACCTTTAAATATAACAAAAACAGGAGGGTGAATTTTTCTTCACCCTCCTGTTTTCATTTTCATGAAATCAAACATTTCATTACTTTTTTACACTCCCTTTTTCCTGTTAATATTATTTATGTGCTTTTTTATTGTGGATTCTGCAACAAAAAGTTTTTCTGCAATCTCTTTATTTGTCAGACCACTATTTTTATATTTCAGTACTTCCATTTCTCTCCTGCTGAGGCATTCCAATAACTCCGGCTTTATATTGAATGAGTTGCTCCGCAATTTTTTCATATGATTCAAAATTACTGTAGCAAATTCCTTTTCTCTTGTCTCATCTGCACTCACATTACCTGACTGCTTCAAAATCTTGCATATTATCTCAGCTGCAGTTTCTCCAAACTCTGTAAAAACGCTAATATAGCCCTGTTCCGACGCTTTTTGCAGTGCTTTTTTCATATAATTCACCATTTCAGAATCATCGCCCTTTTGTTTTGCTAGCAGTGATTTTAAGATCATCAATCGTACATAACTGAAGTGTCTTTCGGTTCTGGCTACCTCTTGATGCAGTCTATTCAGAATTGACTCTGCGTTCTCAACTTCTCCTTTTGCTGCAAGCAGATCTGCCAGGGCAAGATGTGCATCCTCATAAGCAACATCAAAACTATTCTGGAGATTAATATTGTATTTGTCAAACAGCCTTTCTGCATATTCAACTGCCCCAACCTTCAATAATATTCTAGCTATGTATATTATTAAGCATAATACCATAAGCTGTGAATTAAATGTATCACATAATTCTTCCACTTTTCTGATGAATGACATCATGTCATTAATGTCTCCCCTGCTGCAATGTATCCTTGCAACGAGAGTATAGCTGCTTATCAGCCTGGGAATATCAATTTTCATGCAGCTAAGTTCTATGCACTTTTTAACATTTCTGTATGCTCGTTCCTGATCTCCAAGTTCAAAATACAGATAACCCAAATGTAAATATAAAGTGTTTCCTATTGATGGCACCGAAACATTGCCCGAACTATACTTATTCTCAAGGCTCTCTGCCAATTTACTGGCATCCTTATATTTTCCCACACCAACTAGAATCTGTACCATCGCATATACATAGCATGTCTCTATGAAAATTTCACTAAAGAGCTTTTTTCTTTTTAAGCCTTTTATAAACATATTTAAATAATGCTGTGCTTCTGCCTGATTGCCTAGTGTACTGAATACATGCCATAGCACCTTGTAATGTATGAACTGAATACAGTTATCTTTAGAATAGCCGTTGGATATACCCTGAGAATATTCTAAAACTTTATTAAAATCTTCATTTGCATATGCAAGCATCATTCCAATCATTTTCAGTTCTTTTTCTGATTCTCTAAAGGAATCCTTCCCAAGATTAACTTGAATCTTACCTATACGGATACTATTCTGGTTTATGTAATTGGTGCCTACAACGGCTATTGTATAGAGAGTGCACAATCGCGGATTATCACCCACTATATTCTCGGGTAGAGATTCAATCAGGCTTGCCAGCCTTTTGGAATCATTGTTGATAATCATTACTTCACCGAACTTTTCTATAAGTCTGACAGTGTTTTTGCAGTTTCTTGACCTTACAGAATAATCAATAGCTTCTTTTATTATATTATTGTTTTCATACCACCTGCTGGCTCTTAAGAAAAGCTCTTCAACGAAATCAGAGCTTGTCCTCACAAGTTTCTGCTTCAGATATTCAGAAAAAAGGCTGTGGTATTTATAGTTAACTTTTTCCTCATCAAGAGCATTGATAAGAACATTATTTTTTTCCAGCCTGCTGATTAATTCCCCAGAATAATTTATACCTGCTACTTCATTGCATAATGAAGCATTAAGTGTGTCCAAAACTGAAGTCTTTACCAAAAACTCCTTTGTTTTGTCTTCCAATAGGTTGAACACTTCTTCAGATATATAATCAACTAAATATTCATCCAAATGACATTTATTGCTCAGGTAATCCTTAATATTGCTGCTGTTCTTAATCTTTAGTACTATAAGGTTTAATGCAGCAATCCAGCCTTCAGTGTACTTCTCCAGTTTCCTTAATTCTTCTTCAGCCAGACACAGCTTGGTAGTATTTACTAAGTACTCAGAAATTTCGCTGTAAGTAAGCTTAAGTTCTTGGGATTTGACCTCTACTAGTTTCCCATGACCTCTGAGTCTTCCAAGCCTCATTGTCGGTACTGTCCTTGATATAATAACAATATGCATGTTTTCTGGCATATTACTGATAAGATATTGTAATGATTCATGAATGTACTTATTACAGACCAAATGGTAATCATCTATCACTAGAATAACCTCATGATTTATTTCATACATACAATTTATTATCCAGTTAATGATTATTTCAATCGATTTTGTCGGCAACTCTGGGGATATACTAACTTCCTCACTAAAAAACCCTGAATTAATCTTACTGATAGCTGCTGCAACATAGAACCATAGATTATGCGAATTATTATCATTCTCGTCTAGAGACACCCAGCACGCCTTTATTCTTTCTGTATTATCCATAATCCACTTACTAACCAGCATAGTTTTTCCATAACCGGCAGGACCTGTTACGATAGTAAGGCTTTTTTCGGTTATTTCATTCAACCTTTCAAGCAATCTCTTACGACACATACAGTCAACAGGAAATCTCGGTATTGATAGTTTAGTATGTAGAATTGTATTTGTACTTACTTTCCGCCTTCTATCAGTATCACCCACCTCTCTCTTCATCAAACTTATATCATTGCTTTCAAATTCACCCACATTGATCAACCTATCTAACCCCCATTAAAATCCATATCCGAATATTATATAAATCATAGTCATCGAGCTTTAAAATAGTAATTACATTTACCTATAAAATACTACCAATCATTACTTTATAAGTTAATATACTGCACAGTCATATGATAAGTTACTTCAGTCATACTTGAGGCAATGTATTTATTTTCTGTTGTTTTCCTTCCATATATGTATATCCCTATTACATCCTGATTTAGAAACAACCTCCAAACCTCTTTCATATTAGTAGCCCCATTATTTTTATCAATTTTGTTACTATCCTAATTTTGCTAGAAGCCTTACTCCAATTCTTAACATATACCCCTCTTCTATCCAATTTATACTATATTATTTACTAATCACACCAAAAAGCAGTACCAAATAACAGTTTTCCTACTCACTTATTGCTTATAAGTCAATCTCAAACCACAAAATTTTACTGTCAAACCCTACTTCTTACCCTCAGAACCACAATACGTCATCAGAATCTTACTCCAATGTGCCTAGTTGATTCTGCAAAGGCTTATGCCCTATATCTATACTAAGGATATAATTTAGTCTTATGCCATGCTGATTCTGCATAGATATAAGTATACGTTCATTTATTATTTTATCGGGTGGTGTTTCAATGAACTTTGAATTCTCATATCCTGACATAATCAAACAATGCAACACAATGGTATATCTTAACATTGCATCCTTCTGCCTGATGTCAGGCTGCGGAAATATCGAGATGCCCCAAGAACAGGAGTTGAATCAGATATATAAACTTCTGAAAAATACCGACAGCAGCAGAATGCCTAAGAACATAGCCTTCATGTCCTCACTTTATAAAAAGTGTACACCCCATTATGCTGCAGTTCCCTCTTCCCCTTATGATTTCAGAGGCTTTTACTGGGTAACCAAGAAGATGAAGAAAGTAGTTGAGCCTAATGTTATGGCTTATTCCATCATCTGCATGAATGCTCTCATACCTCTGATTCTCGATGAAGAGATAAAGCTGGAAAACAAGGAGTTTATCGCTTATTGTCTTGGAGTTAGTGCCATAAAGCAAGCCCGCTTTCTGGTTGACTTCCTCAAGCTGGGAGATTTCTTTTATACAGGTGAGGACACCGGGGATAATGCCTATGGAGAATACAGCATTGTAATAAACACTGAAAATCCCGACTTAAGAGCACAGTTTCATATTGCCGAGGCTCTTTCAGCTGTTATTATGCTGCTTAACCGGAATGAGCAGAAGGAGAAAGAGCAGGCATCAAAGCTGGAAAAGTGTCTGGAGATACTTCCTGTGATCTGTGAGAATGTCATTGAAAACATCAATGTCATCAGCTCCAGGGATCTATCCTTTATAGGCTTGAGTCTGCTGAATATGTTGAAGAATAATGTCCCTTATGAAAGCATGGCTTACGATACTGTAAACAAGATTGGATGTGAGTTATGTGAGCGGTTGGAGAAGACAGGTGATATCTCAAGGAATGTCTGCGATGACAGCAGCAGTTCCTTTATAACCTTGTGTAATTGTATGAACTGTCTCGTAAAGCTCTATGAGGTCAACCCTATATATATTTATGCGGATGCCTATCTGAAGCTCTATGATCGAATTGACTCCTATTGGGACGATAGAAGCGGCCTTTTTATCACTACAGGTAAGAGCAAACAGAAATTTGACTTCAAGGATATATCAGCAGTGTTTTCAGCCCTGCGTGCACTTCGCTGCATACTGACTGATCCTGACCTCTATATGCATTTAGACAGACAATTGTGTTCTTTTTATAATTCTGCAGTAATAAACAGCAAGCTGTTTAACAAACAATTCTACCCCATTCTCCAGGAAGCCAGGCTGGAGCTTCATAACCTTGGTTCTTCCGTCAAAAATACTCCTCCAGTATTCTTTGATCGTTTTGAAATCAAGATAAGCAAAAAGAAATATTATTCTGAACCCGGTGCTTTCCAGGCTGAAGACATATTGTTGGGCTGCAGGTACCTGCTGTATTGAGCCGACAGATCTGTATTCCCCAGCCTGAAGTATTCCTTCCATTCCTTATAGCTCATTATTTGATGATCAGACACAATATACATACACTCAATATCCTCAGGAGGGATTGGATGCATTATCAGTATTTCCGCATCATACCCCTCCTTTCTATCGTATCTGTTTTTTAAATTGTCACAATAGCTTAAAGAATTGTTCCAGTACTCCTCAGCAAACTCTCTCCCCTTAGCTTGTAGATAACTACGCACATGGTCAAACCCCTGCAAATGTTGAAGTATGAATGGCTCATAGATGAAGTTTGCAAGGTTTTCATTGCATACCCAGCACTTTTCTTTCCTTATCTTTACTTTTAGAATAGCACTATGGGAATGCCATAAGTGACCCTCTTTAAATCGGATGCTGGCGAATATTGCTTTTTTTCTCTCTACCCAACCCGGAATGTTATCAGGCTTATAGATGTCAAAAAACTCATGAAAATTGATATATTTGCTTCCATAAGTATTTTTGTCATTATATCTGACACCTGACTGAAGAGTCTTTTTCAGATCGATAATATTGACCACATGATATACATAGCCATCTTCTGCATAGTCCTTTAATGTCATTATTGCTGCTCTCCTAACAATATATTTGAATCAAACTGCAATACTCAGTATGAAACATATAGATCAAATGCACAGAGTTATTTCTATGCTTTTCATAATCCTAAGAATATTGTTATAATAGTTTTTACGGATTCCGTAAAAGTATAAGCTATATATGCTCTTTGTCATATATTGCCCGGGCAATTTTCGACAGCAGTATGGTCATGTTACACGACAGTTATTGTAGGAATACGGCGATATGCGCTAAACTCACATATAAAAACCGTCCTCGTCTGCTGGATTTTCTGCATCGCTTACCTCGGCAATCCCCATTAGGCCTTTTATGTCGTATTTTTCATCGGAAATGGCAATTCTCCATCTATTGCAGCGTGTCACGATGCATTCCGCTGCCTCCAGCAATGTGTTGAATTGTTCCATTACAAATCCCCCTTCTTTATTTGAATAGCAGATTATTACACCGCTTACAGCGGTCATTTTGTATGGGATTCACCATGGAGCAGACGTTGCAGTAGATGATGCGGTCTTTGGATTTATTGTATTTCTCGTATGTACCGAATTTCGGATGAAACCGCACCCTGTCACCAACGGAGAGATAATCGTACATATGCCGCCCGCTGTCCTTTTCCACGACGTTCTTTTTCTTACCCGCGTCGGTGCTGATGACCGTGGTGTATTCCGTATAGGTTCTGTGACTGTCATCCTCGCCGCCCCTATGCTCTCTTTTCTCCTTGCTGTACTTATTGACGACCACGCCCTCCCATATGGGCTGCTTGGTATTTCGAAGAGCCAGCAGATTAACGACTAGCATGACAAGCGCGATACCAACGCCGATGACAAGTGATTCTCCAAACGGGAAATCGTCCATCAGCAGACCGGCGACGGGAAAGCCGATGAGCGGCACGAAAACCAATATCCACATACAACCGATGGAGGATTTTTTGTTTTTCTGCGCGGCGGCCAGTATCTCCGGCGAATTACACCTGTCGGAAAAGCCGACCAGCCCTGCGCCGCCCTGTGGGGGCGCGGAAGCTGCCGCTTGGCTTGGCTCCATCGGTTCCGGCGCTGTCAGATTCACCGCCGTCCCGCATCCAATGCAAAATTCAGCATCGTCCGGCAGCTTGTTTCCGCAGTTATAGCAAAACATATCCGTATCACTCCTTGTTTCGATTATTTGAAGCACGGCGGGTTTCACCGCTGCTGTTTTCTACTTTTTCTTGCCTCTGGCTGTGCGTATGACAAGCAGCAGCAAAAGCAGATAACCGATGGGGGCAATGATGTGGTAGATGATAGCCACCTCGCCCATCTCGTCAAATTCGCAGAGCGCGGAGGGCTTGTTGATGTACGGAAAAACGGAGAGGTAGCTGATGCGCTCGGAGCGCGTTTCACCCTTGTCCAAACTCGGCCACGCTTCGTCGCTTTGGTACATCACATGTCCCCAGTATTCCTTGCCTTTTACCATAAACCAATAGCCCATAGAAATGGTGCGGGAACGGTTTTGCCCGGCACCTGCGTCGTCCAGCCGTGCTTGGTAGCTGTCCACTGTTCCCATAACACGCTCTCCCCATATTGCCAGCGTCAGCGTAGAGAGACTCAAATACATGGCAAACAGCAGCACGGCGCAGATCAAGATGAGAATGGGTATGGGAATATTGTTTTTCCTTTTCTTTGTCATCACAACACTCCTTTCATTGTTGTTCGCTGTCAAGCTTTTCGCACCGACCCATGCCAAACAGATACAGGACGGTCAAGGGTTAAACTGAGGTAGCGGAAGCATAGCATAGGAGCGCAGTGGATACACCAGCGGCATACCTTGTGTTCTCATATTGGCCTACATATCTTGTGCTTTGAGTCATTTTTACCTTTGACAGGTCATCGCACCCCACTCTTTATCGTTGTGATCTCGCATGGAGGCGCTGAACGATGTTCCATCAGTGGTGAATACAAATTTTGCTCCCGCAATATTTGCCTCGCCTGTCGACCACCGCACAAAATAGCTGCCGTTGATGTAGGTGCTCCCGGTTTCATCATTTGAACAGACGATTTTATAGTAAGAGCCGTCACCAAAATCCTTTTCATAGGTGACTACGGTCGTCACATTGATTTCTTTACCCGTTTCTGTAACATTCATGATGCCCGTATACGTGCCGGAATAGTCAACCTTATTGGTCTTTGTATTTACAATAACGTTCATTTCGGTTTCGACAAAGGGTTTGAGCTTCGCACTCAACGCCGCCTTGCCGTCTTCCCAGTCCTTTTCTGTTTTGTAGAACTCGACCTTCATCGGGAAGCCCGCCGTTTCGTGCGCGCGCAGAGTGAACTTCATCTGTCCTTTCGCCTCGCCGTCAAGCCGGATCGTCCACGCCTTCGCCGTGGTCTTATCGGAGAGAGGCGCCAGCTTGACATATGCGCTCGCCCACTTTGCTTCCTCACTGTCAAAATCCTCCTTGAAGTTCAAGGTGTATACCGTATTTAACTGCGCAGCGAGCTGTTTATACTCCTTTTCCCGCTGCTTGAGAGCATCAAAATACATATCCCGGCTCAGAGAGCGAAACATAACCTGAAGGTAATCATAGAGCTCGGCTTTGTAATTGTTTGATATCTTTTCACGGTCTCTCTCCGACGGCCACGGATACTTGGTCAAACTGCTGTTTTTGTCAAATGCGTCTATCCATGAATCCCAGTCGCTTTCGGCTACATCCCAATACTCTTTAACATAGTTGTCAATCTCTCCCTGCATTTTGTCGAGCGCTGTCTGCGGGGCGGATGTGTTGTCTTTGTATATCTGCTTGAATAAATCGTACCAATCCTTGATCCGGCGAGCGTTTTCGGGTCTTGCGTAGTAAGCATCGTACATATTCTTTGTGCTTTCATACTTTGTATCGATGGCAAAATTCATCACATCGGTAAGCGCGATATCAATCACTCCGACGCCGATATAGGCCACCTGAAATGAATCCAACAGATATTTTTGAGATGATGCCAAATTTAACGACAGGTTCAATACGGTTTTCATTCCGCTAATTGATGTTTCCTTGCTTGTCAGCCCGTTGCTGTATGCGTCATATGCGAATTGCGTACAGGAGGTTGCAATGCCTAAAACCGTCAACGCGTCACCAAACGGTTCGCTGATCAGGCCGTCATACGCACCTCCAAGCGTTAACAGAGTGGGTATGTTTGTTTCAGCGAACATTGGAAGCGAGTTGTTTGCATTGAGAAATGCTGACACAACATCCTCCTGCCACGACGCACCCTGCTCGGCGTAGGTTTTGAGCAGTTCCTCCGCCTGTTGCGTTGTCATGTAAGCTCCGTAAGCGTTGACATCGGAAATGTATTCGCTGCGCTTTCCGGCGTTCCTGACCTTAAACACGCTATAGGTGGAGAGGTGGTCAGTGAGAATATGCACCTTGTTGGCTTCGGCGTCCACTGTATAAAGGACGTCCTCCCACTGACCGCTCTGCTCATTGAGATATTTACCGCAGACCGAAAGCAGCTCCCCATCGGTGTCAAGCCCCGCGTCGTCATATGGTATGGTCAGCTCGACAGCTCCCTCCGGCTGACCAGAGGACAGCTTGAAATCATAGGCGTAGATATCCACATCCTTGTCAACGGGAGCGGGCGTCACTTTTTGTATGGTAAGTTCCTCACCAACTGCCAGAAGGCAGCCAAAGTCTATCGCCGCACCATCCTCTGAGGCCAATGCCGTCTTTCCATCCTCCACCGTGAAGGTTTCGGCTTTCTGTGCGCCGGAGAGCTTTGGCTGATCACCAGAACCGCAGCCCGCAAGCCCCGATATAGTGGACAGCAGCATGGTGGCTGCGAGCATAAGGGATACTATTTTTCTTTTCATCGCGAAAACTCCTTTCTGTCGGCTTACTCAACCGTAAATCTGAACCTCAAATCCGGCGCTACATTGACAAAGCCAGAGTAATAGTGCATGGTAACTTCGTTTTGATCGGCCTGTCGCTGATAGATCATCCAGCCGCCGTTGGATTCACCGGGGGAAAGATCAACTCTTGACATATATCTTTCATCTCTGTCTGCCACCTCCAGCATCACCTGCGAGTTTTCTTCTGAAGTCATATCACAGTCGGCCCCGGTGGGGCCTTCTTTATAAACGATATACAAAGCTTTCGCTTTCGGCGATTCTATCGTTTCGTCCGAGGTGTTATTGAAGGTAAACCAGACCTTTACATAGGCAAACCCATCCTTTGCCTTTTCCAGTGTGGTATTCGATGCGGCCGTCTCCACCTTGTCGATGGTGATGGAAAGGCCGTTTGCCTCGGCTGTTTCGCCGATGCCATAATACTTATTTTCATCCTTTTCTGCCTCGCCAGAGGGAGTATTGCCCGTTTCGGCGGGGAGTATGCTTTCGGACGGCGCTTTGCCGCCGTCCCCACTACAGGCGGAGACGGAAAATATCAGTGCCAGCGATAAAAATAAAACAATAAACTTTTTCATCACATTACCTCCATCATTCATCTTTTCCGTGAACAATATCGTCTACTGTTCCTGTGACATTTTTTTCGAAGCCGACTTCGCCAAGCTTTCCGGCTGTCTCGGCCATCTTATTTATCATACCGTCGCCGCCTACCATATCGCCGTAGGCGTCGCCAACAGCGCCGCTGGCTGCGTTGAGGGTTCCCTTCGCTGCGCCCTCTATCAATGCATCGGTTAGATTCCCGCCGTCATTAACAGCCTCCGCAACCT
Organism: Clostridiaceae bacterium; assembly: GCA_041690515.1. Taxonomy (GTDB): domain Bacteria; phylum Bacillota; class Clostridia; order Lutisporales; family Lutisporaceae; genus BRH-c25. The sequence continues at coordinate 22,637 of JAWLHF010000024.1, read as the reverse complement.
CGCCTGCCACCGCACCACCGAAGGCAGTAGCTGCCTTGCCGATACCCGCATCCATAACGGTGGTTGCAGCTTCGGTGCCACCTTTAATAGCTCCCTCAACGAAAGAACCGACGCTTGCACCTTTTTCCGCCACGGTAGAGCCAATATTTTTGATTCCTTTATAGGTGGCGGACACAGCTTTTCCACCAGGAACCAGTGCCTCGCCCGCAGCCATCGTGTAATCGGCCATCTCCACTGTCGCCTCCAAAATATCGACGGCTGTATCTCTGCGCTGCGCATAATCGTTCATCTTCTGACGATAATCCTCGTCTCTTTCCATTCGACGCTCAAGCTCATCTCTGACTTCCTTTTCGCTGGCACCACTCATCCCCAAATCTGTGGCGATGCGCTCAATCTTCTCCTTGCGGGTTCGCTCCTGCCTCTCACGCTGCAAGTCCTTCTCAAGCTGACTGCTCTCGTCGCTACGCTCCTGATTGCGAAGGGAATCCTCTCTGACGTTCTTTTCAAACTGTGTCTCATCCTGCCCAATGGTCTTTGCATTATCCGCGCGGTGCTCAAGCTGTTCGGAAAGCTCCTCAGGGGTATAGGTTGCGCCGCTAACGGGGTCGGTGTAGGTTCCGTTGCCGTTGTGTACAAAGGTGCGCTTTTGCCCATTTACAGGGTCGGTTGTTTTAATATCACCGTCGCCGTCAAAGCGCAGCCATCTGCCGAGGTCGTCGCCCGCAGGCCTTGGAGCAGGCGCGCCGCCTGTTCCCGCAGGTGCAGTCGGGATAAACCCGCCCGTATTCCCAAACAGGATGGACAGCAAAATCGCAAGTATGCTGATTGTAATAGTGGTCAGCGGGTCAGTAAAGTCATTATTCCTTGAATTTCCACTACCCCAGGAAATTCTAAAGATCGTTCCATCTCCCTCATCAATAAATTCCCCTTTTAGTTCTAACTTTTTCTTATTTTCAGCTGTACTTCCTCCAGAGTCTGTATTCTCTATCGGATAAGGGTCGACAAACCCGACTGTCTTCATTTCAAAAATCCACTCGTCATCGTATGAATTTTCTGTTGTTGTGCTCCCCCCCTCCACATCGTAAACTGTATCGGTTCTGGTACAATGAAATTGCAGCGTGAATAAAACATAGTGCTCCAAGTCATCATCGTCATAGCTTATTGTCTCAAAAGAACCCCCATAAGGAGTAATACTAAACTTGCTGATGTTGGAATAGCTTTCCGAGACTGATGGTGTCAGGATGGTATAGACAATCGCATCCGGTACCGAAAATTCCCCCACAATCCACCTACTGTCGGTTACGCCGAATTTGCGCTCCATTTCCTTGTCCATTCTATAATAAGCTGTTCCTTCAACGCGGAATGATGTTATGGAATAATCATCACCCCAATCATGCACATCAGATATGGTTTTGGCAGGATATTCAAAAGAAAACCGCCCGTCTTCGTCAGATTTAATTTTGATTTTTTCTGGTTCTAATTCACCGGAATCACTGAACAACTGTCTTATAATTAGCATAGTTTCCGGCAATGCAATAGGCTCTTCGATTATTTCTTCTGCCATGACTGTTATGTGAATAAGCAGCGCACAACAGAAAATCATAATCAGAATTTTAAATAGTCTCTTTTTCATCCTTTTCATGCCGCAGCCACCTCCTTTTTGCCTTTCGAGACAATGACAAATACCAAAGCAGCAATTAGCAGCGCCATTCCCAGCCATGCACACCAGCGCAGCCCCATAGCCGACAGCGCCACGCCGAGAGCAAACCCCAGCGTCATACCGCTGACAAACCGCGTGACCCCTATGTAGGAGGGAGTTCTGCCCTTGGAAAGACTGTTTGCTGCGGAAAAGGCAAGCCCCCACAAAAATCCGCCCTGTCCGCCAAGGTTTTGCAGCAGCATTACAAAGGCGATAATGCCCACCATGCTGTTTTGCAGGGACTGGGTGCTATTCATGAAAGCGTAAAGCAGCAAAGAAGCGCCTACTCCGCCCAGCAACGGAGCAACAGCTGTTATGCTCTTAACGGCAAGCCCACTGAAAAAGCCCTTGATACCGCCGCCTATCCCCGAAAACGGCGCTTTTTTCTGAAACAGCGGTACAATAGCGGTGTTCAGACAGGAAGCGACCACTACCTTGCCGAGAATCCCACCCACTGCGCCGAGAACGCCGCCGAACATCCCGCCCTGTGCAAAGGTAAGGAAGCTGAGAATGCGTACCGGAAGCGGATTGATTCCGAAAGAACCCAGCAACGCAAGCACCAGCCAGACAAGCCCCAACACAACAGTAGGGAGCATCTGTTTGGGATTTTTCAGCACCGTCAACGACTGGCGAGTATATGCGATAATGAATTTTCCCGCACCCATTGGACTGTGCTGTGGAGCATCATCCGAAGCCCAATTTATCGGCGGCTTCTTCTTTGTACTGTTCATTGTTTTCAGAATTCCTTGCTCGGATTTTGCGGCCTCCGGCGTCTCCGTACTTATTTGTGCAGATTCATTGCTTTGAAAAGCATTGGCTCCGCATTTTGCACAGAATTTCGCTCCCTCACTCAGAGCCGTGCTGCAACTTGTGCAGAATTTACCCATAATACTCACTCCTCGTTCATTAATCACTCGCTTTTGGTGCGTTACCATCCGGTGATATTTGCCGTTACACCGGTTTCATGAAGCAGCTTTTGTGCGGTGTTCAGTACCGCCTGCTTTTGAGTCATTCCATGCAGCAACTCTACCCGCATGGTCTGGTCCGCATCGCCAAAGGTCAAGTACATCCGTTCCTGATCAATTTGGGCGGCGTGCAGCCGCACGCCATGCACCCCATCGAGACCCCATCGGTAGATTTCGCTGCCGACGAGTATACCAAAGGTAGATACTACGGTTTCCTCAGTGTCTTTGTTCATTTGGCAGCCCGGCATGAAGATGAGAGCAGATGGCACCGCAAGGATATAATTATCCCAAATGAGTGTTGCGTCATAGAGCAGATGGCTCTGCCTCACCAATAACAGGAGAGAGATGGCACTGATGGCTCCAAAGACGAAAACCGCTTCTAACATAAATGTTGCGCCGAGCCACAGCGCCAAACAAATACTGACTGCGAACAATAAGGCATATCCATTGCGCCGTTTGCGGATTGATTTCATTTGCACCATACCTCCTCCAGTATAAATTTTAAGGAGGAAGCCTCTAAAAAGCATCGTTCGAAAGGATGAACTTGCAGAAAAAAGCCTCTCACCCAAAAGGGTGAGAGGCCTCTAAATCCAGTATTTATGCGATTTTATTTATCATTCGCCTGTTTGGTTCTTCAGCAGGGTGCTGATGAGCTCCGCCCGGCTTGAAACATCATATTTTGAAAAAATGCTTCTCACATGAGTTTTAACGGTGTTCTCGCTGATGAACAAAGCCCCGGCAATTTCCCTGTTGGATTTTCCGGAAAGGATTAGCTGCAATACCTCCTGCTCCCGAACAGTCAGCGGATCAAGGGCTTTGATCTGCCGGACAATGTCCGTTTGCTGTGACTGGCTCATATTATCATAGGCGGTAAGGTAGGCGTGGCTTTTCAGCAACAGAACAAGCTGATGGTTGAGGGGCGGCAACATAACCAATGTAACGCACACCACCGTCAGGGCAATCACCGCCACCTCTGCACTGATAAGCCCAATGGATGTTACGGCCATTCCCAAGACGCCTCCGCAAAGGACGCCGAATACATTGGCAGAAAGTCCAATGCCAAAGGTTTGTGCCGGGTTGTCGCTATAATCCAGCATTTCTCCAAGGATGCTCCACCAAAACAGATCAAAAATACCGCAAGCACCGAGCATCAGCGTATCCACAATCAGGTAGCCGAAAGTGTTTCGCCCCAGCAGCATAAAGCTGATGAACGCTCCCACAATCATTGCCATTCCGATATACAAAATTCTGGAACGCTTCGCTTTCATAGGTAGATTGCGCATAATAGTAAGCGCCACAATATAAGGCACTGCCCAATACCAGCTCACCAGTCCCGTTAGATGCTCAAAAGCAGGGTTGATGACCTGATACATCAATCCAGAATTAATTGTGATGATAAAGACAAAAATACACAGCAATATTAGTGGGTTTTTAATACCTCCATGCCTCTTGTTTTTAAATATTCTGTTCTGCTCATTCTCCTGCTCCACCGGCAGCATCCAAATGAAGGCCATACCGATCACAAGGCAAAGCATAGCAAGGCTTAGCCCGATAAAGATTGACCTGTTCATGGCAACCAAGTTGACTGCAATCATCAACAGATTGGAATAAATCAGAACGTCGGCGCAGGATTTAATACGCTCGTTCTTGGGAGTGAAGGCTCTAAGTAAAAATCCCCATGCTGCCACCGCGCAGCCGCTAAAGTATCCGCTGACAATCAGTCCGCCCAACCATAAAGAGGAGGGAGCAAAAAAGAAGGGAACCGTAGCGGCTAAGCATAAGCCCATGCCACCGAGCAGCATGTTTTTGGCGTCCCCCTGGAATTTGACAAACAGGCTACAGGTAAAAAGCCCTGTAAAATGTGCGATAATTGCAGCCAGTATGTAACGGTCGGCGTTTGTTCCACGCAGATCCAGCAGGCTATACAGCACCTGTCCCTCAAACAGGAAGGACAGAATGTAGGCAAAGAGAAACGAGAATCCTGCAATAGAAAGCCTGCGGGCATTTAAAGTCTTAAATCCGTTCATTTTATAACCTCCCGCCCATCGGAGGCTCCGTCTTTTTTAACCCATTCGTCAATATCATCGGTTTTGAAACGCCAGAGCTTTCCTACCTTGGATGCAGGCATACCACGTTGATCAATCCAACGCATGACCGTGTGGTGCTTAACGCCAAGATAATCGCAAACTTCTTGCAGGGATATCCATCTGTCGTTATGTATTGTTTCAGGCATAGAAGCTACCTCACTGTAATTAACATAATCAATAATGTATGGGATAATTATACCATCCCAGAGAGGCAATATCAATTTCTTTATGGTGTTTTGTGTAGTATTAAGGTGGATACCTTTAGTTGTTTATAGCTTAATGGCTTATTTTTGACAATTATTTTCGATGACTGTAGCACTCTTTTGTTTTTTTATTTAATATTTAAGGGGATATTCAAGAAAACCGGTGATGTGTGCTTCTATCATTTTATCCAGTCCTTCTCGGTAGCAGAGAAAACTACACCATGTCAAGCCAATGAGGTGGCAAGAGAACTTGCTGAGAAGTTGTTCCCCCATTCCGAATGTGTAGTGGCTACCCACAATGATACAGATAATCTCCATTCCCACATTATCATCAATTTAGTCAGCTTCAAAGCTACATCTGTCGCCTACCTCCATCCAAGAAATGCGGCCGGTCAATGACGAAATTTGTATGGCGCACGGTTTATCTTTACTGGAACCTTATGATGTCAGAAAGTCCCTGCAGATCCCAAGTGTAAAATCATTCCGGATGAAGATACCGCATCTATCGTACAGCACATTTTCTCTCTGTTTATGAGTGGTAAAGGGCCCAGCCAGATTGCGAAACAGCTTCGAGATGAGACAATACCCATGAAGCCCTCATTGATCAGACCACATGGAATATTGTGCATGACATACCACAAGCACCCATAAAGGTAGCATAAAATGGCAATCGGCAGACAGTGAAAACTCACCGCCTGCCGCTACATACCGCCAAACTTCGCCACAGTTTAGAAAATGCCCCTATGATACCGTGGAGAATACCTTGTTCTATTTCTATACATTATGACATGCTACAAAATGGTTTGGTGATTTCTCCAAGAACTCTGGAGTCTCTTTCCTGCATATCTCTGTTGCACAGCTGCATCTGTCAACAAATCTGCAGCCCGGCTTTGGATTTATCGGACTTGGTACATCACCTTCAAGCATTATTCTCTTCCTTGACCTCTGTACTTCCGGGTCCGGTATCGGAATAGCCGAAAGCAGTGCTTTTGTATATGGATGTATCGGATTTGCATATAACTCTTCTGATTTTGCAAGCTCCATCATGTGTCCCAGATACATTACCCCTACCCTGTCAGATATATATCTTACCATTGACAGGTCATGAGCTATGAACATATAGGTTAGTCCAAGCTTTTCCTGCAGATCCTTCAACAGGTTGACAACCTGAGCCTGTATTGAAACGTCCAATGCTGAAATAGGCTCGTCACATACGATGAACTTAGGATTCAATGCTAAAGCTCTTGCGATACCAATTCTCTGACGCTGACCGCCTGAGAACTCGTGAGGAAAACGCAGAACATGCTCTTCACCCAGTCCTACCAGTCTTAACAGTTCGATTACTCTATCTGAACGTTCTTCCCTTGTCTTATATGCTCCATGTATATCAAGAGGTTCAGCTACAATGTCTTCAACTGTCATTCTTGGATTCAGTGAAGCATAAGGATCCTGAAACACTATTTGGAAGTTTCTTCTGACCTCTTGCATTTCTTTTCTTGAAAGATTATATATGTTTTTGCCATTGAATATAAGCTCTCCGTCAGTTGGTTCGTACAAACGCACTATGGTTCTTCCTGCAGTTGATTTTCCACAGCCTGACTCTCCAACCAATCCAAAGGTCTCCTTGGGATATATGTCAAAGCTTATTCCGTCTACGGCTTTCAGCTGTCCGCCGCTTACATCAAAATACTTTTTAATATTTCTTGCAGAAATTAACGGTTCAGTCATTATTTCTCACCCCCACCCATTGAATTTGCTTTGTTTGCCATCGGATGGTTCAACCAGCAACGGCTTAGATGAGTAGCACTATGTTCATCCAATTCCGGAAGATGTTCCTTACAGACCTTCATAGCTTCTGTGCAGCGGTCATAGAATGAACATCCCTTTGGAGGAATATAAAGGTCAGGTGGTGTCCCGTCTATAGAATAAAGGGGCTCATCCTTGCTCATGTCCAAACGAGGTACTGATGCCAAAAGCTTCCTTGTATAAGGATGCTTAGGATTGGCAAAAATCTCATCCGTCAACCCTGTCTCAACAATTTGTCCTGCATACATAACAACTACTCTGTCACTCATATCGGCAACAATACCCAAATCGTGAGTAATCAAAATTATTGACATTTCCAGCTGATCCTGCAGCTTCTTCATAAGCTCAAGGATCTGAGCCTGAACGGTAACATCCAGAGCAGTTGTAGGTTCATCTGCAATAAGCAGCTGAGGATTACATGCCATTGCCAAAGCAATCATAACCCTCTGACGCATTCCGCCGGAAAACTCATGAGGATACTGATTTATTCTTTTTTCAGGCTGAGGCACAGCAACAAGCTTCAGCATTTCTATTGCCTTGTTTTCAGCCTGATCCCTGCTCATCTTGTGATGCTTGACCAAGCCTTCAACTATCTGCTTGCCTATTTTCATTGTAGGATTCAAGGATGTCATCGGATCCTGGAATACCATGGATATCTTGTTACCCCTGATTCCCTGCATTTCTTTTTCACTTTTCTTTAATAGGTTCTCACCATTGAAAATTATCTCCCCACCCTTGAAAAATGCCGGTGGCATTGGCAAAAGCTGCATTATGCCGCTTGCAGTAACAGACTTACCGCAGCCTGACTCTCCAACTATGGCAACTGTCTCTTTCTTTCCTACATTGAAAGAGATGCCACGGACAGCTTCAACTTCGCCAAAAAAGGTCTGAAAAGATATTTTTAAATCTCTTACTTCTAATACGTTTTCCATATTTCCACCTCTTTCTATTTTCGAAGCCTTGGGTCTAGTGCATCACGGAGTCCGTCACCCAATACATTGAAAGCAAACATTGTCAGGGATATGAATATCGCCGGTATCAATATCTGATATGCATTACCAACCGGAAGGCCTGCCAATCCGTCATTGGCTAAGGCTCCCAAGCTGGACCTGGGTGCCTGTATTCCAAGGCCCAAGAAGCTTAAAGTAGCTTCTGCGAAAATAGCTCTGGGAATTGATAACGTAACATTAACAAGAATTGGTCCAAGGGTGTTAGGTATTATATGCTTCCTCAATATCCAGCTCTTGTCAGCTCCGAGGGATTCGGATGCCAAAGCATATTCACTTTCCTTAAGCTGCAGCACTTGTCCACGAACCAATATAGCCATGGGCACCCAGCTTGTCAAAGTCATTGCAAATATCATAACAAACAGTGAACTTCCCTGGCCTGCCGAGGAAAATACAACAGATATAAGTATTACTACCAGAAGATAAGGAATACTGTATATAACTTCTGCTATACGCATCATCACTGAGTCTATCCTTCTGCTTGTAACACCGGCGATACCGCCGTACAGAACGCCTATCGCAAAGTCAATAAATGCCGCCATAACTCCAATAAACAATGAGTACCTGGTACCGTACCATACTCTTGTGAACAGGTCTCTCCCCAATTCATCAGTACCGAACCAGTGTACACTGTCGGGGTGGACATTTATAAGTTCATAGTTCTGTTCAAAATATTTAAAACCATTTATTTCTGTACCGACAAAGGCCAGAATGGAAAAAAGTATTATGAGTCCCAAACCGGTCATTGCCAAATGGTTCATTTTCAATCTTCTCCACACATCAGGCCAATACCTTATGCTGGGACGATGTATTTTTTCTTTGTTTCTGTCTTCTTTTGCTGCAACGGTGAATAAGTCCGGTGAAAAGTTGTATTCAGCTTTCATTATCGTCCCTCCTTTGTAAGTTTGATACGTGGGTCAATCATCATATATGCCAGGTCAACCAATAATAATAAAGTAATCAAAACAATAGCATAGAATATAGTGGTACCCATGATTAGAGGATAGTCTCTGTTGCTGATGGACATTACAAAGAACATTCCAAGACCCGGTATACCAAATATTTTTTCGATAACGAAACTACCAACCAAAAGATTGGATGCTACGGTACCTAAGATTGAAACAACAGGTAATATCGCATTTCTAACAGCATGCCTCAAAACAACTGTAGCCTTCGATATACCTTTGGATTTTGCAGTCTTAATATAATCCTGGTTCAAAACTTCCAACATGCTTGAACGCATAAGTCTTGCGATCTGCGCCATCGGCAGGAATGCCAACGCTAAGGACGGCAACAGTGAATGTCTGAATTCACCCCATCCACCTATAGGCAGCCATGAAACATTTCTGGCTATAAATTGTATGAAAACCGTTCCCATGATAAAGCTGGGAACTGAAATACCTAAAATTGCAAGTATCATAGAAAAATAATCCGGCCATTTATTTTGATTCAGGGCAGCCACCGCCCCCAAAGCCGGTCCAAAACAAAGAGCTATTATTAAGGCCTGAAGACCTATATGGGCTGATACCGGGAAGCCCCTCTCAATCATATCATTAACAGTCTCTACTCTTGATTTCATTGAATCTCCGAAGTCGCCTCTGACGATTTTCCCCAGATAAATGAAATATTGCTCGCTTAAAGGTCTATCCAATCCATATTTTTTAAGAAGATTCTCATATACTACTTTTGGCATTTTATTCTCTGCTCTGAAAGGATTGCCAGGAACAGAGTGCATTAATAAGAAAGTAATTGTAATGATAGCCCAAATTGTAACCACTGCCATTACCAATCTCTTCAACAGATACTTTTTCATTATAAACCTCCTTTTCTAATATTTGTCTCAACACAAAAGAAAACCGAGGGCTATATAAAATATAGCCCCTCGATCTTCCAACAAAACTTCTATTTATCTCTGGCTCATGTCCATATCCGCATATGTGAATATCGGATATCTGTTAAGAGGCTTAAATACGCCTGTTACATATGGCTTCTGAGCATACGGCTGAGTGTAGAAGTATACTGGAACAACTGCCATATCAGCCATTAACATCTGCTCTGCCTTACGCATGTTTTCCATACGGATTTTCTGGTCAGTAGTATTCTTTGCTTCTTTAACGAGTCTGTCATATTCAGGGTTGTTGTACTTAGCATCGTTGAAAGCACCGTCTGATACCCACAGGTCGATGAAAGTCATTGGGTCAATGTAGTCACCTATCCAGCCTGCACGTGAGATCTGGTAGTCCCCTGCTTTTTCTCTGTCAAGCTTAACCTGGAAGTCAACGTTTTCAAGCTGAATTTCAATACCAAGGTTGTTTCTCCACATTTCCTGAGCTGCCTGAGCTATCTTCTTGTGAGCTTCGGAAGTGTTGTAGAGTATTGAGAATTTGCTGAAGTCTTCAGCTTTGAAACCAGTTTCAGCCAAGCCTTCTGCAAACAGCTTCTTACCTTCTTCAACATTGTACTCGGCAAGTTTGCCTGCACCGTTTCTGTATTCGCCGCCGTTTTCATCTGTCATACCGAAAGGTACAACACCTTCAGCAGGAATCTGTCCGCCCTGAGCTATTTTGTCACAGATAGTCTGTGTATCCAATGTCAATGACAGAGCTTTTCTTATCTTAACATTGTCGAAAGGCTTAACCTTTGAGTTAAGGTTGTAGTAGTATGTTCCTACTTCACCACCGATTACCAGTTCAGGGTTGCCATTAGCTTTGAGCTGTGCAACAACTGCCTGTGGCAGAGGAGTAAGGAAATCAAACTCGCCGCCTTCATATTTCTGCCAAGCTGTATTTTCGTCAGCAAGGATTGAAAGCTCTATGCCGTCTAATTTTATAGCATCTTTATCGTAGTAAGTTTCGTTCTTAGCCATTGTGATTGTAGCATTGTGCTCCCATCCAGTCAATCTGAATGGTCCGTTTGAAACGTGTGTAGAAGCATCTTTTGCCCAATCCGGATTAGCTTCAACAACCTTCTTGTTTACAGGATAGTAAGTGTAGAATGAAGTTAACTCTAAGAAGTAAGCTGTAGGTGATGCAAGAACTACTTCCAATGTCTTGTCGTCTATAGCCTTTACTCCTACATCATCAACTGAACCAGCGCCTGTATTGTATGCTTCTCCGCCCTTCAGATAGTAGAGCTGGAATGCATAGTCTGCTGCGAGATCTGGATCCAATGCACGTTTCCATGAATATTCAAAATCATGAGCAGTTACAGGGTCACCGTTTGACCATGTGATGCCATCACGGAGAGTAAATGTGTAAGTAACATCGTCATCAGCTAAAGTATATTCTTTAGCCATACCTGGTACAGACTTACCACTTGGATCTCTGGCCATAAGACCTTCAAAACAATGGTCAAGTACCCATGATTCATGAGTTCCTTGTGCCAAAGCCGGGTCAAGTGATCCAGGCTCACTCATGTTGTTTGTTCTAAGTATTTTGGGCTCTGCTGTTGGTGCAGGAGTCTCTCCGCCCGGAGTTTCTGCCGGTGCTTTTGGTGCGCATGCCGACAACGCAATGCTAAAAATCATCAGCATCGCAAGTACGAGAACTAAAGACTTTTTCATTAATTCATCCCCCTTATTTTGTTTTAGGCGTATATGTAAATTATTCGCCTCGCAAGTTCATTTACCTCATAAGAATCAAGGATGGAAAAGTCAATAATGTAAATGCTTCATGCCCATAACATTTCAACATCATGTCATATCCTCAACCCTTATAAAGTATAGTATAATATTACATTAATTGAAGATTTTTTTCAAGAAGCTGATTTACACAAAATTCTAACTATTCAAATGTCAAAGAACATAACTGGCACAAATGTTACAAGCATTTCCTCACTGATAGCTAAAAAAAATTAGCAAGTGCTCAAATTTTATAACAATCAAATGTCGGTCGTATTTTCTTAAATTTTAGTCCGATATTGTGAAACATACTTTTCTGCTTGACTTGCCAGGACTTGCGAATACACTTGTACAATAAGGCGTGCATCTCAAAGATGTCATAAATCGAGAATATTCTTACAAATTGCTTTATATAGAATACTTTACTTAACTTAAAATATAACAGAGAATTGTGAAATTTGTGTGAAATTTCATAGTATTTTCTATGAACTTATGCCAGGTGTATTTTCCAACTAATGCAAGAGTATACTATGCAGTTACTATTTAGGCAGTTTCGGGGGGATTATAAAAACGTAATTTTTAGTGAACTTTTTGTATACAAGGCAAAACTTGACATTAAGGGGCTGCTGCACAACGAATTTTATCACATTGTGCAGCAGCATTCATTGGGGAATGAAACTATTATCTTTGACTCATATCCATGTCGGCATATATGAAGTATGGATATCTGTTTAACGGTTTGAATATTCCTGATACATACGGTTTCTGTGCATAGGGCAGTGTCTGGAAGTATATAGGGATTACCGGCATATCGTCCATTAACATCTGCTCAGCCTTACGCATATTTTCCATACGAATCTTCTGGTCTGAAGTCATTTTTGAATCAAGTACCAGTTTGTCATATTCCGGGTTGTTATACTTAGCATCGTTGAAAGAACTTTCAGACAACCACAAGTCTACGAAAGTCATAGGGTCAATGTAGTCACCTATCCAGCCTGCACGTGAGATCTGGTAGTCCCCTGCTTTTTCCCTGTCGAGCTTAACCTGGAAGTCAACGTTTTCAAGCTGTACCTCTATACCAAGATTGGTTCTCCACATTTCCTGAATAGCCTGAGCTATTTTCTTGTGAGCTTCCAGAGTATTGTACAAAATCGAGAATTTGCTGAAGTCTTCAGCCTTGAAGCCGGTTTCAGCCAAGCCTTCCGCAAACAGCTTCTTACCTTCTTCAACATTGTACTCGATCAGTTTCCCTGCGCCGTTTCTGTATTCGCCGCCGTTTTCATCTGTCATGCCGAAAGGTACAACACCTTCAGCAGGAATCTGTCCGCCCTGTGCTATCTTGTCAACAATAGTCTGTCTGTCTATAGTCAATGAAAGTGCCTTTCTGATTTTCTCATTGTCAAAAGGTTTCATTCTTGTATTCAAATTGTAGTAGTAGATTGCAACGTCTCCGCCTATTACAAGCTCAGGATTTCCTTGTGACCTGAGCATAGCGGTAACCGACTGAGGCAAAGGAAGCAGCAGGTCAAACTCGCCGCCTTCATATTTCTGCCATGCTGTGTTTTCATCAGTCAGCATAGCAAGCTCAACACCATCCAATTTGACTGCATCTTTATTATAGTAGGTTTCGCTCTTGGTCAGAGTCAATGAAGCATTGTGCTCCCATCCGGTCAATTTGAACGGACCGTTGGATACATGGGTATCCGCATTCTTTGCCCAATCAGAGTTTGCTTCAACAACCTTCTTGTTCACAGGATAATAAGTGTAGAAGGAAGTTAACTCCAAGAAGTAAGCTGTAGGTGATGCAAGAACAACTTCCAATGTCTTGTCGTCTATAGCCTTTACTCCTACTTCATCGACAGATCCGCTGCCTGTATTGTACGCTTCTCCGCCCTTAAGATAATAGAGCTGGAATGCATAGTCCGCTGCAAGCTCCGGGTCCAGAGCACGTTTCCATGCATATTCAAAATCATGAGCTGTTACAGGATCTCCGTTTGACCACACAACGTCATCGCGGAGAGTAAAGGTATAGGTGACTTCGTCATCTGCCAGCTTATACTCTTTTGCCATTCCCGGCACAGGTTTACCACTTGGGTCCCTGGCCATAAGGCCTTCAAAGCAGTGGTCAAGCACCCATGATTCATGAGTTCCTTGAGCTAAAGCCGGATCCAGTGATCCTGGCTCACTCCCGTTGTTAGTTCTAAGAATTTTGGGCTCCTCTGCGCCCGGTGCAGGAGTTTCCCCCGCCGGAGTCTCCGCTGGAGCCTTTGGTGTACAAGCTGACATTGCAATACTAAAAATCATAAGCATTGCAAGCACCAGTACTAAGGACTTCTTCATTTATTCAACCCCCTTGTTTTGTTTAAGGCGTCTATATATATAAATTTTATCGCCTTCCACAATCGTTAAATTAAAAATAACAGAGGTTTGTGAATTGTCTGTGAATTTTCGCTGTATTTTCCATGAAATAACAATGAACAAATATTTTAAAAATAGCAAAAAAAATATAATCCTGACGAATTTTCTGAATTCACCCGGATTATGCTTAAGCTACTTTTTATTTATCATTTCCCTGATAAGTCTGTTTATCACCTGTGGGTTTCCTCTGCCTTCCGAGGCCTTCATTGCTTGACCCACTAGGTAACGCAGTGCTTTCCCCTTACCTGCCTTATAGTCTTCTACGGACTTTCCGTTTTCGCTTATTACTTTTCTGACAATTTCCGAAATTGCAGCTTCATTGCTTATCTGCTCCAATCCCATTTCCCTTATGATTACCCTGGGCTCTTTTCCGCTGTCGAACATGCTTTCAAAAACCTGTTTGGCGGCGGTAATACTGATAGTGGAGTCTTCCACCAGCTTCAACAGCTCCGCAAGATATGAAGCAGGGAAACTTATGTTTTCAGGTTCAAGTCCCCTGTTCTTGAGAATTCTAAGAAGTTCCCCCATTACCCAGTTGCTGACGGTCTTGGGATTGTCATATTCCCTGAGGCATTTTTCAAAAAACTCCCCAAGGCTTTTTGATGATGTAAGCACACTGGCATCATAAGCAGGAAGTCCGTGTTCATTTATGAATCTTTGTTCCTTTTCATAAGGAAGCTCGGGTACTTCCCCTTTAATTTTCTCTATTCTGTTCATATCCAATACCACAGGGACTATGTCCGGCTCTGGGAAATATCTATAATCATGAGCAAGTTCCTTGCTTCTCATCGCCACCGTAATACCTTTTGAAGCATCCCATCTTCTTGTTTCCTGCAGCACCTTTCCACCATTGTCAATCAATTCCGTCTGCCTTTTAAATTCATACTCCAGAGCCTTCTCCATAGCCTTAATTGAGTTCATATTCTTTATCTCTGTCTTTGTACCCAGAACCGTACTGCCGGCTATCCTCACCGATAGGTTTGCATCACATCTCAAGGAACCTTCCTGCATCCTGCAATCCGATACCTCCAGATATTCCAGTATGCTCTTCAGCTTTTGCAGATACAAGCCTGCTTCCTCTGGAGTCCTTATATCCGGCTCGGATACTATCTCAACAAGGGGTACCCCAGCCCTGTTGTAGTCCACAAGTGAATAGCCCGCCTCTGTATCTGCATGTATGAGCTTTCCTGCGTCCTCCTCAATATGTATCCTCTTTATCCTTACTTTTCTCATGCCGTCTTCTGCTTCAACTTCCAAGTATCCACCGCTACAGAGAGGAAGTCCGTACTGGGATATTTGATAGCCCTTAGGCAGATCAGGATAAAAATAATTCTTCCTGTCCATCCTGCTGAACCTTGATATTTGACTGTTGGTTGCCAAACCGACCTTTACAGCGTATTCAACCGCCTTTGCATTAAGGACCGGAAGGGCTCCGGGAAGCCCAAGACAGACAGGGCAGCAGCGGGTATTGACCTCTCCGCCGAATTTGTTGCTGCAGCTGCAGAACATTTTAGTTTTCGTCAGAAGCTCAGCATGTACTTCAAGACCTATCACTGATTCGTATCTCATACCGTTACCTCGCAAGTCCCTTAAAGGATGTATTCTTCTCTAAAGTAAATGCAGCCTGAATTATCCGTTTTTCACCCATCGGCTTTCCTATTATCTGCATTCCTATGGGCATACCTCCCAGTTTTCCGCATGGTACTGATATAGCTGTGTTCCCTGCTATGTTCACCGGCACTGTACATATATCGGACATGTACATGGAAAGGGGGTCTTTGAATTTTTCTCCTATATTAAAAGCAGCAGCGGGTACAGAAGGTGCTATAAGCACATCATATTTTTCGAAGGCTCTTGTAAAGTCCCGTTTTATCAGCGTCCTCACCTTAAGTGCTTTCATATAATACTCTTCATAATAACCGGAGCTCAAAACATAAGTACCGAGTAGTATCCTTCTTTTCACCTCTGTACCGAAGCCCCGGCTCCTGTTCATTATATAGAGGCTTTCCAGGTCATCATTCTCTGCTCCCCTATATCCGTATCTTATTCCATCAAATCTTGACAGGTTGGAGCTGGCCTCCGCAGATGCGATTAAATGATAAACAGGAAGAGCATACCTGGAATGAGGAAGAGACATTTCCTCCACATGGGCGCCAAGTTCCTCCAGTACCTTCACTTGTTCCAGCACAATATCCCTTACCCTGCTGTCTATTCCCTTACCAAAATACTCAGAAGGTATCCCGATCTTAAAACCCTTAATATTATTTACAAGAGCACTCCTATAATCCTCTGCGGGAACGTTCAGTGATGTGGAGTCCTTGGGGTCATGTCCGGCTATGCAGTTCATCACCAATGCACAGTCTTCAACATCCTTAGTAATAGGACCAACCTGATCCAGTGAAGATGCAAATGCCACCAAGCCATACCTGGATACCCTCCCGTAGGTCGGCTTCATACCGACAACACCACACAGTGCCGCCGGCTGCCTTATGGAGCCTCCCGTATCAGACCCCAATGCAAAACAAGCCTCTCCGGCAGCCACAGCTGCTGCTGAGCCTCCGCTGGAGCCTCCCGGCACTTTGTCTGTGTCCCAGGGATTGCTTGTTATTTTCATATATGAATTTTCTGTGGATGAACCCATAGCGAACTCATCCATATTGGTTTTGCCCAGCATGACTGAACCTGCACGGAGGAGCCTTTCATATACCTCTGCACTGTACGGAGGTATGTAATCCTCCAGCATCTTGGATGCACAGGTTGTTGCAACGTCATGGGTACATATATTGTCCTTTATTGCCATGGGAATACCGGCAAGGTCCGGGAGCTCCTCCCCTTTCCTTATAGCTTTGTCAACCCTCTCTGCGTCTTCATACGCCTTTTCTTTTGTAAGTGTTATATATGCGTTGATCCTGCCCTCCATACTTTCTATCTGACAGCATGTATCATCCAGTATCTCCCTTGCACTTATCTCTTTCTTTCTCAGCATATTCCTCAGTTCATGGGCTGTAAGCTCACATAGCCTCATCTGCTTCACTTCCTTTGATTTATACCTTACATTATACAAGAGGACGACCAATGGCCGCCCCTCATATGAAACACCGGAACCTCGAAACCTCGAAACCCCGTGACCTATTCAATAACCTTCGGCACCTTGAAACAGCCATCCTGAGTATCAGGCCCATTGTCAAGCACCATTTCCCTGCCCATTGACGGCTTTTCAACATCCTCCCTCATCACGTTCATCACCGGCATTACATGATAAGCAGCCTCGACACCTTCAACATCAAGCTCATTCAACAACTTCACGTACTCCAGCATGTTAACCAGCGCACTGGCGTATTCCTCTTTCTCTACCTCGGAAAACTCAAGCCTTGCCAGTGCGGATACGTATTCAACTTCTTTTTTTATTACTCCCTTGCCCATTCTACGAAAGTCTCCTCGTCAATTACTTCCACTCCAAGCTCCTGTGCCTTGACAAGCTTGGAGCCTGCGTCTTCCCCTGCCAGTACATAGCTGGTCTTCTTGCTGACGCTTCCGGATACCTTGCCGCCGAAGCTCTCTATTATTTCCTTGGCCTGATCTCTTGTAAAGCTTTGAAGGGCGCCGGTGAGTACAAAGGTTTTGCCGCTGAAGTGGTCATTTTCTTTTATCTCCTTTTTCATGCCCTTGGTATTCACACCGTACTCCTTGAGCTTTCTGACAAGCTCAAGGTTCTGCTCCTGCCTAAAGAAAGTTACAATGCTCTCAGCCATCTTCTCGCCTATCTCCTGTATGCTGATAAGCCTGTCAAAATCAACAGTGAACATATCTTCTATATCTTCAAACTCATTAGCTAACACCTGTGATGCCCTCTGTCCTATCATCCTTATTCCAAGGGCAAAAATGAGCCTGTTCAGTGGATTGACCTTGGAGGCTTCGATAGCATCCAAAAGGTTCTGAACAGATTTTTCACCCATTCTTTCAAGTCCTATAAGCTCTTCCCTATGATTCTTTAAAAGGTATATATCAGCAGCATCCCTTATAAAGCCCTTATCCATAAGCAGCGTCATTATCTGCGGGCCAAGGCCTTCTATATTCATTGCATCCCTTGATACGAAGTGGAACAGTGATCTCTTAAGCTGGGCGGGGCATGAGATGTTTGTGCACTTGGTCACTGCCTCCCCCTGCTCCCTTATGGTATCCGACTGACAGACAGGGCACTTTTTCGGCATTTCAAAGGGCTTCTCAGTCCCATTCCTGTCCTCTTTCACTACTTCCACAACCTCAGGGATTACATCTCCGGCCTTTTTGATCATGACCATGTCGCCTATTCTGATATCCTTCTCTTTTATATAATCCTCATTATGCAGTGTAGCCCTGCTTATAACAGATCCCGCAAGTCTTACCGGCTCCAGTTCGGCTGTTGGAGTCAGGGCTCCTGTACGTCCTACCTGCACTACGATGTCCCTGACCTTGGTCTTCTTGGTCTCAGGAGGGAACTTGTATGCAGCAGCCCATCTGGGGCTCTTGGTGGTATTACCTAATACCTCTCTTTGCTCCAGGCTGTTCACCTTTATGACCAGCCCATCTATCTCGAAGGGCAGCTCCCCTCTCTTGTCAGCCCAGTATTTGCATTTTTCTATGATCTCTTCACTGCTTTTATGAACGCTTACAAAAGGACTGACCTTGAAGCCCATTTCCTTTAAATATTCCAAAGTCTCAACATGAGTGTCAAAGTGCTTATCTTCAATGTTCTCCATGTTGAATACGAATATATCCAGAGGCCTTCCTGCAGTCACTTTGGTGTCCAGTTGCCTCAAGGACCCTGCTGAAGCGTTTCTCGGATTTGCAAACAAGGGTTCTTCCTGCTCCTCACGTCTTGCATTCAGCTCTTCAAAAGCTTTCTTGGACATGTAGACCTCTCCCCTGACCTCCAGATCCACATTTTCCCTAAGAGTCAGCGGTATGGACTTGACTGTCCTGAGATTTGCCGTGATATCCTCCCCTTTGATGCCATCCCCTCGGGTCGCCCCCTGTACGAAGCGTCCCTTCTCATAATTCAGCACTACTGTGAGTCCATCTATTTTCAACTCAACCACATACTCCACATCATTGCCAATTGCTTTTCTTACTCTGGAATCAAAGTCCCTTATATTGTTTTCGTCAAATACATTACCAAGACTAAGCTTCGGAGTCTTGTGCACCACTTCTTCAAAGCCCTTGAGCACTTCCCCTCCCACCCTCTGAGTAGGAGAATCGGAACGCTTCAATGCAGGAAATGTCTTTTCCATTTCCATAAGCTCTTTCATAAGGAGATCAAACTCATAGTCGCTGATCTCAGGCTTGTCGAGAACGTAGTAATTGTAGCTGTGCCTGTTTATGATGCTAATAAGTTCATTCATCTTTTTCTCTAGTTTATCTATACTCAAACGGATTCCTCCCTTCAATGTACACACCGCTGTGACTATTAATAGGCCATCAAATATTCCAAAGTCCTGCCTATGTCATTGCTTATGAAAACAACGGATGTCATCCTGAGGCAGAAACGACTGAAGGATCTTAAGATACTTCGCTACCCTCAGTATGACAGGGTACTTTTGTTTATCAGAGTGCAAATAACACGCCATCTACGTGTCACCTCAACAATAGTCATGCAGTCATTTCATTTCTGCTTTATACCTTAACCAGAAGTTCCTTAGGTATTTCCCTTACAAACTGCGAGACAGTATTGTAGGTAGTGTTTCCAAACAATGTGCGCTCAAATGCAGCAGTTAGATAGAGCCTTTGCTCTGCACGGGTGATTCCCACATACATAAGCCGCCTTTCCTCTTCCATCTGCTTCTCTTCAAAATATGACCGCTGACTGGGGAATACTCCCTCCTCCATTCCGGAGATGAATACTATAGGATACTCCAGCCCTTTTGCACTGTGTAAAGTCATCATTATAATAGAGCCTTTCCCATCCTCAACGGTATCAATATCCGCCATCAGAGCCATCTGCTCCAGAAAATCAGGCAATGTGGCATTTTCGTTCTTTGCCTCAAATTCAAGGGTAGCAGACAAAAGCTCCTTAATGTTCTCAGCTCTGGTCTGGGACTCTTCATCTCCGTCCTTTTCGAGCTCTTTGAGATAACCCGTACGCTCCAGAACCTCCTTTACAAGCTTGGATACCTTCTCTGTCTCAGCTATGGCCATAAGGTCACTCATAATTCTCACAAATTCCTTGATTCCCTTCTTGGCCTTTGTGCTCACTCCATCAATCCTGTCAACCTCCAGGAGGGCGCCGAACATTGAATCACCTGTCGTCCTGGCATATTCAGTTATAGCATTAAGGGTCGTATTTCCTATACCTCTCTTGGGACTGTTTATAATCCTCTTCAGGCTCAAATCCTCTTCAGGATTCTGTATCAATCGCATGTATGCGATTATATCCTTTACTTCCTTTCTGTCATAGAACTTGAAGCCTCCTACGATCTTATAGGGCAGTCCGTGAGACATGCAGGCTTCTTCAAGTACTCGGGACTGGGCATTGGTACGGTACAATATGGCAAAGTCCCCCAGCTCCCTATTCTCCTCAGCCATAGTCCTTTCGATCTCATCCATTATGAAGTTTGCCTCTCCCCATTCATCCATGGCATTGCAGAAAATTATGGGGCGTCCTTCGCCGTTTTCCGTCCACAGTTTCTTGTTCTTCCTGGCAAAATTATTTTTGATAACAGTATTTGCAGCATCCAATATCACCTGGGTAGAACGGTAGTTCTGCTCCAGCTTGACTACCTTTGCCCCAGGAAAGTCCTTCTCGAAATTTAGGATATTCCCAATATCAGCACCCCTCCATGAATAGATGGACTGGTCATCGTCACCAACCACACAGAGGTTCTTGTGCTGCTTGGCAAGAAACCTTACAAGGGTATATTGGCAGAAGTTGGTGTCCTGATATTCATCAACCATTATGTATTTGAACTTGTTCTGATAGTATTGCAGTATATCCGGGTTCAACTCTAAAAGCTCAACGGTCTTGTACAGTATATCATCAAAATCCATGGCATTGTTCTTCTGAAGCTTCTTCTGATACAGCCTGTATATATCCGCCAGCTTCCTCTTCTTAATGTCATGCATGTTTCTGTCATAAAATTTATCCGGGGTCAAGAGCATGTCCTTGGCTTTGGATATCTCCGCAGAAACAGCTCTGAAGGGAAAATTCTTCTCATTAAGGTTCAACTCCTTCAGACACTCTTTCACAAGAGTCTCCTGGTCCTTCGAATCATATATCACAAAGTTCTTCTTATAATCCCTGAGACTTTCCACGTTTTTTCTCAGTATCCGTACACAAGCCGAATGGAAGGTGGATATCCACATGTTGTCAGCACAGCCTATGAGCTTTTGCACCCTCTCCTTCATTTCCCTTGCAGCTTTGTTTGTAAAGGTTATTGCCAGTATGTTCGAAGGATACACGCTTTTCTCTTCTATAAGATATGCCATTCTGTAAGTCAGTACCCTCGTCTTGCCGCTGCCTGCTCCCGCAAGTATCAAAAGGGGGCCTTCGGTGTGCAGCACCGCCTCCCTTTGTTCTTTGTTCAGCTTCTCAATATAATCCATTAGTACCTCCGATATTTCTTTTGCTATGTTTCTATTATAACGCATCAGTAGAAAATTTTTTGATATAAGAAAAATTTTCTTAGCAATGGGCATGTTAGGTGCCAGCCTGTTAACTTATTAACTTATTTACCGTTTAGCAACTTCCAAATTGATACCCCTGACTGACCTAAAATTGAGCCAATTTCTCTTAGCGTATATCCGTTCTCCTGCGCTTTCCTTGCATACTTCAACTTGTATTCTCTGTACTTGTACTCCCTACTTCCATTCAATATTTTGTTTATTATTTCTATGCATTCTACTTCCCCTGCCATTATCTCCTCAAGACTTGGCCTCTTTTCTATGTTCATACTGCTTTTCATCATTATTTCATACGCTCTGTCTCCTATTTCATTCAAGGTATCATAATCGACCTCTTCCATTTCATTCATTATATCCTCGTATTTTTTATTACTTTTCCTATATCCTTCTTCTATCATTTCAATTATCATTCTTGTTTCTATAAATCCATATGATTTTCTCCTATAGAACTTATCGCTGCTCCATTTATATTCTTCTACCTTTTTTACCATACCTGCTTTAACTGGATTTTGATGTATGTATGCCAATACCTTAAGTAAGTACTGCTCATTTCGAATAACAGAAGCCTTGTACCTCCCCTGGAATACATGCCCGCATCTTTCATACACTGCATTGAAGTATTTACTATACTTATTATTGATCTGGTGCATTATTTTCTGGAGTTTTACATCGCCTGTCTGCACCAGCAAATGATAGTGATTATCCATCAGTACATAGCCCATAAGCTTGAATCTCATGTTCTGCCTGCTTTCATTCAATAGCTTAAGAAAATAACCTTTATCTATATCTTTCTTAAATATGTACTCCCGGTTGTTACCTCTGGCAGTTACATGGTAATATCCGCCTGCCATTTCTTCTCTTGTATATCTACCCATCATCAATCACATCCTGGTATTATCATACATGCTTCTATTTCCCTTATTTTACCATACAACTTATGCAAATAAAAGAAGAAACCCAAGCTTCTGACTTAGGTTTCATTCAAATCACTCGATTAGTTAACAAGTTAACAGGCTGGCACCTAACCTACTCGAACTATTCAGTTTTTTTTGTATGAATACAAACTACAAAAGCACAAAAACTATAGTTGATTCACATTAAATCAAACGAGGTGAAAAGCTATGCCCCACAAAACGGATAAAAAAACCGCCATAATGAATCCTACAGCGGAGCAGCC
>JAWLHF010000023.1:0-33389 GCA_041690515.1 Clostridiaceae bacterium | reverse complement strand
GTACTTTTCTCCCAGCTCCCTAAGAATATCGGCGTTGCCTTCTCCTTTAATGCCGAACCTATAGTTGTATCCTACAACAACGGATTTTGCTCTGAAGCGTCCTACGAGGATTTCCCTGACGAAGGTTTCTGCAGTCATGTCTTTGATCTTATTGAAATCTTCGAGGTAAAGCATATCTACCCCCATTGATTCCATAATTTCAGCTCTTTTTGCATTATCTGTTATTAGATAGATATGTTTGTCCGGGTTCAGAAGCTTCCTAGGATGGGTATGGAAGGTATATACCATACTTCCAGTCCCGAAGCGGCCGGATTCTTCCTTTAACAGCTCAATAAGCTTCCTGTGTCCCAGATGTACACCGTCAAAGCTTCCCAGTGCTATACACCAGGATGTTGATTTTTCATTATCCTCATATTGCTCAGTAATTCTCAAGATAACCACCCTTAATTTTCTCTAAATTATCAGTATTCATTAACATCTTCAGCAATTTAAACAAATATATTCTTTGCTTTTATGTATAATCTGTCTTTATCTGATTCAATTCTTACATTACCTATGCCAATAAACCCGTTTTCTCCATATATACGCACTTCATCCCCCTCTTTAATATGGGAAAAACCATATAGAACTCCTTGCTCGTAGAGAGGGTTTCCATTCATTATTGAGCTTAATGCCGAGGGTTTGACTGTTATGGGCTTGTAGTGGGGGAATAACACCTCCACACTTTGCAGAACATTATCCAGACGTTTCTCTAAGGCTGCAGCCCTTATTTCTTCCAGAGTAAATGATTTATCAATGCTGAAAGGCGAAGAGCCTAATCTGACAAGCTGTGACATATGTGCTCCGCAGCCAATAGTTTCCCCTATATCATAGCATAAAGACCTGATATATGTGCCTTTTGAACATACGATATCTATCATTGCCTCGTTTTCCGAAAGCATGTCAACAAGCTTCAACTCATATATTTGTACCGGTCTTTCCGCTATCTCTATTTCCTTGCCCTCACGAGCATATTGGTACAGCTTCTTTCCCTTTACCTTCAACGCAGAATAGATCGGCGGCCGCTGCATTATTGAGCCGGTATAGCTTTTTATGGCCTCTTCAACAGCTGCCCTTTTTATTATAACCGGTTTTACTTCCTTGATTACTTCTCCATAGCTGTCATAGGTGTCGGTTATTATTCCGAAGCGTATATTGGCTCTGTAATGCTTCTGCTTATCGGTCAGATATTGGACAACCTTGGTGGCTTTGCCTACACAAATTGGAAGCACGCCTGCGGCTTCAGGGTCCAATGTGCCTGTATGTCCTACCTTCTTCATATTCAATGTTTTTCTTATGAAGGATACCACATCATGGGAGGTCATTCCAGGAGGTTTAAGAACATTGATAATACCGTTCATCCCATTCTCCTATTTAAAGTTTGATATTACTGAAGCAAGTATCTGCTTCTTAACCTCATCAATAGTGCCTTGGAGGGTACAGCCTGATGCACGTACATGCCCTCCTCCGCCGTATTTAAGAGCAACTTCCGCTACGTCCACTTTTTTCTTTGATCTAAGTCCCACTTTTATTTTGCCGGGCTCAAGCTCCTTAAGGAATATTGCAACTTCAACACACTCTATGTCTCTGGCAAGGTTTATGAGGCCGTCGCAATCCTCCTCCTTTGCATTTGCTTCCCTCATCTGCTCAAGGGAGAGGCTTATGCATGAAACTGCATCATTATTATAGAACTCCAAGGTATCAAGGGCTGTTTTCATCAGCATTATCTTTTCCTTTGAGCTATTCTGGTATATCCTTTCAAACATTAGGGATACATTAACCCCGTTGTTTATGAGGTCTCCTGCTATCTGATGTGTTATGGAAGTAGTATTGCTGTACTGGAACTGCCCTGTATCTGTTACTATTGCAGTATAAAGGCATTCCGATATATCTGTATCCATATCAATACCCAGTATTTTTATGATATGGTATATAATTTCTCCCGTAGCCGCTGCATTGGCATCCACCATGTTGAGATCACCATATCCGTTGTTGCTTATATGATGATCAATGTTTATCACAAAATTATCCTTTAGGTAGACACCGCATTTCCCAAGCCTTTCAGCATCACCGCAGTCAAGGGCTATGACAACGTCAAAGCTTTCATGTGCGCCGGGTTTCTCAACCTTGTCGGAACCTTTAAGAAAGCAATATACCTTGGGAATGTCATCATCCAGTATGAAACGCACATCCTTGCCGTATTTTTTCAGAGCATTGTAAAGGGCAAGGCTAGACCCGACGTTGTCACCGTCGGGCATAATGTGAGACATTATGGCAATTCTATTGCTCTCCTTTATTTTGCTGATTATTCCGGGATAAATCAAAGGCTATCTCCTCCATCCTTCTTCCTGACATCATTAAGAAGCTTGGTGATATGTGCTCCATGCTCTATGGATTTATCCAGTTGGAATATCACCTCAGGAGAGTACCGGAGCTCAATATTTCTTCCCAATTCACGCCTTATAAATCCGGCAGCACTGTTCAAGCCCTTTAGTGTAGCCTGTTTTTCTTCTTCAGTTCCAAGTACGCTGATATATACTTTTGCGTATCTAAGATCCGGAGTCACCTCTGCAGAAACAACGCTGCAAAAGTCAGATACCCTTGGATCGTTAAGATCATTTCTGATGATGTCGCTTACAACTCTTTTTACTTCCTCAGAAATCCTGTCTATCCTATGCTTGGCCATATTCATGCACCTGCCTGTTTTTCATATCATTATTTTAGTTACTTTCTGGGTACTGCTTCAATTGTGAATGCTTCTACTATGTCCCCTTCTTTTATGTCATTGAACTTTTCAATATTCAGGCCGCATTCATAGCCTGTGTTTACTTCTTTCACATCATCCTTGAACCTCTTTAATGATGCCAGCTTTCCTTCATGTATGACTATTCCGTCTCTGATGAGTCTTATGTCATTATTTCTGTTGATTTTACCGTCTGTTATATAGCAGCCTGCAATTGTACCAACCGCAGAAGCCTTAAAGGTAGCACGTACTTCCGCATGGCCCAGTACAACTTCCTTGTATTCAGGCTCCAGCATACCCTTCATTGCAGCTTCTACATCCTCTATGGCATTGTATATAACTCTGTATAGCCTTACATCTACTTTTTCCTTCTCTGCCAATGCGATTGCCATAGGCTGAGGCCTTACGTTAAAGCCTATTATTATGGCGTTTGATGCAGATGCCAGCATGATATCGGATTCTGTTATTGCACCGACACCGCCATGTATTGTGTTTACCTTGACCTCTTCATTGCTGAGCCTTGCAAGGGACTGCTTAACAGCTTCCACTGAGCCTTGAACGTCTGCTTTTACAATGATATTGAGATCCTTGACTTTTCCTTCCTGTATCTGACTGAACAACTCGTCAAGTGATACAGTCTGCTTGCTCTGTATTTGTGAAAGGCGCTGTTTTTCTTTTCTTTTTTCCGATACGGTTCTTGCAACCTTTTCATCATCAACTACCATAAAGATATCACCGGCATCGGGAACTTCGTCAAGACCTTGTATCTCCACAGGAGTTGACGGTCCTGCTTTTTTGATCCTCTTTCCCTTGTCGTCAATCATCCCTCTTACTTTACCATAGGTATTTCCGGCGATGAAGAAATCTCCGATGTTTAGCGAGCCTTCCTGTACCAGCAGTGTTGCTACAGGTCCTTTACCCTTGTCAAGCTCTGCCTCTATTACTGTACCAATACCTTTTTTGTTTGGATTGGCCTTAAGCTCCTGCATTTCAGCAACTAGCAGTATCATTTCAAGAAGATTGTCTATACCTTCCTTTTTCTTTGCAGAAACAGGTACCATTACTGTGTCTCCGCCCCATTCCTCTGAAATGAGGCCGTGCTCTGTAAGCTCCTGCTTCACTCTGTCAGGATTTGCTCCCGCTTTGTCTATCTTGTTTATTGCTACAATCAATGCAACATTTGCAGCCTTTGCATGGTTGATAGCTTCAACAGTCTGAGGCATTACACCGTCATCCGCTGCGACCACTAGTATTGCTATGTCTGTAACTTTTGCTCCTCTTGCTCTCATAGATGTAAAAGCTTCATGTCCGGGTGTGTCCAGAAATGCAATTTTCTTGTCGCTGATAGTAACCGTGTAGGCACCTATATGCTGAGTGATTCCGCCTGCTTCAGTGGCTATAACATTTGTCTCCCTGATTGCATCAAGCAGTGAAGTCTTACCATGGTCAACGTGCCCCATTATTGTTACAACAGGTGGTCTTGGAAGCAGATCTTCCGGCTTATCCTCCTCTGTCTTAAGGAGTACTTCTTCGCTTGCCTTGTCTATAAGCTTCTCAACGCTTACTCCGAACTCTTCGCAGATAAGCTGTGCAGTGTCAAAATCCAGCTCCTGATTGATAGTAGCCATTACACCAAGGAGCAGAAGCTTCTTTATAATTTCAGTAGCAGCTTTCCCCAGCTTTTCACTTAGTTCTTTAACCGAAACAGTCTCCCCTATTTTTATAGGCTTCTTTGGCAGATGTACTTCTTCTTTTTTGGGTTCATCCTGCCATTTCTGCCTGAAATTCTTGTTGTTATGTCTTCCATGCTGATTCCTGTATGGGGGCCTGCCCTGGGACGGTTTGCCCTGTGGTCCTCTGCCCGGCACCTTCTTACCTATTCTTTCAACCTTTGTAAAATCTTTCTTTGTGTTCAGCACTACTGAATCATCTTCGATGTCTCTATTGTTATTAGGCTTTGATTCAGTCTTGTTTGGTTGCGATGTGTTTGCTGCAGGTCTGTCATTCCTTGCCGGATGCTGCTGCTTATTCACCGGTCTATTGTCATTCTTTTTCTCAAAGGGCCTGTCATTTCTGTTTTCAGGCCTGTTTCCCTGCCTTTGGTCAGGTCTTTTGCTCTGAGGCTGCTGCGGTTTCTGCTGAAAAGCATGAGACTTCTGCGCTCCCTGCTGATTCTGCTGTGTTTGTGCAGGCTTCTGCGTATTTTGCTGTATCTGCTCTTTTCTTGGTGCCTCATTTTTTCTCGGCTCCGCATTATGTTTTCGAACAGTCTCTTGTTTATCCCTTTTCTCCTCAGTCTGTGCCTTTTTTTCAGGTATTGCCTTTGTTTCCTTCTTTCCCAAATGTCCTTTTATGACGGCAATATCCTTATCTTCCAACGTGCTCATGTGATTATGCACATCAATATTAAGATCTTGTGCCATTGATACAAGCTCTTTGCTCTGAACTCCAAGTTCCTTGGCTAATTCATATATTCTTACTTTATTCAAGTAAATCACCCCCAGGTATTTCATTTTTAATCCCTTCAAACCCAAGCTTTTCCTTTAAGCTCCTGCTGAAGTTCTCATCGGTAATTCCAAGTACCGATCTGTCACTCTTTCCAATGCAGCTTCCCAACTCTTCCTTCATACCCCATGTCACAAAAGCTATATTATAATATGCTGCCGTATTCCTGAAACGTTTTTTCGTATTGTCAGAAGCATCCTCGGATACAATCACAAGCTTTACCTTGCCGCTTCTTACGGAATTTCTGACAGCATCCTCGCCTGTGACCAACTTACCGGCTTTGTTGGCTAGGCTGATCATTGAATATGCCTTACTCATCCGTCAGCTGCTCTCTCAGTCTATTGTATACTTCTCCATCCACCGGTGACTCCAGAGCTCTTTCAACTCTTTTTGCCTTTATTGCAGCTTCCAGACATTTTGTATCAGGGCATATATAGCACCCTCTGCCAGGCGCTTTTCCCACTTTATCAACATCAACCTTCCCTTCGGGGCTTCTTACTATTCTTATTAGTTCCTTCTTAGGCTTCATCTCATTACATCCAAGGCATTTCCTCAGAGGCACCTTCCTCTTTTTGAGCATAGAATCTACCTCCTTTAACTGTCTGAAACCTGTGATTGGCTCTTTATGTCAATCTTCCATCCTGTAAGCTTTGCTGCCAGTCTCGCATTCTGACCTTCCTTACCAATTGCAAGGGAAAGCTGGGAATCCCCTACTACGACTCTTGCAGCATTCATTTCGGAGTTGATTTCAACATCCAGTACCTTTGCCGGACTCAATGCACTGCCGACAAACACCACCGGGTCTTCGCTCCATTCAATTATATCGATTTTTTCACCTTTAAGCTCATCTACTATTACCTGTACCCGCTGTCCTCTCTGTCCAACGCATGCTCCAACGGGGTCGATGTTCTCATCATGAGAGTATACGGCAATTTTTGTCCTTGAGCCTGCTTCACGGGCTATACTCTTTATCTCCACTATTCCGCTTTGTATCTCAGGAACCTCAAGCTCAAAGAGCCTCTTCACCAGACCGGGATGTGTTCTTGAAAGCACTATCTGCGGCCCCTTGGTTGTCTTTTTAACTTCTACTATATAGGTTTTTATCCTGTCACCTATATTATAGACTTCATTTGGAGTCTGCTCTCCAGGTCCCAGAACAGCTTCAGTCTTGCCCAAGTCTATGAATATGCTGTTCTTCTCCTTCCTCTGTACAAGTCCTGTTACTATTTCATTTTCTCTGCTTATATATTCGTCGAATATTATACCTCTCTCTGCCTCACGGATTCTTTGTACTACAACCTGTTTTGCAGTCTGAGCAGCTATTCTTCCGAAGTTCCTTGGGGTAACCTTCATTTCAACGACATCATCCAGCTCGTAGTTCTTGTTTATGGCCTTTGCATCCTGCAGGCTTATCTGCAGGAAATCATTCTCCACTTCTTCAACTACTGTCTTAAGTGCATATACGTCAACTTCTCCTGTTTCTCTGTCTATCATTACCTTCACATTCTGTGAGGTTCCGAAGTTCTTTTTGAAGGCTGAAACCAGCGCGACATCTATTGCGTCTATTAAAAGTTCCTTTGAAATCCCCTTTTCTTTTGCTATCTGCTCCAACGCCTGGAGAAACTCTCCATTCATTTATTGCTCCCTCCCATACAATTATTATTTAAAACTTTATTACAGGCCTTATTAAGGCAATAGAGCTCTTTTCAATATTTTCATCTTTACCGTCCATTTCTATCATCACTTCACTTGTATTATGCCCTTTAAGAATTCCTTCAAAGACCTTCTTTCCGTTTAGCGGTGAAAAAAGTTTGACCTCAACAAGTTTGCCATTGTTCTTTTCAAAATCCCTGTCTGTTTTAATTGGTCTGTCCACCCCCGGCGAGGACACTTCAAATATGTAGGACTGCTCTATCGGATCAACCTCATCAAGCAGATCACTCATCTCCTCACTTACCGCCTGACAATCGTCGATTGTGATTCCGCCTTCTTTGTCTATGTATAATCTAAGATACCAATCAGAGCCTTCCTTTTTGAATTCCACTTCCACCAGCTCAAAGTTGTTCCGGTCAACTATTGGAACTGCCAGTTCAGCAACTATATCTTCAACCTTCCTTTTCGCCATCATCGACTCTCCTTTTATTTGATATTCTATATATTTTTCACATATATTTATACATAAAAACAAAACAGTACAAAATATACTCTGTTATTCATACAGCTTATTATTCCCTATCTACACCAGCAGTCTATTCTATTATTGGGGTTGGTTAAAAATCATGCTTCGAAACTCTGCCCAAACCTTCGAGCCTCACGCCAAAACCTCAAAGGAGTACTCAAAATTACTCTTACTAATACGAAAGAGTGGGATTGCCCACTCTAATCAAAAGTCAATTTAAGTTGAAAGGAAAAACAAAATTTTCCTGACACCTTAAAAGTATAGCACTCTTTAATAATTCTTGCAAGTAAATGGGCGACTTTTTTAGCTTTTTAAACTCCAAGCCCACCTACGGTTGAAAAGAAGCTTAACTGGTTACTTTCAGGAAGTCCATTAAGACATCCGTGATTCTTCAGTATTTCTATTACAGTTTTTGAGACCTTCGCTCTCTCACGAAGATCATCCATTGATATAAATGGAGACTCCTGTCTTGAATTTACAATGTTCTGTGCCGCACTAGCCCCTACTCCCTGTAAAGCACCAAGAGGAGGCAGTATTCCTTCTTCTGTCACTATAAATTTACTTGCATCTGATTTATACAGATCAACCGGTAAAAGCTTGATACCCCTCAGATACATCTCATACACAGATTCAAGCAGTGTCATCAGGTTTTTTTCCTTTGTAGTCGCATTATTCCCCAATTTATCGATTTCTATCCATTTGGCTTTAACAGCATCTATACCTTTTGTCAACAGATCTGCATCAAAATCATCCAGCTTGACGGTGAAATATGTTGCATAGAAAGCTTGTGGATAATAGACCTTGTAATAAGCAACCCTGAAGGACATCATGACATAAGCAGTGGCATGGGCTTTCGGGAACAGGTATTTGACTGTCTTACAGGATTGTATGTACCAATCCGGAATATCCTGTGCTCTCATTGCTTCTTCATATTCAGGAGTCAACCCTCTGCCTTTTCTTACATTCTCAGCAATTTTGAAGGATGTCTTTGGGTGCACCCCTTTATATATGAGGAAAAGCATTATGTCATCCCTGGTGGCTATGACTCCTTTCAAGTTTGTAGTGCCGTTTTTTATAAGGTCCTGGGCATTATTGAGCCACACATCCGTACCATGGGACAAGCCTGATATCCTGACCAGCTCAGCAAAGGTCTTTGGTTGTGTATCCATAAGCATCTGCCTTACGAATTTTGTACCGAATTCCGGTATACCAAGACTTCCTACCTTGCAGTCTATTTCATCAAGATCAACACCCAGGGCTTCTGTGGATGTAAAAAGACTCATGGTCTTCTGGTCATCCAAAGGTATATTGTTTACACTGAAACCGGTGATATCCTCCAGCATCCTTATTATGGAAGGTACATCATGACCAAGTATATCCAGCTTCAAAAGCCTTCCGCTTATTGAATGATAGTCGAAGTGTGTGGTTATGATGCTTGAGCTTGTATCATCAGCAGGCCTCTGTATAGGAGTAAAATTGTATATGTCTGTATAATTGGGAACAATCATTACCCCGCCGGGATGCTGCCCTGTTGTCCTCTTTATTCCTGTACAGCCCAGTACAAGTCTGTTCATTTCTGCATTGTTTATCTTTATGCCTCTCTCTTCATAGTATTTCTTTATATAACCATAGGCGGTCTTTTCTGCTATGGTTCCAATTGTACCTGCTCTGAATACATAGCCTTTACCGAAAAGCTCCTCAGTATATTTATGGGCTTCCGGCTGGTATTCCCCTGCGAAATTCAAGTCGATATCAGGTTCCTTATCTCCGTCAAAGCCAAGGAACATTTCAAAGGGAATGTCATGGCCTTCTTTTCTTAAGGTTGTACCACATTCAGGACAATCCATATCCTTGAGATCCGCTCCTGATTCTATTGATCCATCAAGGAAAAAATGTGAATACTTGCATTTTGGGCATAGATAATGAGGCGGAAGCGGATTGACCTCAGTTATATCACACATGGTGGCAACAAAGGAGGAGCCTACAGATCCTCTTGAACCAACCAGATAACCGTCACTGAGTGATTTTGTTACCAGCTTCTGCGCTATAAGGTATAATACCGCATAACCATTGTTTATTATGGAGTTCAGCTCTTTTTCAAGCCTCTTTACAACAACCTCAGGAAGCTCCTCACCGTATAACAGGTGCACCTTCTTCATTGTCATATCCTTTATCTGTTCTTCAGCACCTTCAATCTTTGGAGGATAGGTTTCTTCCGGAATAGGAATTATATCCTCTACCTCTTCAAGTATCTTGTTTGGATTCTCAATAACAACTTTATTGGCGGTTTCGCTTCCCAGGTATGCAAATTCCTGAAGCATCTCATCTGTGGATTTGAAGTACAGCGGTGCCTGTTCGTCGGCATCTGAGTATCCCTGTCCTGCCATTAATATCCTTCTGTATATTTCATCCTCAGGGTTAAGGAAATGCACGTCACCTGTAGCTACAACAGGTTTGTTCAATTTCCTGCCCAATTCTACGATCTTTTTGTTTATCGCTTCCAGCTGCTTCTCATTTGACAGCTTGCCGTTCCTCAGCAAGAATTCATTGTTGCCCTTGGGCTGTATCTCAAGATAGTCATAGAATCTTGCGTTTTCTATGATTGTATTATCATCGGCATTGTTCAGTATATTCCTGAATATCTCTCCTGCTTCACAGGCTGAGCCTATTATCAGACCTTCACGATATTGCATCAGTACACTTTTCAGAAGTCTGGGCTTTTTATAGAAATAGTCAAGATGAGCCATAGATATGAGCTTGTATAGATTCTTCAAGCCTTTCATATTTTTGACCAATAGAACAATATGATATGAATCCTTGCTCTTGTATGCTCCCTCTGCCGAAGCAAGGCAGTTGATATCTGCCACATCCTTTATTCCACGGTCCTGCATCATCTCTATGAATCTGATCATCATTCCTGCAGCAGCTTCAGCATCATCTTCTGCTCTGTGATGATTTTCAAGGCTTATGCCAAGATGGTCACATACGATATTCAGCTTGTGCCTCTTCAGTTCAGGAAGCAGTATTCTTGACAGCTGCAGTGTATCAATGACCACATTACCGACATTTAGACCAAGCTCCCCCGCCTTGGCTCTTATAAAGCCACAGTCAAAGCTTGCATTATGGGCAATCAACGGAGCATCTCCTGCAAAATCCAGAAATCTGGGCAGTACGTCCTTGATGGTTTCTTTATCTTTAACCATTGAATCACTTATTCCTGTGAGCTTCGTTATATTTTCAGGAATGTGGATTTCCGGATTAACCAGCTCTGAAAACCTGTCAATCAGCTGGCCATTTTTGATTTTTACAGCACCTATCTCAGTTATCCTGTCATTGATAGGGGACAAGCCTGTTGTTTCTATATCAAATACCACAAGCTCATCCCTCAGGCTCCTGCTGCCTGGGTTATACACTATCGGAACCCCGTCATTTACAAAGTAACCTTCAACTCCGTATATTACCTTGACTCCGTGCTTTTTTGATGCCTCGTACGCCTCAGGATATGCCTGCACGACTCCGTGGTCTGTAATAGCTATTGCTTTATGTCCCCATTCCTTTGCCCTTTTTATAAGGTCAGTGGCTGAGCAGACCCCGTCCATGGAACTCATTCCTGTATGAGCATGAAGCTCTACCCTTTTTGCTTCAGAGTTGTCTAAGCGTAATGTCTTTTCCGCTTCAACAATATTCTGGGGGAATATGACCAGTTCCTTTATGTACTGGTCATACTGTATATCTCCTTTTATCCTCACATATCTTCCATTTGTTATATTTTCAACCAGCTTTGCTGTATCGTTTTCATCCTTAATAAAGATTTTGGCAGTAATAGAATTGGTATTGTCTGTTATATTGAATATAATTATTGTTTTTCCATTATTAAGCGTCTTTACTTCCGTATTGAATATGCTCCCCTGTATGGTTACGCGTCCTGAGTCCTCGGCTATTGAAGAAATACTTACTGGTATGTCATTAAAGCTTCGTCCCATGATAACCGCATCTTTTCTCTCTTTATTCTTATCCTTGGTTTTTTTGTTTTCAGAAGACTTCAGCGCTTCAGCCACCATTTTGTTTTCCTCTTCAAAGTAGCATTTTAGATACTCTTCTTCACAAAGTCTTTCTTCCTCATTGAAGCATATCATAACCTGGCATTCTACATTAAAATAGTCTTTCATATACTGAGCAACTATGCCGGGACACTTCCTCGAGGTCAGATACCCTGCGGCTTCCTTCGACTGGACCACCAATTTCATTATTTTGTCTTCAAGCTGTATTTGTGAATCCAAAATAAAACCCGTAAAAGACGGGTTGTTATCAATAATGACCTTCTTAAGATCCCCCCAATGGGATTTAACGAATTCATCAGCACTTATGCTAAAAGCTGATTCTTCTATTATCATACGCACTTTGTTCAATCCGCAGCTTTCAGCTATATGAGCTTCAATTTTGTTCAGCTCGGATATGGGAATGAGCTTCTTCAAGCTTATTATAAGCTCCCACTCCCTGGTTTTTTTCATGACTCTTATTTTCTTTATCTGGAACTTGTCCTTATATTGCGCAAAAAAATCTGTATCTATATTTGTACCCTTTTCCATGATGACCTCCAAAATTTCCTGTTTCGAATTTCACGTTAAATAAATCGGACAATAGCTTTGAATACCTGGAGAAATTCTCGTACCTTGTAATCATACTCCATGTGCATATCTTATATAACTATTTCGATTCCTTTTTATTATAGTTGCTTAATATCTTGACTATATCCCAGTACATTTTCAAGCGTGCATGAACTCCCCTTATTAGCCCCAGCTTCTCTTCCTTTGTCACATGGGTCATATCCGGCAGATCGACTTCCTGCACTCTCACAGTGAATTTATCTATGTACTTTGTAAGGGCTACCTCCACTCCATATCTTGTTATGTCTATATTGGGTATCTTGTCAATAATTGATCTCCTTATAGCTCTCTGTCCGGAGAGATAAGGAGTAACCTTCTGCGCCAGATCGGTTACCATTCTGCCGTTTCGGAATATCCCGACGGTCATATCGGCTTTATTATTGATTACAGGTTCTATCAGATCAACAACATGCTTCTCTTTTAATCCTATAAGATCTGCATCCAGAAAAAGTACAATTTCCGTACCACATTCATTGACTCCTGCTTTTATTGCACCACCTTTTCCGATGTTCTCCTTAAGTTCAATCACATCGACTCCGCATTCTCTTGCAATCTCGGCAGTCCTGTCAGTAGAGCCGTCACTGACTACAATTATTTTTTTTATTTTATCAACCCTTTTTATGCAATTCACAACATCTGCTATAGTCTGTTCTTCATTATAGGCAGGAATTATTGCTGTAACATTCATCTTCAAGCTCCTCCTATGATTTAAGACTTGTTTTACTACTGTAATATTATATTTACAAATCCTTCTAAAATTATACAGACTGGAAAGCCTCAATTTCCTTTATCAACTCTTCTATGGCTTTTTCCTGCGGTATCTTTCTCACTATGTTCCCTTTTACGAATAGCAGGAATTCTCCTTTTCCTCCGGCAATGCCCAGGTCTGCTTCCTTGGCTTCTCCGGGGCCGTTTACTGCACATCCCATTACAGCTAGCTTCATAGGCTTTCTTACTTGTATATCCCTTACTCGCAGCTCCACTTCTTCAGCTACCTTTATAAGATCCACATTTGTCCTTCCGCAGGTAGGGCAGGATACTATCTCTATTCCGCCCTTCATAAGCTTCAAGCTTTTTAATATCTCCCTGGCCACATAGATTTCTTCTACGGGATCCCCTGTCAGTGATACTCTGATGGTGTCGCCCACATTATTGTTCAGCAGTATTCCAAGTCCCACTGCCGACTTGATGGAGCCGGCCATTACCGTACCTGCTTCTGTAATGCCCAGATGCAGAGGATGGTTGGTACTTTTCGATGCTTTCATATAGCTTTCCACTGTAAGCATCACATCGGAGGATTTTATGGATATCACAATATCCTCAAAGCCCATTTCTTCAATGAGCCTGATATTGTTCAAGGTACTCTCAACCAATGCATCAGCAGTAGGATGGCCGTACTTCTCCAGAAGCTCTTTTTCTAAAGAACCTGAATTAATACCGATCCTTATGGGTACCTCCCTTTCTTTGGCAGCATCAACAACCTGTCTGACTCTATCCTTATCTCCTATGTTGCCGGGATTTATCCTTATCTTGTCGGCACCGCTTTTTATTGATTGGATTGCAAGTCTGTAGTCGAAATGTATATCAGCTACCAGAGGGATTGAAATCTGCTTTTTTATCTCCTTTACTGCCTCCGCCGCCGACATGTCGGGCACTGCAACCCTTATAATGTCACATCCTGCTTCCTGCAGTCTTTTTATCTGTTCCACGGTGGAGCTTACATCATGGGTTTTAGTATTGGTCATGGACTGAACCAGTATAGGCTCACCGCCGCCGATAAATCTGTCACCTATTCTCACTTTTCTTGTATAACTGCTCATTTTTCTTACCTACCTGAATATATTTATCAAATTGAATTTTATTATATCTCTATACATCAGAAATATCGAAAGGGCCATCAAAGCTACCAGTCCCACAAAATGAACCATGCCTTCCTTTTCTGCAGGAACGGGCTTTCTCCTTATAAGCTCGGCAAAAAGGAACAACAGCCTTCCTCCGTCAAGGGCTGGCACCGGCAGAAGATTCAGTATTCCCAGGTTCAGGCTTATAATGGCTGTGAGATAAAGGACGCTTATAAAACCGGTTTTGGCAGCCTCATTCATATAGACCAAAATGGATATAGGGCCGCTGACCTCTCCGGCATCAGCTTTGCCAACAACCAGCTGTCCCAGAAAATTAAGCATCATTCTTGATATAGTAACGGTAGTCCTTATGCCTTCTGCAATAGAAAATCCACCAATTTTCACCTGCTGTGTCACACCAATTACTATGTCATCAGTATTGGGATTCTTTACAGGTGTAAGCTGAATATTCCTTGTAACACCATTTTTCTCTACAGTTACTGTAATCTGTTGCCCCTCGTACTTTGATATCTCAGGCTTCATTTCTTCCCAGCTGTTTATGCTTACATCGTTGATACTTACTATTTTATCTCCGGCTTGTATACCGGCCTCAGAGGCAGGCATTCCGGCAGTGACTTGACCTATTATTGGCGCAGCTACAGGAGCTATAACCAATGAATAAATAATAACTGTCACCACAAGGTTGACTATTGGGCCTGCTGCTACAGAAGCTATCCTGCTTCTTATTGGACTATTGCTGAATGCTCCGGGATCGTTATTCTCCTCATCCTCACCCAGCATCAAACAAAATCCCCCTATTGGAAAGGCTCTAAGGGAATACATTGTCTCACCAATTTTCTTCCCTACAAGCTTTGGCCCCATTCCCAGGGCAAATTCAACTACCTTTATTCCTCCAAGCCGCGCAGCTATAAAATGACCTGCTTCATGGAAGAACACTATAGCATTGAAAACCAGTACGGCAACTATTATTGTCATTTATTATCACACCCCACTTTGCTAATACTAAGCAACATTTCTCTGGACCATCTGTCAATATCCATCACATCATCTATAGTCATATTACTAACATCTTTATGCATATCCAAAGTTTTTTCTATATAATTTCCTATATCAAGGAAGCTTATCTTTCCCTCCAGGAACAAGCGGACAGCTTCTTCATTGGCACCGTTCAATACCACACATGCACTGTCTCCCATTTCCAGTGCTCTGAAAGCCAGTTCAAGACATTTAAACCGCTGTAGGTCAGGTTTATAAAAGGTCAGATTGGCTATATCGGTTAGACTGAGTTTTTTTCCCTTCATAGGCAATCGCTTTGGATATGTAAGCGCATACTGTATCGGAAGCTTCATATCCGGAAGGCCAAGCTGCGCTATTACCGCACCGTCAACAAATTCCACAGCTGAATGTATAATACTCTGTGGATGTACAACGACCTCAATGTTATCAGGTTCTATATCAAACAGCCATCTGGCTTCTATTACCTCGAGTCCTTTATTCATCAAAGTAGCTGAATCTACCGTTATTTTCCTTCCCATAGACCAGTTAGGGTGTTTCAATGCATCAGCTACCGTCACTTTCTCAAGCTCTTCGGTAGTTTTTGTTCTGAAAGGCCCTCCTGAAGCTGTTAAGAGTAGTTTTGAGATTTCACTATGGTCACCGCTTAACAAGCTCTGAAATATTGCAGAATGCTCACTGTCCACAGGAAGCATTCTGACCTTATTTTTCCGTACCTCTTCAGATATGATCCTTCCTGCTGTCACAAGGGTCTCTTTATTGGCTAAAGCAACATCCTTACAGGCTTTAATAGCCTTATATGTCGGGATAAGTCCTGCTATACCCACTATAGCCGATACAACCGTGTCACTTTCTTCATATACCGCAGCTTCGACTACACCCTGAATACCTGCAGTTACCTCTGTAATGCCGCTGACTCTGCTCTTTAGCTCATGATAGTATGATTCATCAGCAATAGCTGTGATTCTTGGTCTGAACTCTCTGACCTGAGCTTCAAGCAGGTCTATATTGGAGTTGGCAGCAATAGCCTCAACCTTGAATTCTTCTTTATTCTCTCTTGCTATCTCCAATGTCTGGGTACCAATTGATCCTGTAGATCCTAATATTGATAGTTTTTTCATTTTTTCTCCTCGGATTTGCTTATTGTTGGAAATTCTCTAACCGGCAAAACCTCGCAACCATTCCTATATCATTTCGCCTATGATTACGAAGTAGTAGTACACTATTGGTGCTGTAAAAAGTATACTGTCAAATCTGTCCAGTATTCCCCCATGGCCGGGTATTAGATTTCCAAAATCCTTTATTCCAGTATAACGCTTTATATATGAAGCAGCCAAGTCCCCGATTTCTGATGCTGCTGCACATAAAAAGCCAGTGATGATGAAATGTACTATATTGATATCAACTCCAAATTTATTGATAATATAGCCTGAAAGGGTAGTAAGGGCAATACAGCCTAGTATTCCTCCAATAGCCCCTTCTACGGTTTTTTTAGGGCTGATTTTTGGACACAGCTTTACTCTTCCCATATATACTCCTACAAAATATGCGAAGGTATCAGTAAACCAGGCTGTGAGAAAAGGAAGCCACAGTATTATATTACCGTATTTCAGCTTTTCTATGAAAAGAAGATGGCTGAAAAGAAAAGGTATATAGGCAATGCCAAGAATATTCATAGATATTTCCGGTATACTATGTTTTTGTGTGACTATTTCAGAAGCAAGCAACGCTATGACGGAAGCAGCAATAAGAAAACCAGGCCTGTTGAATGCAACAGGCAGAAGGAACATAAGATAGTACACAGAAACTATGGCGTAGCCGAAGGTTCTGTTTGTGTTTATATTTATATTCCTTATTGCTCTGTAGTACTCAAAGAGACCTACTAAAGAGACTGCAGCAATAAAAAAGTACAGATACAGTCCTCTAAAAATCAAAACAAATAATATAAGTGGTATACCAAGTATCGCACTTAATAACCTTATTCTTAACATTTTTACCTCCACTACTTCAATGCGCCAAATCGTCTGTCTCTGCTTTGATATTTTATTATTGCAGAATGAAGGACCTTTTCATCAAAGTCTGGCCAAAGCTGGTCAATAAATATAAGTTCGCTGTATGCTCCCTGCCAAAGCAGAAAATTGCTGATCCTCTGTTCTCCGCTTGTTCTTATTATCAAATCAGGATCAGGATCACTTCCTGTATAAAGGTAATTTGAGAACAATGCCTCATCTATATTGGATTTGTCTATTCTTCCGTTGTCTATTTCATCAATCAGTTTTCTGCATGCATTAAGTATTTCCAATCTTCCTCCATAATTGAGCGCTATATTGAACTGAAGTCCATTATTTTTCTCTGTAAGGACTACTGCATCTTCTATCTCTTTTCTTGTTTGTTCCGGAAGCACATCCAATTCGCCTAATACCTTGACTCTGACATTATTTCTGTGAAGCTCGTTTATCTCTTTTCTCATATACTCCACCAGCAGGTTCATCAGATAGCTTACTTCTTCTTGCGGACGTCTCCAGTTCTCCGTAGAAAAGGCATATACCGTAAGTATCTTAACACCAAGATCGCTGCAAGCTCTTACAGTCTTCTTTATAGCTCCCATACCTGCCTTATGGCCCATTATTCTGGGAAGTCCCTTCTTTTGTGCCCAACGTCCATTTCCATCCATTATTATCGCTATATGTGCAGGAAGCTTTCTTAAATCTATTTCTTCAAGCATCCAAGAACCTCCTTCATAACGAATACTTAAAAAAATATCCCTCTTTATGAGGGAAACTATTTAAAAAGACTCGTTGTAAGTTTTATTTCGTCACTCGAAACTATCTGTCTGACAACTATAGGCACATTTCCCTGTCTTTCTTCTTTTTTATCTTCATAGGGCGTTATCGTTGATTCAACAACGATATTATGTTCCCCACCTATAAGCTGAAGGGCGTTATCGAGTGTATAACCTATTACCAGAGGTATATCATCCAAGAATACTATACCTCCATTATTTCCTTTTCTTTTAATTCCACTGCCTTATCTGTTTCCTTGATATACTTATCGGTCATTTTCTGAGTATTATCTTCAGATTTCTTAAGTTCATCCTCAGTGATCTCCCCATCTTTTTTCAGCTTCTTCAGATGATCATTGCCATCTCTGCGAATGTTCCTTATTGCAACTTTTGAATCTTCCCCAAGCTTCTTAACAACCTTCACCAGCTCTTTTCTTCTTTCTTCGGTGAGTTGTGGCACAACCAGCCTTATCATTTTTCCGTCATTGGAAGGATTGATACCAAGATCTGATTTTTGTATTTCTTTTTCAATAACCGGTATTGATTTGACATCCCAGGGACTGATAGTAAGTACTCTTGGTTCAGGGGCAGCTATATTTGCCAGCTGATTTAACGGTGTCTGAGTTCCATAATAATCTACGGAAATGCGGTCTAATAGACTTGGGTTTGCACGGCCTGCTCTAAGTGTAGAAAGCTCATGCTTAAGCACGCTGAGAGTCTTCTCCATTTTCTCCTGCATGTTCTTCTCAATATCCTTGATCATTCTATTTATCCTCCTTTACTATTGTGCCTATCTCTTCTCCCTTTACTGCTCTAATTATATTATCAGGGTTTTTCAGGTCAAATACAAGTATAGGAATTCCATTATCCCTACAAAGGGATGCAGCTGTAGAATCCATTACGCCCAGTCCCTTGTTGATGACGTCTATGTAGGTAAGCTTATCAAACTTCTTTGCATCTTTGTTCTTCACAGGGTCACAGTCATATACACCGTCGACCTTTTTTGCCATAAGAATGATATCTGCTTCGATTTCCGCAGCTCTCAGTGCCGCAGTCGTATCTGTAGAGAAATATGCATTCCCTATTCCGGAGGCAAATATAACTACTCTTCCTTTTTCAAGATGTCTTATTGCTCTTCTTCTAATGTATGGTTCTGCAATCTGCCTCATCTCTATTGCTGTCTGCACTCTGGTAGGAACATCTATACTCTCCAGTGCGTCCTGCAGAGCCAAAGCGTTTATAACAGTTGCAAGCATTCCCATATGATCAGCGGTAGTCCTGTCCATACCTTCCCCGCTTCTTCCCCTCCAGAAATTACCTCCGCCTACTACTATTGCAACCTCTACGTCAAGCTCTCTTAATTCCTTGACTCTATGGGCAATGCCCAACAAAGTATCATGGTTCAATCCAGAGCTCTTATCTCCTGCCAGTGCTTCCCCGCTTACCTTCAATATCACTCTCTTATACTTTACGTCACTCATATATATTATACCTCCAACTAAGCATAAAATTTCTACAAAATCTAAAAAAATCCTTCTGTTTTTCAAAAAAAAGAGAACACAAAGTGTTCCCTTATTTTTTCATCTGACTCATTACTTCTTCTACGAAGTTATCTTCCTTCTTCTCTATGCCTTCTCCTCTTTCGAATCTTACAAATCTTCTGATACTAATATTTTCACCTATTTTAGCTATCAATCCTGTAAGCACATCCTGGACGGTTTTGTCAGTGTCTTTTATGAAGGGCTGCTCAAGAAGACATATTTCTTTGTAGTATTTTTCAATTCTTCCTTCAACCATTTTATCAACAATCTTTTCAGGTTTTCCTTCATTCAAAGCCTGAGCCCTGTATATTTCTCTTTCCTTAGCTATAATCTGAGGATCCACTTCTTCTCTTTTTACAAATAATGGGTTGGCTGCAGCAACCTGCATTGCCATATCCTTTACGAACTGCTGGAACTCTTCATTCTTTGCAACGAAGTCTGTTTCAGAGTTTACTTCAATTAGAACCCCGATTCTTCCTCCGCCATGTATGTAAGCGTCAACAAGTCCTTCACTTGCTATTCTTCCAGCTTTCTTAGCTGCAGCAGCAAGTCCCTTTTCTCTAAGGATTTCGATTGCCTTTTCCATATCTCCGTTGCTTTCTGTAAGGGCTTTTTTGCAGTCCATCATACCGGCACCGGTTCTTTCTCTTAATTCTTTAACAG
Organism: Clostridiaceae bacterium; assembly: GCA_041690515.1. Taxonomy (GTDB): domain Bacteria; phylum Bacillota; class Clostridia; order Lutisporales; family Lutisporaceae; genus BRH-c25. The sequence goes on along the minus strand of JAWLHF010000023.1, from coordinate 13,394 downwards.
CTGAAGCTTCAACCATTTTTTTCGCCTCCTATGTATTACGGATATTATTAAAAAGGCGGCTCACGCCGCCTTTAAATACTTACCAAGAAATTACTCAGCAAGCTGCTCGCCTTGTCTGGCTTCAATAATCGCATCTGCAACTTTTGAAGTAAGAAGCTTTACGGCTCTTATTGCATCATCGTTACCGGGAATAGGATAGTCTACTTCCTCAGGATCGCAATTTGTATCAACTATTGCGACAATCGGAATACCAAGTATATGCGCTTCCTGAATAGCTATCTTTTCCTTTCTTGGGTCAACGACGAAAAGTGCGCCTGGTGCACCATTCATGTTCTTGATACCGCCAAGATTCTTTTCGAGCTTTTCCTTTTCTGCTCTGAGCTGTATGACTTCCTTCTTTGGAAGAACATCGAATGTTCCGTCTTCTTCCATTTTTTCAAGATCATTCAGCCTCTCGATTCTCTTCTTAATGGTCTTGAAGTTTGTAAGCATTCCTCCAAGCCATCTCTGGTTGACATAGAACATGTTTGCTCTTAGAGCTTCAGACTCTATTGATTCCTGAGCCTGTTTCTTAGTTCCTACGAAAAGTATGTCCTTACCGGAAGCAGCAACTTCTTTAATGAAGTTGTACGCTTCATCGACCTTCTTTACAGTTTTCTGAAGGTCTATGATGTATATGCCATTCCTCTCCGTAAAAATAAACTCTGCCATCTTCGGATTCCATCTTCTTGTCTGATGTCCGAAGTGCACACCAGCTTCCAACAGCTGTTTCATTGATATTACTGACATATTTTCACCTCCTATGGTTTTTCCTCCATGACTGTCATATCTCCCGAGGACCCAAAAGGCACCCCTCAAAAAATCAAGCCATGTGTGTTTTTCACCTTAAATAGTTTATCATATAACATTTTTATTGGCAATATAATTTTTTACTGTCTGACATGGATTTTCCTTAATAGTTTTATTATCTGCTGAAAATTTATACTACATTTATGACTAAATAAAAATGCTTTTAACAGGAACCCCTGCCAAAAGCCGCTGATTTTAGTGTATTGAAGCATTTTATCTTGTCAGCATCCTGATTATCTCATCGTGGTTCGATCCTTTAGGTATATTGTAAATACCAATCTTCAGCTTATTTTCTACATTTAGTTCTCTAAGTCTTCTCTGAAAAGCCTTTTCATCACTTATCACACCATTTTCTTTCAATAGCTTCGTAATAGCTTCAGAACTCATTCCGCTCAGAATTTCTACCTTGATGCTCACTTCAGAATCCACTGTTTTTGTTTGATTATTCTCAAGTGCCGGCTTCTCTGAAGAAGTATTCTCAGGTGTAGGTACCTCTGTCTCACTCTTTTCCGAAGGCTGGTTATTGATGATTTCGTCTTTTGTAAGTACAATAAGGTCATGTCTGAGTGCCTCAAGTTTTATTTCTTCTACAGACAGCTCACTCTTATCCATACTGATATTTATCATCGATGAAAATACAAGACCTATTCCAATGCCCAGCATGATACTCTTAATGTTGTAATTTCCCATTATTCTACCTCATTCTTCAAGGATAATATCAGCATTACCTCTCCTTGCCCGATATTCATTTTCTTTGCAATGTCGATAACGCTCATTCCTTGTGCAGCATAATCAAATACTGCCTGCTGCTTTTTACTCAGCTTTGGATCCAGCGTGTTATCTTTATCAGCCGTATCATTTGTCAGTTTTTTCTTTTTGCTGGTTCCAGATGTTCTTGCTATTGATACTGCAGGGGTAACGATCTTTGTCGGAGCAGCAGCGGCAGGAGCCGGAACCGTAAGGTTCTTAACCTCTTCCCTTAGCCCTTTAAGCTTATCCTCTATCTCTTTTACAACCATTTCAGAGGTATAATTAAGCTCAGATATGATTTCTTCTGCATCATCAATCACTTTCTTAATTTCCTGCTCTTTTACATCCATACTGAAGTAAATATCATCACCTTTGACCTTGTCAAGGAATATCAATATTATCGCAGTCAGTATGGTGAATACTCCCAAAGCAAGTAGCACATAGTTTATCATGCGAGCACCTCTTCATATTCTAATATCAATTCTTCTTCTGCCGGGTTCTTCTTTTGTCTTTTTTCCCTTATTGTTTTCTTCCTCTGCTAGTTCTTTCTTCTGTTCTTTTTCTTGCTGCTTCCCTCGCTTTTCCTTCTCTTGTCTTTCCCTATCAATTCTCTTTCCAAGGGACTTTTTTGTTTCTGTAACCTGTTTTGTATCCTTTTCGTGCTGCTGCTGCTCCTTGTGAAGATTAATGTTAAAATTATTCTTTGCTGTTTCGCTTTCTACATTTTTTGCTTTCTGTACTTCCGGAAGTTTAGGTATCAGCGTCTGTATGTCGACAGGCCTTATACTCATTGATATCACTCCCTAAAAGTTATTAAACATCATCATAGGACCCCATTTTGATCTCTGCGTTGTATCTGTAGAAGGAAACATATTTTACAGAATCTTTTATGTGCATCAGGCTGCTTCCTATTGTAATCCTTGAGCCGGGGTATATTACATCGTATATCTTTATTTTCCCCCTTGAAAGCTCTTCAAAATATGATTCCATTTCACTGTGTTCATTCAGAATCTGTTCCTGACTCTGCTGCAGCTGAAGCTTCAGCTTTATTGATTTTGCCAGCAGCATTTTCTTCTCCACCGGCAGTTCAACATTCTTGCTCATCTTTGTAAGAAGATCTACTGCTTTTGTTGTCTTGTCCAGGTTTTCTGTAACCTGTTTCAGTTCATTTTTCAGATCTTCGTACTTCTTCCTCATATCAGGATTGATACCTACTTCAAGCTCTGTAATTGTAGCCATTGGAGATCCAACAACCTTTGCCTTGATCTCCTCTCCTACTTTGAAGGAGCCTCCTACCAGCAAGCCTTTACGCCCTGCAGCTTCCAGCTTCTTTCCGCAGACGACCTGACTGTGCATTATTGCATCGCTCTGGATGTTCCCTTTAGCTTCAATCTTGCTGTTTTCAATAAACTTCGCAATAAGGTCTCCCTCGCAGTACAACTCTCCCCTGTTCATACCCTGTATACCTCTATGGAGTATGATATTTCCATTGGATTTTATCTGTGCTCCTTCCACAACACCGTATACTTCAACGTCTCCTTCAGCCTCTATGATGAAGCCGGTAAGCACATTGCCCATTATAACAACTTTTCCGTTAAATCTGATATTTCCAGTAGAATTATCGACATTCTGCTTCACTTCATATACTGAAAATACATTGACCTTCCCGTCAATGACCTTTACTTCTCCGTCAACTGCTGCCAGAAGCTCAAGTCCGCTTTCACTTGCTTCTGCATTCTTACCTCTTGGTAAAGCAAGCTTCTTACCATCTTTTCCCGGGACCTCAGCACCCTGTACATTTTTGCCTGGGATGCCTTCTGTGTGTGGAGTTAAAGTTACCAGCTTGTCCCCCGCTCTTACATTCTTTATCAGGGACAACTCATGGTAATCTATCTTGCCGTCTTTGTCTATATTGATAGTTCTTTCACTTGAAATATCAAAGTGATAAGTAAGCTCTGCATCCTTACCGTCCTGTGGCTGTATCCCCTCTGCAACAAGAACCTCTTTGTCGTAAATTTTCTGATTAACTATATTGGTTATTTCTGCTTCGTTAATATTAAGTACAACACCATTTTGTGCTAATGCCTCATGAATAGCCTTTTCCGTCATAACCTCCCCGCCTATTGGCTTGGATATTGTGACAAATGCCTTCATATTATCTTTTGATATTCTGACTGTACATTCACTGTCTATTTTCTTCTCTTCCTGAGGCTCTGCGATCTTCACCCAGCTGCTGAGGTTTCCTACCTCCAGCATCTGCTTTATTTTTGTCAAGTCAACACTCTGTATCCTTCTAAGGTCGATCTTGGTTACGATATCAACCATCGTAACTCCTCTTTCAATTTTTATATATACGCCGTCTTCTCTAAATTCAAAATCAACCTTTTTTTCTCTTGGCTTTTGATTATCGCTAAGAATGTTGTCGATACTATTCTCTATAAGCTCAAGAGTTTTGCCGTCCTTAAGTGATATCTTAAGCTTGTAGTAAGAAGAAAATAGATTCTTTTTGCTTTCCAAAACTTCTATCTTTAGGTTCTCCTTACTGGTATTAAGGTTCTTTGCGCCTTCTGCTATCAACTTTTCATAGTCTTTACCTTCAAGAATAATGCTCTCATTACCCATAATATCACCATCCCATCATTCAAATGCGAATCTGAATTTATTCTTAAGCCTGATGATTGCTTTTGTATGTAACTGTGATACCCTAGATTCCGATATATTTAAAAGTCTCCCTATCTCCTTATATGTAAGTTCATCGTAATAATATAGTGAAACTACTTTTTTCTCTTTTTCTGGCAAAGTACCTATTGCATCTACCAGTATCTCTTTTATTTCAGTACTCTCAATAACACTTTCAGGTGTCTCTATTTGGTTATCATCTTCGCTGCTTATGACTTCCCTCTTTTGATCAAGAAGATCGTCTAAGGAAACAATTGAATATGTTGTTATATTCTGTATTTTCTTCTGAAATTCCTCTATAGTTATACCAAAGTTTTCTGCCATTTCTTCATCGGTAGCGGGTCTGCCCAGTTTGCCCTCCAGTTCATAGTAAGCCTTTTCCAATTCTTTGGATTTTTGTCTCACTGAACGAGGAAGCCAATCCATTTCCCTTAACTGATCAATAATTGCCCCTCTTATTCTGAGCTGCGCATATGTATCAAATTTCACCCCTCTGGCCAAATCATATTTGTCAATGGCATCTATCAGTCCAAATATACCATAGCTGACCAGATCATCAAACTCCACATTATTGCCGTAGCTGGCATATAGTCTTCCGGCAACAAACTTAACAAGATATGTATATTTGAGTATGAGTTCTTCCCTTATACTTGTTGAATTTGTTTTGGAATATGTTTCCCAAAGACTGGTAAGATCCATGATATACCTCCATTAGCAAGTTTTGTTAATCCTGTTCCTCTGTAATCAAACCACTCATTTGAACAGGATTCACTTCTACAAATTCATCATCTACATCAGCATCCATGCTCATAAGCTCTTCATCGTCTATAGGAGGCACTTTAATATCAAAAGTCGATTTGTTCCTGCTTTCACCAGGTGTATCCCCCAAAGCAAGACCCTCCCGGCTTTTTTCATTGGCATGCTTGCTTAAGCTGCTGCATTCCAAAGCATTTTGTATTGTTTGCGTCAACAAATGGCTAAATACTCCAAAGACAATAGTAACAACCATACACCTTATCATCAAAGAGGTAAAGCTTATTCCATTGCTTATTCCGATTATTATGTTTGCTATAAGTGCTGTGATGGTTATTACCATTGGCAAAAAATCGATAATGTTCATATCAGAAAACTCCAATCGATACTGAATTGTACCATTAAATCTGCTTTGTCCCATAGCCTATTGTCTTTATCAACAATATCCCGGTTTCTGAATACAATTCGATGGTACGTCCATGATTTCCTCCTGTATCCTCTGCGATTATCGGTACATTCAGAGATTTCAAGATCTCCTTGGTTGCCGTCACATTCCTTGCTCCAATTCTCATAATATCGCTTGCATCGTTAAAACTAAACATCTGAGCACCTCCGGCAATTTTGCTGACTATCTTGCTTCGCCTTGCACCCAGCTTAATCATATCTTCCAGCAATTTTACTATACCTGTATCTGCAAACTTAGCTACATTACTGTTGTTTTTTATTTGTGTGCTGCTGGGAAGCATAATATGTACCATGCCCGAAATCTTTGTTGAAGTATCATATAGGCAAATGCCTACACAGGAACCAAGACCTAGTGTAGTCAGTATCGAAGGACTACATGCAGTATTCATATCTGCCATTCCAACTTTTATTACATCAGCCATGCTATATTACTCCCAAACTCTTAAGTAAAGTTTCAAATGAATCTTCATCCGGTATGAGGAAAAAATTGCCCTTTACATGATTTGTGCCTTCGTTAAAATCAGTTTCTATCAGCATTACTTTATCACCGACCTGACCGAATAGTATGACCGGTACGCTTAGTATTGCCCCTGCCATGTCCATTGCAAGTGACGGAACAGATACGACCAGATTTAATCCTGTCAGGGATGACAATGAGGATAGGTACGAACCGGCCAGTATATTCCCAACCTCCTGCAATGCAGAGAAGCCCATCTCACTAAGCTCCTCACCTTCATCCATCATGCCCATAAGCAGATTTATAAGCAGCTTTGCCGATTTCTTATCCAACAGGAACATTATGCTCCCTGTGATATCGCCGGTAACCTTAAAATAGATACCTATAACCTCAACTTCAGGTCCGCCGACCAATTCAGCAACATTTCTGAATTCAAGGATATTAACCTTGGGAACGTCCATATCTACTCGCTTTGATATCATTTTTGATAAGGCCGTGGCGGCATTACCTGCCCCTATATTTCCTATTTCTTTTAAGACATCAATTTGAAGACTGTTTAGCTCGTCTAATGATATTCCCATTTCTTCACACCCTTCTCTAAACTGCTGAATTAGTGATTATTTTTACTATATCCAATAATATTATGATTCTCTCTCCTACTTTACCGATACCGTATATGTAACCCTGATCCACACTTCCTATTCCATCTGGGGCATCTTCTATTGCTTCGCTGCTTATATCAAGTACTTCGGAGGAGGTATCTACAATAAGACCAACTGTAATATCATCAACTGATACTATGATAATTCTGGTGTTGCTGTTAATTTCACTTTCTGAAAGATTGAATTTCTTACGTAGATTTATTACCGGTATGACTTCTCCTCTGAGGTTTATGACACCGCATACAAACTGTGCTGCTTTCGGAACCCTGGTTATCCTCATCATTTCTTTAATTTCTTTGACTCTAAGTATGTCTATCCCATATTCTTCATTCTCCAGCCTGAATATGACAAATTGCTTGGTGTATGCTGCTGTTTCCATAGTGTGCACCTCCTTATATCAATGAGTTTGTGTCTACTATAAGTGCCACCTGACCATCCCCAAGTATGGTCGCACCTGCTATGTATTTGATGCCTGATAAGAATTTTCCCAGAGTTTTTATGACTATTTCCTGCTGGCCTATTAGATTGTCCACAATAAAGGCAGCATTTTTGTCGCCTTTTTTTACAACTACAGCTGTTAGCTCTTCGCTTTCATCGCTTTTTACATTATCAACATCCAGCATTCTACCCAGTCTTACTATAGGAAGTACACTGTTCCTATTCAGTACGACATCCTGTCCATGAACGTTCCTTATTGTGGATGCATCAATAGTATTGATATCCCTTATAACGTTAAGAGGTATAGCATACTTCTCATCCCCTAACGTGACAAGCAATGCCTGTATTATAGCCAGTGTCAGAGGCAGCCTTATTATGAACTTGCTTCCTTTTCCCTTTGTATTTTCAACTTCTACAATGCCATTAAGGGACTCTATTTTAGTCTTAACTACGTCAAGTCCGACTCCTCTTCCTGAAAGGTCAGATATCTTGTCTGCAGTGCTGAAACCCGGCTTGAACAGAAGTTCTACCGCGTTCTTTTCATCCAGTTCGTTGGCGTCTTTCTGTGATATTATACCTCTCTCGATTGCTTTCTTCTTTACTTTCTCAACATCTATGCCTTTTCCATCATCCTCAACTTCAATTACGACACTGTTACCGTCCTGATATGCTCTCAGATTGACAGTTCCATTTGCTGACTTGTTGTTTCTGATTCTTTCCTCTTTTTCTTCAATGCCGTGGTCAATTGCATTTCTTATTAAATGTATTAGAGGATCGCCTATCTCATCTATGACAGTTCTGTCCAACTCGGTCTCTTCACCAGACATGTTAAGGGTAATATCCTTTGACAGATCCTTTGACAGATCCCTTACCATTCTCGGGAATCTGTTGAATACTCTTTCTATAGGCACCATCCTTACCTTCATAACTGCATCATGGAGACTGGTGGTAATCCTTTCAAGATATTCAACTGCTTCTGTCATATCCTGGTTCTTTGAGTCTGCACCCACGCCTTCCAACCTTGTCTTTATTATTATCAGCTCACTTACGAGATTCATAAGGTTGTCCAACCTGTCAATGTCAACTCTTACCGTCTTACCCATTCTGGCTTTCTTTCCTTGTGAGTCATCACTGTTATCCTTATCATCGGTAACCGGAGCGGCCGCTTTTTTGTTATCTGAAATTTGTTTGTCATTTACCGTGGAAACTTCTGTTTCAGCTGTCACTTCGATTTTTTCAAACTTTACCTCAACTATTTCCGATATGGATTCCAGTTCCTTCTTTATCAACGCCTCAGGCTCTTTTGTGATTATAGCAATGGTAAACTCGTTGCCGAATTTCTCATCTTCTATGTCTTCAACCTTTGGTACAGACTTAAATATCTCTCCGTATCTCTCTACTGTCTGGAAAACAATAAATGCCCTTGCAGATTTAAGCATGCAGCCGTCAGCCAGCATGACTCTGGCCTTGTACGCGGACATACCTTGCTGTACAGCCTTTCTTACAATATTCTCATCATATTGGTTCAGCTTCAACGTATCAATGGAGGAGCTTTCGAGTGCCTCTGATACTTTAGTCTCATCCTGAGGCTTTTTCAGGAGTATTCCGTTCAGGCTTGCAATTAATGCATCTGCATTGCCATTACCTTCCTGACCGGTATTTGCTATGACATTTACTGAATTTTCAAGATAATCAAGACATTCGAACAATATATCAACTATCGAGGTGTTTACTTCCACCTTTCCGTTTCTGATTGCATCCAACACATTCTCCATCTGATGTGTGAGGTTCATAACTCCATTATAGCCCATGGTGCCTGCCATACCCTTAAGGGTATGAGCTACTCTGAATATCTCGTTAAGTATTTTCATGTCCTTGGGGTTTGTCTCAAGTCCTAACAAGCTCTGATTAAGCCCCTGTAAATGTTCCTGCGATTCTTCAATGAATATTTCCAGGTATTGATTCATGTCCATAGTATTACACCCCCATATTTTTTAAGATTTCCTTTGGTATATTATGTAAAGGAACTATAGTGTCTATAGCACCAATTTTGACTGCAGCCTTGGGCATTCCATAAACCACACATGTGCCCTCATCCTGTGCTATTGTCTTTCCGCCTGCATTCTTAATTTTCAGGATTCCTTCAGATCCGTCGTTGCCCATTCCTGTCATCATGACCGCAATTATGTTCTTGTGTCCAGATTCTGCCACTGATTTCATCATAACATTAACAGAAGGTCTGTGTCCAGTTACTGGAGATTCTCTATTGATTGATATCTTGTATTTATCACTCCTGTATGGGTTAATGACCATATGAAAATCACCTGGCGCTATATATGCACAGCCTGGTTTCAGCACATCACCTTCCTCTGCCTCCTTGACGCATATATCCGATAAGCTGTCCAGCCTTGTAGCTAATGATTTTGTAAAACCCGGAGGCATATGCTGTACTACAAGTATTGCTGCAGGTATGTTTTGGGGAAGCTTTGTCAGGACCTCCTGTAAAGCCCTTGGCCCCCCTGTGGATGTGCCTATTGCTACTATATACTTAAGATCCTTCTCCCAAGAAGCAATCGTTGGTTTTATCTTTGTTATAATAGGTGATTTTTCTGCAATATTTATCTGAGGATTATAGGTTACTGATGACTTTCCAATAGTGTCAATTATTGCTATCAGTTGGTCCTTTATGTGCTCTGCATTGAGATTGAATATTGAAGCTGTCGGCTTTGTCACAAAATCAATCGCCCCAAGCTCAAGAGCTTTTATTGTTGCCTCATTGCCTTCATGGGTCAAACTTGAAATCATTATGACCTTTGGCACAGGCTTAAGCTTCATAAGCTCAGCAAGAGTTTGAAGTCCATCCATTACCGGCATTTCAACATCAAGGGTAATAACATCCGGTTTTAATGCTTTTGCTTTTTCCAACCCTTCCAAGCCGTTTCTTGCAGTATCAACAACCTCTATTCCAACATTGCTCTTAAGCATGTCGGATATCAATCTTCTCATGAAAGCAGAATCATCTATAATAAGCACTTTGATTTTTTGCGCCCTAGTTACCATATCAAATTAACCCCTTTTTTATTAACTTGCGCTGCTCTTCAAAGATGTACTTGGTAATGGCATTTCTCTCCAATTCCCTCAAACCGTAATACTTAACTCCATAGGAATAAGGCGCTCTGTAATTATCAGTTAGTGTACGGCGTACAATTGTACCAAACACTGTAAGCTTATTTCCGTTAAGGTCGAGGTACAGCTCAAGGAGATCCTTTTCCTGAAGCTCTTTACGGGAACTGAAAAGAAGTCCTCCAGCACTTATATCATGAAGGTTGCCTTTAAATACTTCACTGTACTTTTCTTCTTTTGCATTCAAAACAAGTCGGGCTTCCATGTCTCTCATCAGCTTCAGCCTGTAGAAATCTCTCCGTTGTATCTTGTTGACCTCAGCCAATACCTTAAGCCTTAAAAGTGGAACTCTGCCAAATAACTTTTCATGAAGTACAACTTTAAACTCATATATGGCTTCACCTTTGACAAGAATCAGCTTCATCAGAGCCTCCTGCCTCAGATGTACATCCCTTTTTTTATGTATAGGTATCAGCACATCAATAAACTCTTCTTTATGTATCTCAACTACCTGGCTTGCGTATTCATGCTGCTGTCCTACGGCATCTATATAATCCAATCGGATTCTTTCACCTATGGTAAAATACTTTTTTAAATCTATCATGGCTTTTCTCCTTATGAATAGTCTCAAATGTGTTTCAGCCTGAAGCTTTACAGTTTTATCTAATAACTGCTTCCTTTAGATTTAATATGCAAATCGCTCAACTGAATAGGTTGTTAAGCCTGTTCATAAACATCTTTATCCCTGACACCGAATCAGCGCTGAACTCTTTATTGTCTATCAGTGTTTTTGCTATACTGCTGATGCTTTTTGAAGCTTCACATCTTGCGAAGCTCTTAATAAAAGGCTCCTGAAGCTTAACTGCCTTTGTAACACATGAATCATTCAAAATGTATCCTAATTTTTGAAGGGTCACACCAAGTATCTTCTCTGTAACGGAATTTAGCTTGTTCAATATGTTCAAGGCCTCTGTTTCATTATCAGCTCTGTTCACCACAAGCTTTATGGTCTTTGTCCTGTCTCTGTGGATTATTGTCTTTATTAAAGCATATGCATCTGTTATGGAGGTCGGTTCTGGAGTTGTTACCAAAATGACTTCCTTAGCGGCATGTACAAAGTTCAGAACATTATCTGATAATCCGGCACCTGTATCAATGAGTATGATATCTGCTTCATCATCCAGCTTCCCGAGCTTCATAAGCATATCCACCTGCTGTGTCTTGCTCAGTCCTACAAGCTCCAGTACTCCGGAACCCCCGGATACATATCTTACACCGTCAGGGCCTTCCTCGAGTATCTCAAGTATATCCTTATTGTTATTAAGGACATCCAGAAGATTGTGCTTTGAGATTCTTCCCATTACCACATCCACATTTGCCAAGCCCAAGTCAGCGTCAATTATTACAACCTTTAAACCCATCTGTGAGAATTTAATCCCCAGATTCACAGTAAAACTGGTTTTACCGACGCCGCCTTTTCCGCTGGTTACTGTTATAACTCTTGCTCGTTTCTTTCCTGTCAAGCCTTCTGAACTTCTATCTTCACCCTTGCCGCTTCTAATGCTGCTGATTATCTCTCTCAATCTCTCCGCTTGATCTCTCATATAACTTATCTCCCAACAAACAGTTTATTATCTTGCCATTATCTGCAATTTCAATGTCATCAGGCACACTTTGTCCGGTAGTGATATATGAAATTGGCTTTTTTGTAATATAAGCTGCATTCAGCATTATTCCCAATGCTGAAGTCTCATCTATCTTAGTAAAAAGCAGCTTATAGTCATCTAGGAAACTGTAGCTCTTAATGATCTCGATGCAATCAGAAAATTTGGTTGTAGCACTTAATACCAGATATACTTCATAGTCTATACTGGATTTTATAAGCGTTTTCAATTCCATAAGCTGATACTTGTCCTTATGGCTTCTGCCTGCGGTATCAACAAGGATAAGGTCCTTATCCTTGTAATTCTCAATGGCATTCAATATTTCCCCCGGCGTATATACTATCGATAATGGAACCCCTATTATTTCACTGTAGGTCTTAAGCTGCTCAACTGCAGCAATTCTGTATGTATCTGAAGTTATAAGTCCTACCTTCTTCTTTTCAGAGAGAACCATATTTGCCGCAAGCTTTGCTATAGTAGTTGTTTTTCCTACCCCTGTAGGACCTATTACTATTACTACCTTTTTATCGCTGGCAAAAGAAAATGGCTCAGGCTCCTTCATGTATTTACTCAATATATTATATATGGTATTTCTGACTATTGTATCGTTCTGCTGTTTCTCACTGTCCAACTCTTCAATGATCTTTTCTCTTATTTCATTTATGATTGCTTTGTCCACCTCGTAGTCCTCAAGGGTACTCAAGTATTTCTTGACAACCTCTGAAAGCTTGTTGTCCTCATAATCGGTCTTTACAGCATCATAGACCTTGGTAAGCATATTTTTAAGTTCAATTACGTCCTTCTGGGCAATCTCTTTTTCAGCATCTTTGTTCTGTTGACTGAGAATATCACTATTAGTATTTTTTTGTATCTGCATATTCTCATTAAGCTCTTTTATAAAGCTGTTTGTCCCATTGCTGTATTCTTCTTTGACTGGATATACTACAGGTCTGATATCATGCTGCCTATTGGGCTTTGTACTTGTTGAAATATCGTTATCTATTGTAGCAACAACCTCTATAAGGGGCTTTATAAAGAATCCTATAAGTCCCTTTCTTTTTATCTTTCTTGTATTAAGTATTATTGCATCCCTGCCCAGATCAGACTTAACCTTCTGCATAGCTTCCTGAGCCGTTTCTCCTACATATCTTTTTACCTTCATTATATACTCACCATCCCTACTGATTGTATCTCAATTGATGAATCCAATTCATTGTATGACAATACTACAAGGCCGGGAGCAACCTGCTCGGTCATCCTTTTGAAATATAGTCTTACAACCGGAGAAGCAAGTATTATGGGCTGCTCTCCAATGGAAGCCAGTTTCTGCACCTCTTTAAGAAGGTTGTTTATAATGCGCTGTGCAGTATTGGGTTCAATATTCAGATAAGAGCCGTATTCTGTCTGCTGTACCGAATCCATTATCATCTGCTCCAGACTCGCATCCAAGGTTATTACTTTTGCAGTCCTGTCGAAAATGAAACGTTTTGTAATGTTTCTTCTCATGGACTGTCTAACGTATTCAGTAAGCATGTCGGTGTCCTTTGTCATTGG
>JAWLHF010000022.1:0-34907 GCA_041690515.1 Clostridiaceae bacterium | reverse complement strand
AGAAATAATGCATTCCGATGTAGATTATACCATATGGGAAAACTGTGAAATGACAGGTTATCCCGTCATGACCTTTTGCCGCGGCAAGCTTGTGTATCACGAAGGTAGATTCATGGGAGAGCGTGGCTGGGGTAAGTTTGTTAAGCGCTTTAGAAAATAGGTTTACTTTAGGCTGTATCGGATTTTTGATTTTTATATTACAAATAGGTTTCATATTGAGGCCTATTTTTATTTTTTTTTGTATATTCTATGTGTTAAGGCTTGCAAATACTTATTTTGGCACAAGATGATATTCTATGCATAGGTACCAAATTGTGTTGACTCCTCAGTGTCCCTATTGATATAATCAAATTAGTCAAATTATACTGACTAGTCAATATAATCAGATTAGACTGATTAGTCAGTATACATTAGGAAGTTTGGAGAACCTATGAGCTGTGTTTACAAGCGGTTGAAGCCTTTGATTGATCGGTTTATGGCCGCAGGTAATAAATAAAAAGAAAGCGGAGTGAGAGTATGAATATGGGGTTTAAAAGAGTATTTCTATTAGTACTTGCATTGGCAATGGTTATGTCTGTCTTAGCGGGGTGCAGCCCTAAAGAGCCCGCTTCCACAGATAACACCTCGGCAGAAGCAGCAGCTCAAGAGCCTGCAAACCAGGAAGCAAAGAAAATAAAGGCAGCTGTTATTCTTTCCGGACCAATCAGTGATATGTCATGGAATGCAACGGCGTATAAAGGCATAAAAAAGATTGAAGCTCTTGGTGCAGAAATATCATATCAGGAAAACGTTCCTGTTTCATCAGTGGCAGACAGCATCAATACATACGGTTCAGAGGGATATGACGTAGTATTCCTTAGCACTAACAGCTATGAGGACATTGGTGCACAGTATGCTCCTCAGTATCCTGATACACAGTTCATATTAATAAACGGAAAAGCATCCCACGGTGACAATCTTGTTGCACTGCAGATTGCTGACGAGCAGCAGGGCTTCTTAATGGGTGCAGCTGCGGCACTTATGAGCAAGTCAAAGAGTGTAGGCTTTGTAGGTGGTTCTGAAATACCGCCAATTATAAATGGAAGAAAAGGCTTTGAGCAGGGTGTAAAGTACATTGATTCAAGTGTAAAGGTAAACGCAACTCTGATCGGAAACATGGACAATGTAAACCAGGCAAAAGAGACCTCCAAAGCAATACTAGAGTCAGGTGCTGACGTTATTTCTCCGATGTGTAATGCAGCCAGTCTGGGTGTTTTGCAGGCCGCTGAAGAAACCAGCTCAGCAAAGACTGTAGGCTCCAGCGTAGGACAGGAGAAAAATGCTCCAAAGTCCATGGCTATAAATATAGGTAAGGACACTGATATTGCCTATGAAACTGCATACAAGAACTGGTTGGAAGGCAAGCTAGGCAAGGAAGTAGTGAAGATGGGTGCGGCTGAAGGAGTTATCTTCCTGACAGAATGGTTTGATGCAGCAAAGGATGTTCCAGAGGATGTACGTGCAAAGCTGAAGGAAGTATACGATGATTTGGCTTCGGGAAAAATCACCATCAATCTTAATTAATACATCCTGAGTATATTTATTTTAAAATATAAAGCTTTGTCGGAACTTTACTCAGTTCCGACAAAGCTTTATTCTGAAAATAAAAGGTTCTTAGACCCAACATCAGTATTAAATTGTATTGTTGAGTATGATTTTTATCAGGGATTTCACTTTTATTTTTTAGGAGGGGAGTTATGGCGGCAAACAGTATATTAAAAAAAGCAGAATCAATTCTTAAAAGCAGTTACTATCCGCTGATATCCATTGTAATGGCGCTGCTAGGTGGAGGTATAATCATATCAGCCCTTGGCTTCAGCCCTATAGAGGCATACAAGGCTTTGATAAAGGGTTCCTTCGGTAATGCCAATGCTATCGGCGAAACACTGGTCAAGGCCAGCCCTCTCATATTTACGGGATTAAGCTACGCAATAGCAAAGCGCTGTGGAATCATAAACTTAGGAGCTGAAGGTCAGCTGTATGTGGGAGCTCTTACAGGCACTTTGGTTGGTACAACCCTTACAGGCCTTCCGATGTTTATTCACCTTCCCATGGCTATAGCTGCTGGCTTCCTCGGAGGAGCTATCTATGGAGTGCTTGTAGGCGTATTAAAAACGAAGTTCGGAGCCAGTGAGCTGATTACTACAATAATGTTGAACTATATAGCGATAAACTTTATCAGCTTTTGTGTCACAGGCCCTATGAAGGACATAGAGTCAAGTACTTTTCCCCAGTCCAAGTCAATACTTGCAAGCGCCAGATATCCGCAGATATTGCAAGGGACACGTCTTCATGCAGGGATTTTTGTAGTTATTCTGGCATTGCTTTTCTATTATTTCTTTATGTGGCGTACAACCAGGGGATATGAAATGAGGGTTATCGGCCTTAACGCCTCTGCCGGCCAGTATGCAGGTATGAATCTAAAAACCAACAGCATTTTGTCAATGTTCCTGGCAGGAGGTATGGCAGGTATTGGTGGTTCCATGGAAATCATGGCAGTGCAGTTCCGATTGCTACAGGATTTTTCAAGTAATTACGGTTTTGACGGAATTGCGGTAGCCTTACTTGGCAATAACAGCCCAATAGGTATAGCACTTTCGGGTATCCTGTTTGGGGCGCTGCGCAGCGGTTCGGGGAAAATGCAGATGCTGGCAAAGGTGCCCAGTGCGGTTATATATATGATTCAAGGCTTCATAATTTTATTTGTAATAGGAAGAGAGCTATTCAACCTTTCCAAATTGATAAAAAGCAAAAGACGGAATACCAGCCGGTTGAATGATGAAAAAGTCAAGGGGGTTGAATCCATATGATAGACGGTATTACCAGTTTTTTGGCTTCAGATATTCGAACAGCCACCCCAATATTAATTGCAGCTCTAGGCCTTGTATTCAGTGAACGTGCAGGTATAGTAAACATAGGTACAGAGGGCCTGATGCTGATTGGTGCTCTTATGGGGGTAATAGGATCCCTATACAGCGGCTCAGTATTGGTGGGAGCGATTACGGCTATTTTAGTTACCATGTTCTTTTCTTTGGTATTTGCCTTTTTTACCATTACAGTAAGAGCAGATCAGACTGTTGTTGGTACTGCAATCAATATTTTCGCAAGCGGGCTGACGATAACATTAAACCGTGTAGTATTTGGTGTAAGCACAAGCGTTCCGACCATTGATGTGTTTGACAGGGTTGCAATTCCTGTACTTTCAAAGATTCCTGTAATAGGTGAGGCTTTCTTCAACCAGTCAATACCAGTTTACCTTGCCTTTCTTGCTGTACCGGCAGGGTGGTTCGTGCTTCAGAAGACAAATATAGGACTGAAGCTGCGTGCTGTGGGTGAGCACCCCAAGGCATGTGATACGGTTGGTATAAATGTATTAAAAATCCGCTATCAGGCTGTTTTATTCAGCGGCTTGATGGCAGGTATGGCAGGGGCTTTTGTTTCAATGGGCCAGCTGAGCTTTTTCACTGAAGGCATGGTTGCAGGCCGTGGTTTTATGGCTTTGGCAGCAGTTGTATTCGGGAACTATACACCGGTCGGTGCTATGCTTGCCGCATTGGTGTTTGGTGCGGGTGAAGCCCTTCAGTACCGTTTGCAGGCGGCCAACACAGGTATCCCCTATCAGTTCTTGGTCATGCTTCCCTATCTTATTACAGTAATTGCCATCTGTATGATGACCCGCAGAAGTAACAAGCCGGCAGCCAGTGCAGTGCCGTATTCCAAAGAATAGGGGGAGTAGGTATAATGGCTTTTTTGGAAATGAAGCATATAAACAAGCGTTTTAAATCTGTAGTTGCAAACGATGACGTATCACTCAGCGTAGAAAAGGGAGAGGTCCATGCACTATTGGGAGAAAACGGTGCCGGCAAGTCCACCCTTATGAATATTCTATATGGTATGTATGAACAGTCCGAGGGCGAAATATATCTTGAAGGTAAGCGGGTACATATCAAAGATACCAAGCAGGCTATTGAGCTTGGAATAGGAATGGTGCACCAGCACTTTATGCTTGTTCCCGCTCTTACTGTCATAGAAAATGTCATTCTCGGCTTGAAGGAAAATAAGCTGGTACTGGATCTGAATACAGCTGCAGAGCGCTTCAAAGAAATGGCTGAAAAATACAATATGGAAATAGACCCGTGGGCAAGGGTGGAAAACCTTTCTGTTGGACAGCAGCAAAGGCTTGAGATACTCAAAGCTCTTTTCAGGAACGCCGAGCTTCTGATATTGGATGAACCAACAGCAGTACTGACTCCGCAAGAGGTAGTAGGACTGTTCCAAATGGTACGAAAGCTTACTTCTGAGGGAAAGACAGTAATATTCATAAGCCACAAGCTGGCAGAGATCATGGAAATATGTGACCGCTGCACTATACTACGTCAAGGCAAAGTAGTTGATACCTTGGCCATGAAGGATGTAAAAAACAAGGAAGAACTTGCAAGCCTTATGGTAGGGAAGAACGTTGAGCTTATTACGGCGAAGAAAGAAGCTGAGGCAGGAGAAGAAATTCTCAGGGTGGAAAAACTGTGTGCGCTCAATGAGGAAAAGCATCCCGTCCTCACAGATGTCACCTTTTCACTGCATGCAGGTGAGATTCTCGGTATATGCGGTGTAGATGGTAACGGGCAGTCTGAATTGGTAAAATGCATTACCGGACTTCATAAAATCAACGGGGGCATGTACTTTATAAAGTCTATCGACTGTACTCATGATTCTCCTAAAGATATATTAAAGCATAAGGTTGCCCACATACCTGAGGACAGACACAGGATGGGTATGATAAAGAACATGAGCGTGGAAGAGAACTTGATTCTTATGTGCTATGACCATGAACCCTTTTCCCAAAAGGGACTGCTAAGATGGAAATGTATCGATGACCACTGTGAGATTTTATGCAAAACCTATAATGTTAAGACACCCAGTATAAAAGAAATGGCTGGAAACCTTTCAGGGGGGAACCAACAGAAGTTTGTAGTCGGCAGGGAGCTTGACAGAGAGCCCGATCTGCTTATTGCAGTTCATCCCTCAAGAGGTCTGGATATAGGAGCTACTAAATATATACAGTCACGTATTGTAGAAGAAAGAGATAAAGGTACTGCGGTTCTGCTTGTATCAACAGAGCTGGATGAATTACTGGAACTTTCAGACAGGATACTTGTCATGTATGGCGGAAGAGTGATGGGGATAGTAGACCAGAAGGAAGCTACCAGAGAGTATCTTGGAAAACTTATGGCAGGAATTGTAGAATAGTCAGATAAAGACCTGTCCAATAGATTTAAGATATTGATTGTATAAGGCAAATATTACTGAATTCAGAAGTATCTGAAAAAACTTTGATTGTTTATAAAGGGTTCGTTGACAAAATATTCCGGGAGTTTTATAATTATATTGACTAGACAATCAAATTTCTATATGCAAATAATTTTCGAGGTCTGAAAAATAAATTTTAAGTAGGGGGAAGGACATGGAAGAGATAAGAAAGCTAATTAGACAATTTGAGAAGCTGGATAGCAAGGACATGTACAACAATGACTTTTTATTAACATGGGAGAAGACAGACGACGAGATCAACGCTGTATTTCAAACTGCTGATATCCTGAGAAAAATGAGAGAGAACAACATATCCCCAAGGATTTTCGACAGCGGACTTGCAGTATCCCTTTTCAGAGACAATTCAACAAGAACAAGGTTCAGTTTTAGCAGCGCTTGTAATCTGCTAGGTCTGACGGTTCAAGACCTGGATGAGGGAAAATCACAGATAGCCCATGGTGAAACAGTACGTGAGACTGCCAACATGATCTCCTTCATGGCTGATGTAATAGGTATTCGTGATGATATGTACATCGGTAAAGGCAATACCTATATGAGAGAGGTATCTAAGGCTGTAAAGACAGGTTATGAGGACGGCGTACTTGAACAGAGGCCTACACTCGTGAATCTGCAGTGCGATATAGATCATCCCACACAGAGCATGGCTGATGCGCTCCATCTAATAAATCACTTTGGAGGAGTGGAGAAACTTAAGGGTAAGAAGATAGCTATGACTTGGGCATATTCTCCCTCATACGGCAAACCATTGTCCGTGCCTCAGGGTATAATAGGACTTATGACAAGAATGGGAATGGAAGTGACCTTGGCACATCCTGAAGGTTATGAGCTCTTATCTGATGTTGAAGACGTAGCAAAAGCAAATGCTGCAAAGTCAGGAGGAAAGTTTGTCAAGACCTATTCAATGGATGAAGCCTTTAAGGATGCTGATATAGTATATCCAAAGAGCTGGGCTCCTTATGCTGCAATGGAGAGAAGGACAAATCTTTATGGTGAAGGGAAATTTGATGAGATCAAAGCCCTTGAGAAGGAGCTTCTTGCTCAGAATGCAAAACACAAGGACTGGGAATGCACAGAAGACAAGATGAAGCTTACAAAGGACGGCAAAGCTTTGTATATGCACTGCCTGCCTGCTGATATAACAGGAGTAAGCTGTGAGGCAGGGGAAGTGGAAGCATCGGTATTTGACAGATATCGTACGCCACTATATAAGGAAGCAGGATATAAACCATATATCATAGCAGCTATGATATTCCTCAGCAAGGTAAAGAATGCACCGGAAACCCTGAACAGCTTATTGAATGCTAACTCGCCAAGGTTTTTGGGAAAATAAGACGATACTGCCAAAGGCAGGATAATCACCTAATTATATATTTGATCTATAATTGAGTGGCTTGTTTCATGTCTGATCACCTAAGTGTGAAGACCACCAACAAGCCACTTTTTTGCCATATGGATGAAAACCGGTTGGCAGCAAATGGCGGTTTTTTATCATATGAGTCAAATAGATAGAAGTAATGAAATGAGGTCTTTAAATGGCGAATGATGTTACCACCAAAATCCTTGAGGCTGCTTTTGAAATAGTCGCACAAAACAAGATAAGCGGCACAAGGATGCACTTGATAGCTAAAGAGGCTGATATGGTTCAGTCCAACCTCCATTATTACTACCCCACAAAAAACGATCTTCTGATTGCCCTTTTAGACAGCATCCAGGAGAGGTTCTCAAAGAAGAGGATTAGCTCAGTGGATTTAGATAAGAAGTCCTTCAGTGAAAACCTTCAAGGGCTGTTTTATGAGAAAAAGGACGACATCCTAAACCATAAGAAAATAGACTATGTGCAGTTTGATTTTTGGGTGCAGGGAACTGCGGATCCCGAAATAAGGGAGAAGTTCAAAAATGCCTTTGATATATGGACAAAGAACATTACAGAAGTACTGAAGCAAGAATCGAGTTTTAGAGAGAATGAATCGGAGCACTACCAGATGCTTCCGTATCTGATTGTTTCCGTTATGATGGGGGCATCCATGCAGTACCATCTGGATGAAGAAAAATTCGATCTTGATGACTATTTCACAGCAGCTGAAAAAATGATAGTTAATTTTCTCAAGTAAAGCAAAAAAAGGTGTGGGGACACACAGTTCAATAAGGTAGGTGATGTCTGTGGTAAACTTCAGGCTGAATGGGAAAACGGTGACTGTACAAAAGGATACAAATCTCATGAAATATTTGAGAGAAGTGGAAAAACTGACATCGGTCAAAAATGGCTGCGATGAGGGAGTCTGCGGTGCTTGTACTGTCTTGGTAGATGGAAGGACCGTCAGGTCCTGCACTATGAAGGTTGATAAGCTGCAGGACAAAGAGGTGCTGACCCTGGAAGGGCTCAGTGAGCTTGAAAGAAAGCTGTATTCTGATGCATTTGCTGAAGCAGGTGCTGTGCAATGCGGTTTCTGTACACCGGGTATGATTATGAGTGCCAAGGCATTATTGGATCAGAACAGTGATCCTACAGAAGAAGATATTAAAAAGGCAATAAGGAACAATATCTGCAGATGTACCGGATATGTGAAAATCATAAAAGCTATCATGCTTGCAGCAGAAGCTTTAAGGGAATCAAAACATATCAGCTTCAAAGATTGCGGATCCAATATCGGTCAGAATTGGCGCAGGGTTGATGCTGTAGAAAAAGCATTGGGTGAAGCGGTCTATTGTGATGATGTTTTTATGGAGGATATGCTTTATGTATCTGTGCTTAGGGCAATGAAGCCCAGGGCAAGGGTATTATCCATAGATACCGAAAAGGCGGCAGCTCTGGAGGGCGTTGAAGTAGTCCTGACTGCTTCTGAAGTGCCTGGTCAGAACTATCAGGGATATATTTTCAAGGATTGGCCAACCTTTGTGCCTGTGGGGGAAATGACCCGCTGTGCAGGAGATGCTGTGGCAGCAGTTGTTGCAAAGACAAAAGAAATAGCTGACGAAGCTCTTAGTCTTATACAAGTGGGTTATGAAGAGCTGGAGCCTGTTACAGATCCCAGAAAGGCATTGGAGGCTGATGCTCCAAAGGTACATGAGAAGGGAAATCTCCTAAGCAGGACCTATGTGAAGAGGGGCGACCCTGAGAAAGCAATGTCCGAATCTAAATATGTGGTGAAGAATACATACAAAACTCCTCCGTTAGATCACGCATTTATCGAGCCTGAAAGTGCAGTTGCATTTTATGAAGGGGACGTATTGACGGTATATGTTGCCACCCAGAGCATTGCCCATGACCATCATGAATTATGCCGTGTACTTGGCTTGCCCCATGACAAGGTAAGGACGGTTCTACAGAATGTCGGCGGAGGGTTCGGAGGCAAAGAGGATCTAAGTGTACAGCATTATGCGTCTTTAGGAACTTATTATACTAAGAAGCCATGTAAATATACATTTACAAGAGCAGAAAGCCTGCTGTGCCATCCCAAAAGACATGGCATGGAGATGGAGATTGCGACAGGCTGTGATGAGCAAGGTATTTTAACATTTATGACAGCAAAGATAATAGCCGATACAGGAGCTTATGCGTCCTTAGGTACTGCGGTACTGGAGAGGGCATGCACCCATGCCTGCGGGCCATATAGCATTCCCAATGTGGAGCTGGACGGGTATTGTGTATATACCAACAATCCGCCAGCCGGAGCATTCAGAGGCTTTGGCGTGCCCCAATCCAACTTCGGCGCAGAAGCCAACATAGATCAATTGGCAGATCTGGCAGGACTGGACAGGTGGGAAATCAGATACAGGAATGCGGTTGAACCCGGCAAGATTCTTGCAAACGGTCAGATATGCGGTGATGATGTGGCTATTAAAGAAACCTTGTGTGCTGTAAAGGATGATTACTACAACAACAAATATGTCGGAATCGCATGTGCCTTTAAGAATACCGGCATAGGGGTAGGTCTTCAGGATATAGGCCGCTGCCGTATAAGAGTAAAGGACGGTAAAGTGGTGGTATACTCTGCGGCATCCTGCATAGGGCAGGGCTTGGCTACTGTCATGATACAGATAGTATCCGAAACAACCGGAATCGACGGTGGACTTATAATATTCAACCAGCCTGATTCCAGCCTTTGCCCCGACTCAGGGGCGACAACAGCATCCAGGCAGACACTATTTACCGGTGAGGCTTGCCGTCAGGCAGCCCTTAAGCTAAAGACTGCTTTGGAGACAAAAGCCCTTGATGAGCTGGAAGGACAGGACTTTGAAGGAGAGTTCAGCGGCGTCACCGACCCTATAAGCTCCGGCAAGGAAAATCCTGAGAGTCATGTGGCATATAGTTATGCTACCCATGTAGCTGTACTGGATGACGAGGGTAAGGTAAATAGAATAGTGGCAGCCCATGATATAGGCAAGGCAATAAACCCCCAAAACATAGAAGGTCAGGTTGAGGGCGGAGTGATAATGGGCCTGGGGTCGGCTTTGAGAGAAAAGCTTGTATATGATATGGGACTCGTAAAATCAAAGTTCGGAACTCTTGGCTTGTTAAGGGCTAATGAGATACCTGAAATAGATGTAAAGATTATAGAAAAGAATCCGTCGAAGCTGGCGTACGGAGCAAAAGGAATAGGAGAGATATCCTTGATCCCGGTAGCTGCAGCAGTAGCATCTGCATACGAAAGGTTCGATGGAATAAGAAGGCTTGAACTGCCTTTGAAGGATACCCCTTACAATAGAAAGAAGGTGAAGGAATGAGCAAGGAACTAATGCTGAAATGTGTCAAGTGCGGAAAGGAGTATAAACCGGGAGAAGTACTTTATACATGCCCGGATTGCGGTATAGACGGAATACTTGATGTTGTACTGGATTATGACCAAATAAGAAAAGAGCTTACCCACGACTATCTGAAGAATAATGCAAATTACTCCTTATGGCGCTATCTGCCGGCGATACCCTTGGAGGAAACCAAGGGAGTACAGCCTCTGCAAGTAGGATGGACACCTCTTTATGAAGTGAAAAATCTCGCTGAGGAAACAGGGTTGAACAGCTTTTTCCTGAAGGATGATTCAAGGAATCCTACCGCATCCTTAAAGGATAGGGCCAGCGCTGTAGGAGTGGCTAAGGCTGTTGAACTGGGAAGGTATGTGATGTGTGCGGCATCAACAGGAAATGCAGCTTCCTCCCTGTCAGGCTTTGCTGCCAGCGCAGGGATAAAGACCTATATATTTGTGCCGGAAACAGCTCCGGAAGCCAAAGTGACACAGCTTCTCATATATGGATCCAATGTATTTTTAGTAAAAGGTACATATGATGAGGCAGTTGAGCTTTGCTTCAAGGCAGCGGACGAATTCGGATGGTACAACAGAAGCTGTGCCATAAATCCATATCTTGTGGAAGGAAAGAAGACAGTGGCCTATGAGATATGTGAACAGCTCCAATTCCAAGCCCCTGACATTGCAGTGGTGGCTGTAGGAGACGGATGCTCTATAGGAGGGGTCTGGAAGGGCTTCAAGGAATGCTACACCCTTGGTCTTATAGATAAATTCCCCAAGATAGTTGGTGTTCAGGCAGCGAATTCAAATCCGGTTACAAGGGCATTTAAGAAGAACACATACGAATTCGATTATATAGCACCGGAGACCATAGCAGACAGTATTTCTGTAGGAATTCCGCGCAACGGCATCAAGGCTTTGAATGCAGTACACGAGTCGGGAGGCTATATGGTGGATGTAACAGATGAAGAGATACTGGCTGCAATGAAGACACTTGCCCGTAAGACGGGAGTGTTTGGAGAGCCTGCAGGAGTAACAAGCTTCGCCGGTATTATGAAGATGAAGGAGCTTGGACTAATAAAGGGAGATGAAAAGGTCGTCAGCATAGTCAGCGGAAGCGGATTGAAGGATATTAAGAGCGCTATGAAAGCTGCAGGAAAAGCAAATTTTGTGGAACCGGATATTGCAGATCTTAAGAGAATTATAAATAAATAAACAATATAATACATTTTATGGGAGGGCAAAAAATGAGAAAACTAATTGATTTGACCATCAATGAAGAGGGATTGAAGAAAGCCGTGCAGAACGCTCGGGAGAGGAATATAGTAATTCCTACCCTGGCTCAGATGAAGGATCCTAAAAAGATACCGGCAAAGGTAAAGGAAAAATTAAAGGATACAGGCTTATGGGATGTAGATCCAATCAACCTTTTCAGAATTTCCTGGAAGAACCAACCGGTTCCTAAGGGCGGACTATATAATGAATTGCCGAATTATATTGAGATTCCTTCGGAGATATCGGGTGTCAAGGCCAGAATCATTGCAATGGTGGGAAAATTCTTCCCGACAGGAGCTCACAAGGTAGGTGCAAGCTTTGCTTGTCTCGTTCCACGTTTGATCACAGGGCAGTTTGACCCGACTTTTCATCAGGCAGTATGGCCATCTACAGGTAACTACTGCCGCGGTGGAGCCTACAATTCAACACTGCTTGGCTGCAGCTCCATAGCAATACTGCCGGAGAATATGAGCAAGGAACGTTTTGAATGGCTAAAGAAAGTAGCTGGTGAAGTTATTGCTACACCGGGCTGCGAAAGTAATGTAAAGGAAATATACGACAAGACTTGGGAACTGCGCAGGACCAGGGACAATGTACTTATATTCAATCAGTTCGGCGAACTGGGCAATCACTTATGGCACTACGAAGTTACAGGCCATGCAATGGAAGATATAATAAAGGCTGAAATAGGAGAAAAGGGAAAGGTTGCAGGGGTATGCCTGACCTCCGGCTCTGCAGGAACACTGGGAAGCGGAGATTATTTAAAGGATCAGTATCCAAATGCAAAGATTGCAGTAGGAGAAGCGCTCCAGTGCCCAACTCTTCTGAATAACGGTTTTGGTGATCACAGGATCGAGGGTATAGGCGACAAGCACGTGCCGTGGGTCCATAATGTTAAGAATACTGATATGGTTATCGCAATAGATGACAACGACAGTATGGGAATGTTCCGTCTGCTAAACGAGCCGGCAGGTCAGGAATATCTGAGGAAGCAAGGCGTATCTGAAGATGTTATAGAGAAGTTGACTTGGGTTGGAATTTCAGGTGCGGCAAATATCATATCCGCTATTAAATTCGCAAAATACTATGAGCTTACAGAGAACGATATAGTTATGACAGTACTCACAGACTCAGCAGAAATGTACCAGTCAAGACTCCAAGAAATGGAAGAGGAAAGAGGCGGAGAATACAATAGTATTCATGCCGAAGTTGATCACAATAGATATGTTCTAGGCATAAGGACAGACTCGATGGAAGAGCTGACTTACCAGAACAAGAAGCGTATTCACAACCTCAAGTACTATACATGGATCGAGCAGCAGATGTATGATATGCACGAACTGAATGAGCAGTGGTATGATTACGATAATTACTGGGGAAGGCTGCATACTATGGCACCGGAGCTCGATAGACTGATAGAAGAGTTCAACGAAAGAACAGGATTAAAATATTAGTAGGGTCTGAACTGGCATAGTAATATAACCTGTCATCCTGAGCGCAGCGAAGGATCTATGACCCATAAGAATTCTTACGGGTATATTCACAGTATATACCTTTATGTATAAGATTCTTCGCAAGCTCAGAATGATAGTGGCAGTACACTGAAACTAGTATTATTAAATATTCATACTAAGGGGGTAGGATAATGAGTGATAAAATGAGGCTTATACCATTTGAAAAAATGCTTTCCTGGGTAACCGGAGAACTAAAGGAAAAGGAATCCATCTTCGGTATCCATAAGAGCAAGTTTTATTATAACAAAAGCGGAAAATTCATTGAGCTGTTTGGAGAGAAGCTGGCTTCCCCGGTTGGACCGGCTGCCGGACCAAATTCACAGCTGACACAGAATATAGTAGCTGCATACCTTACCGGATGCCGATTCATTGAATTAAAAACAGTACAAAAGCTTGACGGAGAAGATCTGCCGGTATCCAAACCATGTATTTATGCCCAGGACGAATGCTATAACGTAGAATGGTCTACAGAACTGAGAGTACCTGATGCGTTTAATGAGTATATAAAGGCATGGTTCTTGCTGCATGTTCTGATGAAAGAGCTTGGACTAAGTGATCAAAGGGACTTTATGTTCAATATGAGTGTAGGCTATGACCTGGAAGGGATAAAGTCTCCCAAAATGGATGCCTACATAGAAGGAATGCGCAATGCATCAACAACAGAGATATGGAAGGAATGCAGAGAAGCATTGCTTTCCAATATGCATCTATTCTCACGTTTTAGCAAGGAAGACCTTGACAGGATTTCTCCTGTTGTTTGCCCGTCAATAACACTTTCTACACTGCATGGATGTCCTCCTCAGGAGATTGAAAGAATCGCCAACTATTTCCTCAAAGAGAAAAACCTGCATACTTTTGTTAAAATGAATCCTACGCTTCTGGGCGAGAAATTTGTAAGAGAAACCCTGGACGCCATGGGTTATGATTACATTACCCTTAATAGTCATCACTTCATACATGACCTTCAATTTGCCGATGGTGTTGCAATGCTGAAAAGGCTTAAAGCAGTCGGAAGGGAATTGAACCTTGATGTGGGAGTTAAGTTGACAAACACCTTACCTGTAAAGATTCTGAACCAGGAACTTCCGGGAGAGGAAATGTACATGTCGGGGAGATCGCTGTATGCGCTGTCTATTTCTCTGGCAGGCAAATTGGCGGAAGAACTGAAGGGAGATTTACAGATATCATATTCTGGCGGCATTGACTTCTTCAATATAGACAAGGTATTGGAAGTGGGAATTCAGCCGATTACGTTTGCAACAACCATCCTTAAGCCCGGAGGATATGAAAGAATAACACAGATGGCAAAAAAAGTAGAAGAACAGCTTAAGGGTGCTTTTGCGGGTATTGATACCGTTAAGCTAAAGAATCTTGCTGAGAGCGTATTGAGTGACAAGCATCACCTTAAAGAGCTTAGGCCGGTAAATAGCAGGAAGCTTTCAAGCAAGCTTCCCATATATGATTGTGCAATAGCTCCATGTACCATTGGATGTCCAATAAATCAGCAGATTCCTCAATATGTTGCACTTGTAGGTGATAAGAAGTACGATGAGGCGTTTTCAGTAATTGTCAATGACAATGCCTCGCCGGCAATTACAGGTTCCATTTGTGACCATCAGTGTCAGTACAAATGCACTCGTCTTGATTATGACGAATCAGTTCTGATAAGGGATATGAAGAAAACTGCGGTTCTTAATGCCCAGGACAAATACGTATCAGAAATAAAACCGTCAGCAATCAGAAGCAACAAAAAAGCGGCTGTGGTCGGAGCCGGTGCTGCGGGATTGGCAACTGCAATGTTTTTGAGAAGGAACGGCATGGAAGTCACCGTAATGGATAAGAAAGACAGGCCATACGGTATAGTTGAGTATGTTATTCCTGAGTTCAGGATAGCCTCAGATATGATACAGAAGGACCTGGAGCTTGTCAAAAAGCAGGGAGTAAAATTCGAGCTTGGCATCGATGAGAACTTCAGTGTCAATGAACTGAAGAAAGCTTATGATTATGTTGTGGTAGCTGTAGGTGCATGGAAGCCGGGGCAGGTATCCCTCAAGGAAGGCAGAGAAAAGACAGTCAATGCTATAGCATTCCTGGAAAGCTACAAGGCCGGCAAGGGAAATGTCAGCTTAGGCAAGCATGTATGCGTCATAGGCGGCGGAAATGTTGCGATGGATGCAGCCAGAGCAGCCAAGCGAGTGCCGGGAGTGGAATCCGTTTCAATAGTATACAGAAGGACCAGACAGTACATGCCTGCGGATCATGAGGAGATACAGCTGGCTTTGTCTGAAGGAATAATCTTCAGGGAGCTGCTGGCTCCAGCATCATGCAAGGATGGAAAGCTGGTATGTGAAGAGATGACTTTGGGTGATAGGGATGCATCCGGAAGAAGAAGCCCTGTTGCTACGGGAAATACGACTGAACTTGATGCTGACAGTGTTATAGTTGCAGTTGGAGAGAGGGTTGACGGAGACTTGCTGACCAGAAACGGAATAGAGCTGGATTCAAAAGGTTTCCCTAAGGTCAACGCTGCTTGTGAGACAAATATATCCGGGGTATATGTCGCGGGGGATGTGAAAAAAGGGCCTGCAACTATTGTCAAAGCCATTGCAGACGGAAAAGCCGTTGCAAAGGACATTCTGGCAAAAGAAGGCTTAAGTGCGGATTTTGAGAAAAAAGATGTACCTTTCAATGAGGCTGAGCTTTATGAAAGGAAAGGTGTCTTGAAAGATCCTATTTGCAGTGAAAAGGAATCGGAAAGGTGCCTGAACTGTGGTATGATTTGCGAACTTTGTGTTGATGTATGTCCTAATAGAGCAAATGCAGTGATATTCACAGATGGCGGATTTGCATCCAAGCATCAGATAATTCATCTTGACGGCATGTGCAATGAATGCGGAAACTGCGGAATCTTCTGTCCTCATGAAGGAAACCCATATAAGGACAAGGTCACTGTATTCTGGAGCGAGGAAGATTTCAACGACAGTACCAACAAAGGCTTCCTGATATCAGATATGGCAAAAGGCCTTTGCCTGGTCAGGACAGAAGAGGGTAAGACTGTCAACTACACAGTAGGACAGGAAAATGTTATTTCCAAGGAAATGGCAGCGGTTATAAAGACATGTATCGATAAGTATTCGTATATGTTGTAGAATGTGACATAAGGGAGAACGGATAACACGGTTTTCCTTCGGAAAAACACTGAAATCCACTGAATACACGGAGGGGAAAGTAAAGCCTCTGTGCCATCCTGAGTGAAGCGAAGGATCTGGACCCTAAAGGAATACATGAAAACTTTTCATGGGATGAGCAAGAAAGTTAAGATACTTCACTGCGTTCAGAATGACAGTGTAATTGAGAAATTAGTAAGCTTCCGTGCAATCACGGAGCGATTCAGTGTAACATCCGTGTGTTCAGTGTTACCCGTTCCCTGCTCACTTATATCGTATCCTTCTACAACTGCTCAAATCAGCAATTTGGAGGCGTGGATTATGAGTCGGAAGCTTTTGAAGAATATTGAATTTGTTGTTACCTTCAATGATAGGGATGAGACCTTTGAGAATTGTGACATAATGATTGAAGGTGCAGCAATAAAAGAAATAGGCAGTAACCTGAGTGCCGAAGGGGATGTTGAGGTGATTGACTGCAGCGGTTTGACAGCGCTGCCGGGTTTTGTAAACACTCATCACCATCTCTACCAGACCCTGTTCAGAGGGATCAAGGAAGTGCAGGAGCAGCCTCTTTTTCCATGGCTTGTCGGACTGTATGAATTCTGGAAGAACATCACTCCAGAGGCAGTTTATTACGGTGCTCTTGTAGGTTTTTCAGAACTACTGCGCACCGGTTGTACTCTGACTTCTGATCACCATTATGTGTTTCCTAAAGGTCAGCCTGCAACACTAATTGATGAGCAGATAAAAGCCGCCCGGGAAATAGGCATAAGATTCCATGCAACAAGAGGGTCTATGTCACTTGGCAGGGATATGGGAGGACTGCCACCCATGGAGGTTGTTCAAACAGAAGAAGAGATTCTTATTGATAGCGAAAGGCTGATAGACAAGTATCATGACAATAGTCCCTTTGCGATGCAGAGAATAGCTTTGGCACCATGCTCCCCCTTTTCGGTGACAAAGGAGCTTATGCTTCAGACAAAGGATCTGGCAAGAAAAAAGGGTGTTATGCTGCATACCCATCTGGCTGAGACCCTTGATGAAGAAAAATTCTGTCTGGAACGCTATGGCAGGAGGCCCTTCGAACTTATGGAGGATCTGGAGTGGGTCGGAAATGATGTATGGTACGCTCACGGAATATTCTTAAGTGATGATGAGATAGACAGATTGCAAGGCTCAGGGATTGCTCACTGTCCTTCATCCAATATGAAGCTTAACAGCGGTATATGCAGGACAACAGAAATTGTCAGGTCCGGCGGAAAGCTATCCATAGCGGTGGACGGAAGTGCCAGCAATGATGGCTCAAATATGTGGGAAGAGGTAAGAAGGGCTTATCTTCTTAACCATCTAAAATATGGGACTCAAGGTCTGACAGCCTATGAAGTCCTCAAAACAGCTACAAGAGGCGGTGCAGATGTTCTGGGACGAAATGACACCGGAAGACTGGATGCAGGAAAAGCAGCGGATATAGTACTATTCAACCTTAAGGGCATTGAATACTCCGGCTGCCATGACCCTTTGGTATCACTTGTATGCCTTGGAAATTCCAGTCTTGTTGATATGACTATAGTCAACGGGAAGGTAGTAGTAAAAGACGGAAAGCTGATAACAATAGATTCAGATAAGGTGGCGGTTGACGCCCATGATACAGCCGCTGAAATAGTGGCAAAGCAAAGAAGTGCGGCAGCCGAACAATAATAAAGCTGGGAGGGAATATAATGATATTAGTAGGTAACGGAAAAGTCATTACCAGGGATAATTCAATACCGATAATAGAAAATGGTTGTGTTGCAATAGAAGGCAACAAAATTGCCGAAGTAGGCAAAACCTCAGAGCTTAAGGAAAAATACAGTACAGCAAGATTCATTGATGCAAAAGGGAAGCTTATAATGCCCGGATTTATCAATACACATATGCATTATTACAGTACCTTTGCAAGAGGTATGGCCAATGACAGCCCACCGGCCATGAAGTTTTCAGATATATTGAAGGGACTGTGGTGGAGGCTTGACAAGGTATTGACCCTTGAAGATGTATACTACAGTGCGGCAGTTCCTATGATTGACCAGGTGAAAAACGGTGTAACGACAGTTTTTGACCATCATGCCAGCCCCTATGCCATCACAGGCAGTCTGTTCAAAATTGCAGAAGCCGCAGAGCACATAGGGATTCGTAGCAACCTTTGCTATGAGACTTCAGACCGTGACGGAGAAAAAATCGCTGATGAAGGCATCAAGGAAAATGCTGATTTTATAAAGTACTGCAATAACAAGAAGGACGATATGCTTAAGGGTATGTTCGGACTTCATGCTTCAATGACTGTTTCGCAGAAAACATTGGAAAAATGTCTTGATGCTGTCAATGGATTAAATGCAGGATTTCACGTGCACAGTGCCGAAGGTATAGAAGATGTGGAAGATTCAAAAGAAAAGTACGGAAAAGGTGTAATAGAGAGATGGTATGATACAGGAGTACTATCGGATAAGACAATAGCAGTTCACTGCATCCATATAACCGAAAAGGAAATGGATCTTTTGAAGGAAAAAGACACAATAGTGGTCCACAATCCTGAGTCCAATATGGGAAACGCAGTAGGAGCTTCACCGGTGCTTGAAATGTTCGGTAAGGGCATTCTTCTGGGATTGGGTACTGACGGATATACCGCAGATATGATGGAATCCTACAAGGTTGGTAATATCATACACAAGCATGTCAAAGGGGATTCGAAGGTTGCCTGGGGTGAGATACCAGAAATGTTGTTCACCAACAACAAGACGATTACCGAGAGGTTCATTGAAGGACAGGTGGGGATACTGAAAGAGGGTGCTTTGGCGGATGTAATCATAGTCGATTACAATCCTCCGACAGAAATTAACGAAGGAAATATAAACGGCCATCTGTTGTTTGGTGTCACAGGGCGTCATGTTGATACAACAATAGTAAACGGCAAGGTGCTGATGGAAGACAGAAAGCTTCTGAATATAGACGAAGAGAGAATAATGGCAAAGAGCCGTGAACTGGCTGCAGCTGTTTGGAAAAGATTTTAGTATAAACCGATTGTTAAACAGTAGCATGACAAAATCTGTTTGAATGAAGGTGAAAAAATGGCTTATGAAATAGTGGGGAAAAGAGAGACCAGAAAAGATGCAGTCGCAAAAGTAACAGGAAAGGCCAAATATGCTGACGATTTTTTCGAGCGTGATATGCTTGTGGGTAAGGTATTGAGAAGTCCTCATGCCCATGCAATCATTAAGAATATCGATGTGAGCAAAGCAAAGGCTTTGCCAGGGGTTGAGGCTGTCATTACCCATAAGGACCTTCCCAATATACTATATGCAACAGCAGGACATCCATGGTCTTTAGACCCTGAGCACAGGGATGTGGCAGACCGGCTTATACTTACTGATAAGGCGCGTCTTGTGGGGGACGGTATTGCAGCAGTAGTAGCTGTTGACGAACTTACTGCAAAAAAAGCACTCAAGCTGATTGAGGTGGAATATGAAGTGCTTCCCTTTGTACTGGATCCTGAGAAGGCAATGCTTCCGGGAGCACCGGTAATCCATGAGGAAAAGCCTGATAATATACTGGGATCGGCAAAAGAGGAAATAGGAGACTGTAAGGCTGACTTTAAAAAGGCTGACCGTATATTTGAAGGAGTGTATGAAACCAGTATAGTACAGCACTGTCATCTTGAGATTCAAAGTGCATATGCATATGTGGACACTGACGGACGCATAGTGATAGTATCATCAACTCAGATACCTCAGATAGTTAGAAGAATAGTAGGCCAGGCCCTTGGTATCCAATGGGGAAAAATCAGAGTTATAAAGCCATATATAGGCGGAGGCTTTGGAAACAAGCAGGATGTAATAATAGAGCCTCTGACTGCGGCAATGACCTTAGCGGTTAACGGCAGGCCGGTACGCTATTCTCTTACGAGGGAAGAGTGCTTCATAGATACAAGGACTCGACATGCTATGAAATTCTACGTCAGGACAGCGGTAACAAATGAAGGGAAGATGCTCAGTCTGGATATGAAACCTATAAGCAACAACGGCGCTTATGCTTCCCATGGTCATACTATCGTAATGAGTGCAGGAGGAAAGTTCAGATTCCTTTACAATTACGATTCTATGAATTATGAGCCCAAAACAGTATATACAAATCTGCCTGCAGCCGGAGCAATGAGAGCTTATGGCTGTCCGCAGATATTCTTTGCATTGGAGAGTCATGTGGATGATATAGCCCGGGAAATGAATATCGATCCTGTTGAATTCAGACTGAAAAACCTTGTCAGTGAGGGAAAGGTGGATCCTCATTCCGGAATTGTGGTTAGATCCTTTGGCCTTCCTGAGTGTATAACAAAAGGAAAACAACTTATTAAATGGGATGAGAAGCTGAAAAAATATAAGAATCAAAAGGGAACCAAGAGAAGAGGCCTAGGAATGGCTTGTTTCAGCTATGCCACCGGAACCTATCCCCATGGTTTTGAAATTGGGGGGGCAAGAATAGTGATGAACCAGGACGGTTCAGTACAGCTGCAGATTGGGGCTACTGAAATAGGTCAGGGAAGTGACACTGTTCTATCTCAAATTGCTGCAGAGGTATTGGGCTTGCCATTGGATATGGTCCATGTCATATCTCAGCAGGATACTGACATATCACCCTTTGACTTGGGAGCATATGCTTCCAGACAGACCTTTGTATCCGGGGCAGCAGTTAAAAAAGCTGCTGACGAAGTCAGAAGAAAGGTTCTTGAGATAGCTGCAAAGAAAATTGGTTTGAGTATTGACCAGTTGGATATCAAAAATGCAAGAATCATTGAAAAGAAACTAAAAAGAGAGATATGCACTTTAGAAGAGGTCGCTATGGAATCATATTATGATCCTGTAGATGCAGCACCGATTACCAGCGATGTCACAGCAAATGTCAGAACAAACGCAATGGCATACGGAGTAACATTTGTTGAGGTTGAAGTGGATATGGAGACCGGACGGATCGAGGTCATTGAGATATATAATGTTCATGATTCAGGTGTCATAATCAATCCTCAGCTTGCCGAAGGGCAGGTGCACGGAGGCGTAAGCATGAGCATGGGCTACGCTCTTTCGGAGCAAATGCTGTTTGACCCCAAGACAGGTGCACCTTTGAATAACAACTTCCTGGACTACAAGCTTCAGACAATAATGGATACACCTGATATCGGGGCTGATTTTGTAGAGGTACCTGATCCTGCAGGTTCGGTAGGTCAGAAATCCTTGGGTGAGAACACTACCATCTCACCTGCACCGGCTATTAGGAATGCTCTTCTGCATGCAACAGGAATGCCTGTTAATAAGCTGCCCCTGACCCCTCAGAAGGTATTTGAAAATCTGAAAGAAAGCGGATTGCTGTAGAAAGGAGATGGGAAAATGTTTGATATAGTGAATATTGAAAAGCCCGATACCATGGAAGCCGCTTTAAGAATGCTTTCCAGCAATCCTAAATTGAAGATAATTGCAGGAGGCACAGATGTATTAATCCATATGAGAAGCGGTGCTTTGGAAGAGGCTGAGCTTCTGAGTATTAGAGACATCCCGGGAATGAACGAAATAAGTATTTTAGAGGATGGAACTATTTCAATCGGTGCAATGGCTACCTTTGCTCAAATTAATAGAAATGATATAATAAACACCCATTTGCCGGTTCTGTCGGAAGCTGCTGTGTCTGTAGGAGGCCCTCAAATTAGAAATATGGCGACAATAGGCGGCAATATATGCAATGGTGCTGTATCAGCGGATAGTGCAGCTACCTTGTTTGCATACAATGCGGTTTTGAAGCTGGTCAGCTCCTCCGGTGAAAGGTTGGTTCAAATAGGAGACTTCTATGCAGGACCCGGAAAAGTAAAGCTGCTGCCTGGTGAAATATTGACCAACGTATTGATCTCAAAGGATGACTACATGAAGACCGGTGGTTGTTATATCAAGTATAGCGGCAGAAAAGCGATGGATATAGCAATGCTCGCAGTTTCAACTGTATGCAGGGTGGAAGGCAATAAGCTTGCAGATGTCCGGATTGCTCTGGGTGTAGCAGCTCCAACGCCTATAAGATGCAGCGAGGCTGAAGCTTATGCAAAGGATAAGGAAATAACAGCGGAAGCACTGAAGGAAATCAGCAGGCTGGCAGTGAAAGCTTCAAGAGCCAGAGATTCATGGAGAGCTTCAAAGGCATACAGGGAGCATTTGATTGAAGTGCTGACATTTAGGGCTCTTAAGGAAGCCGTCAAAAGGAGCGGAGGTGTGGAGCTTGAGTAATATGAAAAAGATCAGTCTGAACGTGAATGGCAAACCATATTCCATTGATATTGATATGAGAGAGTCGTTGCTTGAGGTGCTTCGAGACAGACTGCATTTTACCGGAGTAAAGCAGGGTTGTTCTGTAGGTGAATGCGGTGCATGTACGGTACTGATAGACGGTACGGCAATTGATTCATGCATCTATCTTGCTGTCTGGGCTGATGGCAAGAGTATCACAACTATTGAAGGTGTCTCAAAGGATGGTAAGCTGTCGAAGGTTCAACAGGCCTTTGTAGATGAAGGAGCTGTACAATGCGGTTTCTGCACTCCAGGACTTGTGCTTACAACAACTGCTATTGTTGAAAGCGGTAAGAAGTTGACGGAGGAAGAGATAAAACGTGAAATATCGGGACATTTATGCCGCTGCACAGGTTACAATAAAATATTCAATGCAGTTAAGAAAGTACTTGATGAAGAGTAAGCTTTCCATGCAAACCCAGTATAATAGAAGAATTGCCTTCTTGCATTCTTTGTAATTTTCATGTAAAATATGGTATATACATAAATTCGATATAATAATATCAAAGATTCAGTTATAACAATTAATGCAGCAATATATGATCTAATAGACAGTTCCAGCAGGAAGCTGACGGCTTGTATATGCTTAGAAATATGGTCTAAGCGTCTCTACCAGGTGACCAAGAATTACCGGACTACGGGTTGTTTATATATTAGATGTTTGATGTTTTTGTGTTAGGTTATTGGCTAAAGATACAACGGAGCAATTTCTCCATTTCTTAATACAAGGTATCTGGCCTATGAATAATACAAAGCTTTAATCTACTTATAAACTCCCAGAAGAGAAAAAACTCTGGGAGTTTTTTTGTAGAATCCTTCATTAGTGCTGGTAGATTCTCTTACTCCACAAGGGATTTATAAGATAATTTGATTGAATGGTCAATCCAATTATTGGAATGGTTAGTAATACTAGGTTGCAAGGCGATTTCTTCTTTGTGCACGATATTGCGTATTACTTGCAGTATTATAGCAAAGAAGGAATTCCTTCAAGATACGCCTGTAGAACCTACAAATCAAGCATTATTTGGTTTTGCAGTGTACTACCAAAAACAAATTTGGGGAGGGAAAATCAGTATGAAGAGAACCATTAGTTTACTCTTAGCACTTGTCATGGTATTCGCATTTATGCTAACAGGCTGTGCACCAAAGGCGGAACCGGCAGCGGCACCAGAAGCTCCGCAGGAAGCTTCAGCACCGGCAGAGCAAAAGGCTGAACCACTTAAAGTAGGTTTTGTCTACATAGGCTCAGCTAAAGACGGCGGCTACACAGAGGCACATGATATCGGAAGGCTTTATCTTGAAGAGCAGCTTGGAGACAAGATTGTGACCATGTATAAGGAAGGGGTACCAGAATCCAGCGAATGTGAAAAGGTAATAAACGACCTGGTAGACCAGGGATGCAAAGCTGTATTCGTAAATTCCTTCGGACATATGGACTTTGTAGAAAAAGCTTCAAAATCTCATCCCGATGTAAAATTCTTTCATTGTTCAGGATACAAGAGCGGTGAAAACTTCAGCAATTACTTCGGTGCTATGGAAGAAGCAAGATATCTTGCAGGTATTGTTGCAGGACTTAGAACTCAGAACAATACCCTCGGTTATGTAGCAGCATTTGAGATTCCTGAGGTTGTAAGAGGTATAAATGCATTTACTCTTGGAGCTCAGTCAGTCAATCCTAATGTAAAAGTTAAGGTTAACTGGACCCATACATGGTATGATCCTGCAAAGGAAAAGGAAGCTGCAAAAGCTTTACTGGATGCAGGTTGTGACGTATTGGCACAGCATCAGGATACAACTGCAACACAGCAGGCAGCTGAGGAAAAGGGCGTATGGGCTATAGGATATGACCTGGATACAAGGGAATCAGCACCGAAAGCGTACCTGACAGCACCTGTATGGAACTGGGGAAAATACTATGCTGCAGAGGTACAGAGAATACTTGATGGAAACTGGAAGCAGGAAAACTACTATGGTAATATGAAGGATGGTATGGTTGAGCTGGCACCACTTACAGACAATGTTGCACCGGGTACACAGGAAGCGGTTGACAAGGTTAAGGCAACAATTATAGATGGTTCCTTCTATGTATTCCAGGGACCTATAAAGGATCAGACCGGAACAGTAAGAGTACCTGAAGGCTCAAAAATGACATTTGATGAAATAATGAGCGTTGACTGGTTTGTACAAGGCGTCGAAGGAAAGATAAAATAAAACAAGATAGGAAAATAAGCTATGGAAAACAACTATATTTCAATGAAGAATATAAATAAGTCCTTCGGAAAGGTAGTTGCAAACAAGAATATCAACCTGGATGTCCGCAAAGGTGAGATACATGCACTTTTGGGAGAGAACGGCGCTGGTAAAAGTACATTGATGAACATGCTGTCAGGGGTTTATACCCCCGACAGCGGTTCTATTTTTATAAAAGGCAGGGAGATACAGTTTGCAGCTCCAAAGGATGCCATTAAGGCTGGAATAGGTATGATTTATCAGCATTTTAAGCTGATAGATGTCCTGACTGCCAAGGAAAATATAATCCTGGGTCAGAAAAACAGCTTTTTTCTGAATGAAAAGGTATTATCTCAAAAGATTAAAGACATGTCGGTCCGTTTCGGATTGGATATAGACCCGGACAAGAAGGTCTATAACATGTCGGTTGGTGAAAAGCAGACTCTGGAAATTTTGAAGGTACTTTATAGGGGTGCAGAGATACTGATACTGGATGAACCCACAGCGGTTTTGACACCTCAGGAAACTGAAAAGCTTTTCAAAATCATGAGGAAAATGAAGGAAGAAGGCTGCTCTGTTGTATTTATAACCCACAAGATGAACGAGGTCATGGAGGTTGCGGATCGTATAACTGTTCTTCGCAAAGGAGAGACGGTTATGACAGTGGACAAGGTATCCACCAACCCGAAACATCTGACTGAGCTCATGATGGGATGTCCTGCAGACCTTTCCATCAAGAGGATAGAGACGGAGAAGAGCAAGGTTACACTGGAAGTCAGAGATTTAAGCGCCGTGAATATTGAAGGTGTCAAGGTGCTTAAGGAAATGAGCTTCGACTTATATGCAGGTGAAATACTGGGTGTCGCAGGAGTTGCAGGCAGCGGACAGAGGGAATTGTGCGAAGCTATTGCGGGCTTGTATCCGGTAAAGCAAGGTCAGGTTGTTTTTGACGGTGAAGATCTGGTAGGAAAATCCCCTTCAGAAATAATAACCAAGGGGATAAGCTTGAGCTTTATTCCTGAGGACAGGCTCGGTATGGGGCTGGTTGCATCAATGGATATAGTAAACAACGTCGTACTTAAGCTGTACCAGAGACAGAAAGGGATATTTATTAACAGGAAGCCTGCAGAGAAGAAGTCACAGGAGATAATAGACAGATTAAGCATCCAGACTCCGGGAATAAAGCATCCCGTACGTATGCTCTCGGGTGGTAATATTCAGAAGGTACTGTTGGGAAGAGAGCTGGACTCAAAACCTCAGGTTCTGATAACGGCTTATCCGGTAAGAGGACTTGATGTCAACTCCTGTTATACCATATATGATCTGCTGAATGAGGAAAAACAGAAGGGAGTGGCAGTTCTATATATAGGAGAGGATCTGGATGTCCTGTTGGAGCTTTGTGACAGGATAATGGTCCTTTGTGCAGGAGAAATAACAGGAATTGTTGATGCAAGGAATGTTACAAAGGAAGAAATAGGACTGATGATGACAGGTGCCGTCAATTTGACAAGAGAGGGGGAGAAGAGCGATTATGCTGATGCCAATAACAGTACGTGCAATTAAGAAAAGCGAACCGGGCCGGATGCAGGCTGCATTGATCAGAATAGGTGCAATTATACTTGCTCTTGTAGCTTCTTCACTCTTTATTCTTCTTCTGGATTTAAATCCGGGGGATGTGTATGTCAAAATGGTACAAGGTGCCTTCGGAACACCTTATAGGATCAGAGAGACCATAGTGAAAGCAATACCTTTGGTAATTACGTCCCTGGGAATTGGTATTGCATTCAGAATGCAGTTCTGGAATATAGGCGGGGAAGGGCAGATAGCAATAGGTGCCTTCGCGGCCACTTATTTCGCACTGTTTATGAATGACATGCCTATGCCGCTAATGCTTCTTGTAATGATAATTGCAGGAATGCTCGCGGGAGGGATATGGGCGCTTATACCGGCTTTTTTCAAAGCTCAATGGGGGACTAATGAGACGATAGTTACTCTTATGATGAACTATATTGGGTTAAAATGGATCATGTTCCTGCAGTACGGTCCATGGAGAGATCCTAAATCCCTTGGTTTCCCTAAGATTGCAAATTTCCCCGATAATGCGGTTCTGCCTGAAGTTTTCGGGGTACATATAGGATGGATTATAGCGCTTGTACTTGTGGTTGCCGTACATATATTCATTAATCATACAAAAAAGGGTTATGAAATAGCAGTAATCGGCGAAAGTGTCAATACTGCAAGGTATGCGGGCATTAATATCAAAAAGACAATATTGATAGCAATAATGCTGAGCGGCGGACTCTGCGGCTTAGTCGGAATGATACAAGCCTCAGCAGTAAACAACACCTTGTCAGTAGAAATTACCGGCGGTGTAGGCTATACAGCAATTATTACCTCTTGGTTGGCAGCATTAAGCGCACCGGTTATTCTGATTGTTTCGGTTCTTTTTGCCGCACTGCTTGAGGGAGGTTCGTATATCCAGACCGTTTTTGGTATACCTCAGGCTGCAGCAGAGTTACTGCAAGGTATTATTCTATTCTTTGTACTTGGCAGTGAGTTTTTTGTAAGATATAAGTTTGTTCTGGTGAAAAAACATCATATTGCTGAAAAGAATCAAGTCAGTGTCGGAAAGGAGGTACAGTGATTATGGAAGCACTTATTTCCTTTCTTCATGCAGCTATTGTTGCAGGTACACCCCTTTTGTTCGCAACATTGGGTGAAATAATCACGGAGCGCTCAGGGAACCTGAACCTTGGTGTTGAAGGTATGATGTTGATGGGTGCGGTTATGGGCTTTATGGTAGGACTTTCAACCGGCAGCGCATCATTAGCCTTGTTAACTGCTATGGTGGCAGGAGCAGGAGGTGCGTTGATTTTTGCATTCATTACAATAACGCTCAGGGCGAATCAGACAGTAGCAGGTCTGACCTTGACAATATTCGGCTCAGGCTTTGCGGATTTTGTAGGTCAGGATCTGGTAGGCCAGATTGCACCGGAAGGCTTGAGGATGTTTTTTAGACCCTATACCATACCATTGCTGGGGGATATTCCCTTGATAGGTCCGGTACTGTTTAGGCAGGATGTATTTGTCTATCTTGGCTATGTATCCGCAATACTTCTTGGGATTTACCTCTTCAAGACCAGTTGGGGAATGAACCTGAGAGCAGTGGGAGAGAATCCTGGAGCGGCAGATGCCGCAGGTGTGAATGTAACCTTGTATAAATATGTTCATACCTTAGTGGGCGGAGCACTATGCGGATTGGGTGGAGCTTACCTGTCCCTTGTATATGTACCTGCATTGCAGGAGGGTGTCACAGCAGGAAGAGGCTGGATCGCCGTTGCATTGGTCATATTTGCCACATGGAATCCGTATAAAGCACTGTTTGGAGCCTTCCTGTTCGGTGGACTTGATATAATAGGCTTCAGGATACAAAACCTTGGGATCAATATTTCACAGTACTTCATAGATATGCTACCCTATCTGGTAACAATTACTGTACTTGTAGTTGTGTCCATGAGAAAGTCAAGGGAAAAGGCAGGACCGAAGGCTTGTGGAATCCCATATTTCAGGGAAGAACGATAAAGAGGACAAATGCGTGAATATCAATAGATGGTATTCACGCATTTATATTATGAAACTCGTCAAAAAAGGCGAGTTTTTTGTTTCATTTTGATGGAAACTAGCTTATTATTAATATAGGAATATTCTTACAGGAAAGGGGGCATGCGCTGTGCGGTTTCAATATAATCCATACATATGGCCGTTGTTTGTTTCCGCAGCTATGTCGCTATCCCTGGGTATATATGCATTGCTGAGACGATATCATTCAAAAGGAAGCAAGAGCTTTATACTTAGTATGTTTGTTGTGACAATATGGTCCTTTGGCAATGCCCTTGAAATGGCTGCAGCAGACTTCAATACCAAACTCATATGGGCGAATGTGCAGTACTTTGCTTACTGTTACTCCCCGGTAACCCTGCTTGCGCTATGTATGCAATTTACAGGTTATGATAAATGGGTCAATAACCGAAAGGTATTATGGCTTGCCTTTATTCCCACAATCATAACAATACTTGTATGGACTGACTGCTTACACGGACTGATAAGGTATGACATGCATATGGATTATAGCGGAGTATTTCCGGTAATTGCAAAAAAGTACGGACCTGCTTTCTACATTCATGCAGCATATTCTCATATATTAAATATTATTGGATGGGTACTTGTCATAAGGGCGGTCTTTATTAAGAATACAGTCTATAGGAAGCAGGCTATTGCTTTGTTTGCAGGAATAAGTCTGATAGTTGTACCCAACATACTATATATTTCAGGATTAAGCCCCATAAAAAGGTTTGATGTTACACCGGTATTCTTTGGCCCCGCAGGTATGATAATTGCCTGGGGAATATATCGGTTTAAGATGTTTGATCTTGTTCCTTTAGCCCGAGCCACGGTGATCGAGTCCATGAACGCTGGGGTGCTGGTTATGGATTTGCAAAACAGGGTACTGGATATCAATCCTACCTTTGAAAAAATCATTGGGATGCCTGCTTCAACAATTTCCGCTAGAAGAGTTGAGAAAGTCTTAGAAGGCATTCCTAAGCTTGCTAAAGCTTGTACTGATAGGAGTATTGCACAAACTGAGTTTAACATTACCACCGAAGAATCTGAGAAGATATATGAGGTGTTTTTGTCATCCCTCACAAACAATAAGGGTGCTTTTTTAGGACGGCTTGCGGTTATATATGATATAACTGAAAAAAAGCAGGCAGAGCATGAAATCATGAAGCATCATTGGAAGCTTGCAGTAATAGAGGAAAGAGAGCGAATAGCAAGGGATATGCATGATAATCTCGGGCAGACTCTCGGTTTTATCAATCTGCAAGCTCAAGGAATCAGGCAGGAGCTTGTGAATACCGGTGTGACAACTGCGCTGGATAAGCTAGACAAGCTGGTGAGTGTATCTCAGACAGCTCATAGTGATATAAGACAATACATTAAAAACGCCAGGAACTCAGAAATAATTGAAAAAGATTTTTTGTACATGTTGAGAAGCTGTATTTCCAGCTTTGAAGAACAGTCGGGATTGAAGGTAAGACTCTCAATGCCTGATGGGTTTTCAGGGGATAGCCTTGATCCAAACTCCCGCATCAATCTGCTGAATATTATCAGAGAAGCATTGAACAACATAAGAAAGTATGCGGAGGCAAAGAATGTTGGAATAACCTTTGAAGCTGATAGAGAGTATTTATCTGTAGCTGTAGAGGATGACGGAAGAGGGTTTGATACAAGGTTTGGTATAGATGACAACAATTCCGGCTTCGGTATGGGAATAATGAGGGAGCGGGCTTCGGAGATAGGTGCGGCTATAGATATAAGCTCAACACCGGGAAAGGGAAGCAGAATTGCAGTTACACTACCGGCTAAAAGGGGGGAGCACAGATGAAAAAGAAATTGATGCTTGTTGATGATCATTCTTTATTTCTGGAAGGACTGCAATATCTTCTTGAAACCCACGGGATAGAGGTAGCGGGAACAGCTTCAAACGGCCGAGAGGCATATGAAAAAGCATGTCTCCTAAAACCTGATATCATATTGATGGATATAAAGATGCCTGTGTGCAGCGGATTGGATGCACTTAGGCTGATAAAAGCCGAGATGCCGGATATAAAGATTGTCATGCTTACCACTTCGGTAGAGGATGAGGACCTTTTTGAGGCGGTTAAATATGGTGCGTCTGGGTACTTACTTAAAAATACAAATGCTAAGGAACTTATAGACATGCTGTTTGATTTGGAAAACGGGGAGATTTCCTTTTCAAAGGATCTTGCAGCCAGACTTTTGAAGGAATTCAATAGAAGGGATAATGCCAAAAACTCACAAGACACACCGGATTTCCTTAAGAAAAAGAGGCTTTCCGGCAGGCAGTTGGAAGTGCTTGAGATGGTGGCAAATGGGATAACCTATAAGGAGGTGGGTGAGACATTGGGATTAACTGAAAGGACAGTCAAGTACCACATGGAGAAAATCCTGGAAGTACTCCACTTGGAGAATAGAGCTCAGGTAATAGCATATGCAGGACGTATGGGGCTTATTGATAAGACTAAATAGTAATTATATACAGTTTCCTTGTGGAAGCAGGGGTTGAGGTATAAAAGACTTCATACTAAAACAAATGAAAAGAATAATTGATGCAGACAGAAAAAGCACTGAGTTATCAATAACTCAGTGCTTCTCATTTATTTACCTAACTCAACCAATACACAAGCCTGTATGGCTGTCAGCTGTTTTTCCTTGATTAACGCAAGCAGCTCCTGATCATAAGTACCGGGTTGCAGCCATATGTTTTTTATTCCAAGGCTGGAAGCTTCCTCTATGAATGCCTTGCCCCTTTTTGGTGAAACTACCATATCGAGAACCTCCGGCATCACAGGCAGTGACGCAAGATCTCCATAGCATT
Source organism: Clostridiaceae bacterium (assembly GCA_041690515.1). Taxonomy (GTDB): domain Bacteria; phylum Bacillota; class Clostridia; order Lutisporales; family Lutisporaceae; genus BRH-c25. The sequence goes on along the minus strand of JAWLHF010000022.1, from coordinate 3,800 downwards.
TGTCACCTTCGATTTCTGAATATAAAGGGTTGACGGGATATACCTTATAACCTTCTTTTTTCAGCCGTTTGTAAATGATGTTTCCGAATTTATCCGGATTATCATTGGCTCCTATCACAGCCCATATTTTTTTATTCAGCATTGAATCCTTCATATCAGCGTGACTACTCAAATTTATTCCTCCAATCTGATAAGCTTTTGCTTATATAAATAATTTTACCATAAAATGTAGAAAAGTATTAATAATACTTGAAACCATCAGAAACAATTCATCTTATTGATGAGTTGTTTTTGCTATTAATAAAAATAGTATCAGGGCATATAAAATATAAGCAGGATTTGGCAGGTAGAAGTAGAATCTATAGTTATCATATGTACATTGTCGACAATCAAAGCAGATGTTTGTGACTATAATAATTCGAATTGGATGGTAATAAAGTATGGATACTCAGATATCAATCACTTCCGAGGAAAAAACTGTTAAAGGAAAAGGTACTCTTTTCCTGACCATAATGCTTAATGTGCTGATGTTGTTTTATGCAATGTCACTGACAATGCTTGGCCCATTATTGACAAACATTGTTGACCAGTATCGGCTGCAGCTTTCACAGGCAGGCTTGATTTCAACCTTCCAGAGCATTGGAGGAGTGATTTTTACCATATTGGGCGGAGTGCTGGCTGACTATGGCAAAAAGTCCAGACTGATAGGTATGACTTTTTTTGCATATAGCATTTCTCTGCTTGCTATTGCTTTTGCACCTACTTATATTGCCCTGCTGGCACTGTTTTTTGTTTTAGGTGCCAGCACCAGGATGCTTGATGTGCTTCTCAATGCATTTGTTTCTGATATCAATCCTGACAATAGAGGGTTTCATATCAATATGATGGGAGTTTCCTTTTCCATAGGCGGTTTGATTGGGCCATTATTTTCATCGGTATTCAGAAGCTCAGGACTCTTGTGGTATAATACCTTTCTAATACTTGGAATCACCTGTTCATTAGTTAGTGTCACTTATTTTATTCTATTGAGAAGTATATATGTAGATGAAAAGTCAGACAGAAGCACAAAAAACACGAACTATCTGAAGCTTATTAGAAGTCCAAGGCTGTTGGTCTTATGTCTGATTATGTTCATATTTTCGGGATATCAGTCCGGCATATCGGTTTGGCTGCCTATGTATATGGAAAAAGCTCTTTTTGCAAAGCCTTTCCTTTCCAGTTTGGCAGTATCTTTGTTTTATATATCAGTCATCATGGGAAGACTTTTGTATTCGTTGGTATTCAAGGGAAAGAAAGCAAAATACGTTATACAATATGGCTGCTTCTTAGGGGGTATAGTATTGGCTGGCGGAATTATGTCAAGCAATACTGTCTTAATGACTGCTGCAACGGGAGTATCAGGTTTTCTGACATGTGCGACACTTCCGCTGACGATAACCTTTGCTTGCAATTACTATCCTGAGAATTCAGGAGCGGTTTCATCAATAGTTCTTTTGAACAGTGTGCTGTCATGGATGTTCTTTCCATGGCTCATAGGCTTCATTGCCGACAATGCAAGCTTCCGGTGGGGAATGCTTACTATGGGGCTTTCGTTGATACTGACTTTTTTGCTGGCATTAACACTGCCTTCTGATGAAAAGCAGTAAATAAGTGAGATTTTTTACTATTTACAATTATAGGAAATTATTGTAGAATAGATATAAGAACATATGTTTGCAAAATACTGAAGAAAGCAGGTAAGAGAAGGTACTATGGAAGATAGAGCTGTTCAGCTGCTGCAGGATTGTTTTGGATACACATCCTTCAAGACCGGGCAAAAGCTGATAATTGATAAAATACTAAAAGGAAAAGATGTACTCGGTATCATGCCTACCGGAGCAGGAAAGTCAATATGCTTTCAGATACCGGCTCTTTTATTGGAAGGAACAACAATAGTAATTTCACCCCTTATCTCACTTATGAAGGATCAGGTTGACACCCTAAGGGAGATGGGGATAGAAGCGGCATTTATAAATAGCTCACAGAGCCTGCAAGAATACAGGGAAGTAATGGAAAAAGCACAAAGAGGCGGATACAAACTACTGTATATAGCCCCTGAAAGATTGGAGACAGAAGGTTTTTGGGAGCTTTTATCCGTTTTAGATATTTCCTTTGTAGCAGTAGATGAGGCACATTGTGTTTCTGAGTGGGGACATGATTTCAGACCAAGCTATACCAAGATAGCAGCCATGATTGACAAGCTTCCTGAACGCCCGGTTGTAGCCGCTTTTACAGCAACAGCAACATTACAGGTAAAGGAAGACATCAAGAACCTTTTAGCTCTTGAAGAGCCTCATATCTTTGTAACAGGGTTTGACAGAGAGAATCTTTACTTTGAAGTGGACAAACCCTCAGATAAATTCAGCTTCTTATTGGATTACATCAGGAAAAACCCTGACAGCTCAGGTATAGTATACTGTCTGACCAGAAAGACTGTGGAAAGTGTAAGTGAAAAGCTCAGGAGAAAGGGTATAAGGACAACCAGATATCATGCAGGGTTGAAGGACAGTGAGAGAGCTGCGAATCAAGAGGCATTTATATATGATAAAGCACAGGTGATTGTGGCAACCAATGCATTCGGTATGGGTATCGATAAGTCAAATGTCCGCTATGTTATTCACTACAATATGCCAAAGACCATGGAGAACTATTATCAAGAAGCCGGAAGAGCAGGCAGGGATGGAGAAAAGGCAGAATGCATACTTCTATATAGTGCAGCAGATACAGTAATGAACAAATTACTGATTGAGAACAGCAGTGATTTTTTAGATAAGGCCAATGATTATAAGAAGCTGCAGATTATGGTGGATTACTGCAATACGGACAGCTGCTTAAGAAGATACATACTGGATTATTTCGGGGAGCAGAACCTGCCTGAGAAATGTGAGAACTGCGGAAGCTGCACAAATGATATGGAAAGTACAGATATTACTCAGGAGGCACAGAAGATACTCTCTTGCATAAAAATAACCGGCCAACGTTTTGGAAGCAGTGTCGTAACTGATGTCCTAAAGGGGTCCGGTTCAGAAAAGCTTAAGAAGCTTGGATTTGACAAGCTGCCAACCTTTGGGCTGATGAAGGAGTACCCAAGAGAGACCATAAAAGAAATAATCGCATTTTTGATATCAGAAGGCTTTGCAGTAGTAAAGGGAGACAAGTATCCGGTATTGGTGTTGAGCCATAAGGCCTATGATTTGTTGAAGGGTGAAGAGGAAGTATATATAAAGCGACTGATAGCAAAAGAGCAGCCAAAGAAGCAGAAAGCAGGTAGCAGAGTCGACAGCATATTGTTTGAAAAGCTGCGACAGCTGAGGAGGGAAATAGCCGAGAAAAAGAATGTTCCGCCTTTTGTTGTATTCTCAGATGCAACCTTGGAGGACATGTGCCGCAAACTGCCTGTCTGTGATGAAGCCATGCTGGAAGTATCAGGCATCGGGAAATTCAAGCTGGAAAAGTATGGGGTTTCATTTATTAAGATAATCGGTGAGTACATTAAGGAGAATAATATCAGCCAGTCCGCAACAGCTGCTGCAGAACCGGAAAAAAGAAGCAGAAGCAGTGAGAAGAAAAAGGATACACGTCTTATCACATATGAATTATATACCGGAGGTAAGACAATAGGAGAAATATGTAAGGACAGGGGGCTATCAAAAGTAACTGTTGAGGGACACTTGATTGACTGTCTGAACAGGGGATTGGACCTTGAATATGAGTGTTTCATACCAAAGGATATGGAACAAGAAATAATGCTTGCCATAGAA
>JAWLHF010000021.1:2371-36438 GCA_041690515.1 Clostridiaceae bacterium | reverse complement strand
TTTCTGCATAGACGGCCTTCTCAGATCCAGATACCTGTATTTTAGCCTAAGTTGTTCTGATACATTCAAATCATCCTCAATATACATAGGTGTGGTTTCTGCCTTACTCAATATTTCAAGCTCACTAACCGTTATTTCTATATAACCGGTGGCCATCTTCGAATTTATTGCGTTTTCTTCTCTTTTTACTACTTCTCCTTTTATTGCAAGCACATATTCACTTCTGACCTTAAAGGCTTCGGCAAATACTTCAGGTGTAACATCCTTATTGACCGTACACTGTATGATACCGCTTCTATCCCTCAGCTGTATGAAAATGAGTCCTCCAAGGTCCCTTCTTCTCTGAACCCAGCCGGTTAGTACAACCTTCTCATTCAGATTGTCCAGGCTCAGTTCTCCGCACATATGAGTCCTGTTTATTCTTGCCATTGCGTTACCCTCCTATTTCCTCTCTTTTATGTAGCTTGCCAGCTCTGCCAGTCCGATTTCCTCTTCGCTGCCGCTGCTCATATCCTTTACCTTTATCCTTCTGCTTTTTATCTCTTCATCTCCCAATACAACCACATATCTTGCATTGATCTTATTGGCATATTTCATCTGAGCTTTTAGGCTTCTTCCCATATAATCCTTCTCAGCCTTTATTCCCTCATTCCTCAAAAGATTTATCTGCCTTAAGGCTTCTTCTGCAGCCTCTTTGCCCATATTGGCAATATATATATCCATATATACAGGCACTGGTATCTGTACCCCTTGGTTCTCAGCAACAAGCAGCAGCCTTTCCAGTCCAAGGCCAAAACCTATCCCCGGTGTACTTGGTCCTCCGCACTCTTCAATAAGACCGTCATATCTGCCTCCTCCGCAGACAGTCCCCTGTGCTCCTATATCCTTTGATACTATCTCAAAAGCAGTTTTTGTATAATAGTCAAGCCCTCTCACTATCCTGGGGTCAATCACATATTCCAGACCAAGGATTTCCAGAGATTTTTTCAACCCTCCAAAATGTTCACTGCATTCCTCACAAATATTGTCCAGCATAAAAGGTACATCAGTAAGCTGTTCCTTGCACCTCTCCTCCTTACAATCGATTATCCTCATGGGGTTTTTATAGAACCTGTCCTTACAGGTTTCACAGAGACTGCCAAGCTTTGCTTCCAGATATTCCTTAAGCTTCTTGTTATATTCAGCCCTGCATTTAGGACAGCCTACATTGTTAATCCGGATTTCAAGATTGCTGACTCCCAGTCTTCTGTACAGCATCATTGCAATATTTATGATTTCTGCATCCACAGAGGGATCTGAGGCACCATAAGCTTCCACCCCGAACTGATGATGCTCTCTGAGCCTTCCTGACTGCGGTTTCTCATACCGGAAGCATGGAGTGAAATAAAAGGCCTTTGTTGGCTGAGGCTCATTGAAGACGCTGTGCTCAATAAATGCCCTCACTGCCGGTGATGTGCCTTCAGGCTTCAATGTTATGCTCCTGCCGCCTTTATCCTTAAAGGTATACATTTCTTTCTGTACAACATCGGTGGTTTCCCCGACGCCTCTTTCAAAAAGCTCAGTATGCTCAAAAACAGGTGTCCTTATTTCCCTGTATCCGTTCAAGGCACATATCTCCCTGATAATGTTCTCAACATAATGCCATTTGTAAACCTCTGAGGGCAATACGTCTTTTGTACCTTTTGGCGCTTGTGTCAACATATGATGTACCTCCTTTTATATTGTTATTTTAACCATATATTCTGTACTAAACATGATCACAATAAAAAACTCCCGTGCCTGACTTAATGTCAGGGACGAGAGTATGATCCCGCGGTGCCACCCTGTTTGGAAAATCCATCTTTTTATCTTTAACGCAGAACATACGCAGCTTCCTAATCCGTGCAGGCACGTTTCAGCGGCTGTACTCCCGGGTGTCCTTCAGCAGTATTGTCAATAAGGGTACTTTCAGTCAAAGCACCAATGTGCCCGATACCCTCTCCCTGCAAAGCATCAACTGCTTACTTTCCCGTTCAAAGTAAATTCATAGTCAGATTATTTCTAATCTGAGCAATTTATTTGGTATATTAATGTAATATTATAATATTGAGTTTAATTTATGTCAATATGTTTTCCTCAGTTCCTCCAAAATATCCAGTTTATCGCTTATCATCTCTTCTATATTTTCTATATATAGCTTGATATCCTTTATGTTATGCTGTCTTTCTATCCTGTTCTCTCTATTTATCACAATTTTTGTAACCGCATCAGCTCCAAAAGCAACTATTGTCTGTTTTTCTTCCATTATCAGCATATTATAGATGCATTCAAAGCCCTTCTTTGAAAAGCCTATATTCTCCAGATTCTGCAGCATATGCTTCTGCCTGTACAAGTAGTAGGGACGCATGCCCAATTGCCTTAGATATTGCTTTGAATACTCCATCATTTGTGAGATATTTTCATCATCACCTATTCTTAAGTTATTAAAATTCTCATTATATAAGGAAGCCCTCTTAATCGCCATGGTATGGACAGTAACGCTTTCAGGATTCATATCACCTATTGCCTTTAGTGTATGTGAAAGCTGTTCCATATTTTCTCCGGGCAGCCCCAGTATAAGATCCATGTTGATATTGTCAAAGCCTTCCGCCCTTGCCATGCTGTAGCTCTCTTCAATCTGTGCAGAGTTATGCGCTCTGCCTATACATTTTAAGGTCTCATCATTCATAGTCTGTGGGTTTATGCTTATTCTGTCGACCCCATTCTCATATAATACCCTTAGCTTTTCCTTTGTTATTGAGTCAGGTCTCCCCGCTTCGCAGGTGAATTCGGAAAATTGCCTGCCAAAGCTTCTGTTTATGCATTTAATGAGCTGTTCCAGCTGTTCTGCACTTAATGCTGTAGGAGTGCCTCCCCCAATGTATATGGTCTGAACCTTATAGCCTTCATTGTTCAGATATTCAGCTACCCTGCTTATTTCCTCCATTAGACTTTTTAGATAAGGCTCCACATATTCCTTGTACGCAACAATGGAATTTGATGTAAATGAACAATAATGACATCTGCTGGGGCAAAAGGGAATTCCGATATATATGCTTATCTCCTTATCGGCAAGTGGATATACAAAAGGCCTTTCGATTTCTGCAATTTCCCTTGCCAGTTCTGCCCTGTCACTACTTATCAGATATTCCTCCGTCAATATGTTATGTATTGCTGAAGCAGAAAACTTGTTATCCATAAGCTCATGAACAATTTTCACCGGTCTTATTCCGGTCAGTATACCCCATGGGAATTCCTTTTTGAATACTCTTGACAAAAGCTTGTACATGGATTTTTTTACTGTACGCTTAAGTGCCTTTTTGTCAGGGGTATCAACTGTGATTTCCAATGTTTCCTCTTCATATTTCTCAGCGTCCTGATATCGGGATATGCATATGCAGCTTTTGTCTGTGACTTCAAGCCTGCTTGTTATGAGCACGTTGTCTCCCTGGAAAAAGCTTTGGCTTTCCGCCAAAGCTTTTTCCAGCTGTTTTATTTCCTGTTTCCCCAAATACAATCTCACAATATCTGCTGTCTCATTATAGTATTGATGGTTTTCAAGCATTATACCTATCATAACTTCCCCTAAACCATATCATTGAAAATTTGTTTCTTTATTTCTGAAACATGTTTTGGTGCTAAACCGATCTCTTCTGCTATTTCAAAATCCTCCATGCCCGATTCTATCATGTCAATAAGCTCGCTGTACTCCTGATGCATCCTATTCTTATGCTTTTCAGTCAGTAGTTTCTTAGAAGACTTATTCATGAAAAAACCCTCCCGCAATCACGTGTTATTATTTTAGTCTATCCTTTTGCTCCGGTCGTATTCACTTTAAGCTTCCATAAGTCTATTGAAAAAACGGATTCCTTCTTTTTTCTATAAGTATCGTGGATGAAGGTCCATGTCCCGGATACACTGCAGTGTCTTCAGGCAGTATAAACAGCTTATCCTTGATTGATGCTATTATCTGATCGAAAGAACCGCCTGCAAGATCTGTCCTTCCTATTGAACATGCAAAAAGAGTGTCTCCGCTGAACAGACTTCCTTCACAGTATATACATATACTTCCCCTTGAATGCCCCGGTGTATGGATTATATTCAGCTTTGCTTCTCCCAGTTCCAGAACATCACCATCATGGAGAAGCTTGTCGGCAGATATCTCAACTGACTGATACCCCATATCCGCAGAAAGATTCAACCTGCTGTTATTAAGCATTTCATTATCCTCTTCATGGATGCATACAGAGGCACCGCTGTAACTCATAAGCTCCCTCAGCGCTCCTATGTGATCTCCGTGTCCATGGGTCAATATGATATACTTGACCTTTAGCCCTTCAGCTTCCAGGTATGCTTTTATTTCCTGAAAATCCCCTCCCGGGTCAATTACAGCTGTCTCTTTAGAATCCTCATCATTTACTATATAGCAATTAGCCTGGTATATACCCAAAGGCAGTCTCTTGAATTTCATGCCTTTCTCTCCTTATATGATTTTTTCACTGTCTACAATTACCGTCACAGGTCCGTCATTTTCTATATTCACCTTCATATATGCCTGAAAGGTGCCTGTTTCCGTCTTGATACCCATTTCTCTGCACTTCTTGACAAATTCTTCGTATAAAGCTTCAGCTTTTTCGGGTCTGGCCGCACTCATAAAGTTTGGCCTTCTGCCCTTTCTGCAGTCCCCATACAATGTAAATTGGGATACTACCAGTATTTCACCCTTTATGTCCATAAGGGAAAGATTCATTTTCTCATCTTCATCCTCAAATATCCTTAGGTTCACTATCTTCTCAACCATATACAGCACATCATCAGCTGTATCCTTCTCACTGACACCAAGCAAAACGACAAACCCCTTGCCTATGCTTCCTACGATGTTCTCGTCAACTGTGACATTCCCATTATTAACTCTTTGTATGACTGCTCTCATTTTGCCCTCCTGTATATTTTTTGCCTCGAGCTGCGTGCTGCGTGTCACGTGCAAGCTTGGGTATTCCTTCAGGGTATAGGTAACGACAACCACAGAAATACTCAGATGCATAATGTTTTCCAGCCGTGTATTCAGTGAATTTCTGTGTGTTCAGCGTTACCCATCGCCCTCGTACCTGACGTCGTTTAGAGCTCTATTGTTTTGCTCTGAATACGTCCACTACGCCTTCTATTTTCCTGAATTTTCTTATAAGCTTGTTAAGCTGTTCAATATCATTTATCTCCAATATGAAATTTATAATAGCAATCTTATCCTTTGTTATCCTTGAATGGAAGGAGTTGATGTTCACTTTGCTTTCGTCAATTATAGTAGTGATCTCGGCAAGCAAACCTTTTCTGTCAGTTGCCCTGACCTCCAAATCAGCATTGTAGGATACCTTTGTCTTGGTATTCCATTCCACCTCAACAAATCTTTCCTCATCGTTCATCAGATCTTCCACATTGGGGCAGTCCTTCTGATGTATGGATACCCCTCTACCTTTTGTGATGTAGCCTACTATTTCGTCACCTGGTACCGGATTGCAGCATTTGGAGAACCGTATCATTATGTTGTCAACACCTTTTACCCTGACTCCGGTGTCATTGAGCCTCTTTTTTCTTTCCTTTGCCTTCTCTACCTGACGTTCGATGGCATCCTCTTCACGCTCTTCAGTTTTCTGTGTTTTTCTGAACTCTTCCTTCAGCTTTGTTATGACCTGGTTGGGGGTCAGACCTCCATAGCCCAGTGATGAATACATATCATCCACACTGTGAAGGCTGAACTTCCTATATATGCCTTCCACCCACTCAGGCTTCATCAACTGTGCTGATGTAAAGCCATGCCTGCGTATTTCCTTCTCCAGAAGTTCTTTTCCCTTTTGGATATTCTCTTCCCTTTTTTCTTTTTTAAACCACTGTCTTATCTTATTTTTAGCCTGAGAGCTTTTGACAATCTTCAGCCAGTCCCAGCTGGGTCCGTTGGCAACTGCAGAAGTTATGACCTCAACAATGTCACCGTTCTGAAGCTTATAATCCAAAGGTACTATTCTGCCGTTAATTTTTGCTCCTATACACCTGTTGCCGATCTGACTGTGTATCTTATAAGCAAAGTCTATAGGGGTGGCTTCTACCGGCAGATCCACAACATCACCCTTTGGAGTGAAAACGTATACCTCATCAGTAAACAGGTCCACTTTTAGGGTTTCCATAAACTCTCTTGTGTCTTTGATCTCATTTTGCCATTCAAGCATCTGCCTCAGCCATTTGAGCTTTTCATCAAATTCTGTTTGAGAGGTTCTGCCCTCCTTGTATTTCCAGTGGGCTGCTATACCTATCTCTGATGTCCTGTGCATCTCCCAGGTCCTTATCTGAACCTCAAAGGGCTGTCCCCCCGAACCCAGAAGAGTTGTGTGAAGGGATTGATACATATTAGGTTTGGGCATTGCAATATAGTCCTTGAATCTTCCGGGTATGGGCTTCCATAAGGTATGGACTATGCCCAGTATCCCATAGCAATCTTTGACTGTATCAACTATTATCCTTACTGCTGTAAGGTCAAATATCTGCTCGAAGCTCTTGTTCTGATAGTACATTTTTCTGTAGATACTGTAGAAGCTCTTGGGCCTTCCTTCAATATGGGCTTCAATACCTACTTCACTGAACTTATCCTTGAGTATCTCCATAACATGGTTTATTTCTTCCTCGCGTTCCTTCCTCTTCTTGGCCACCTTGTCCACCAATTCATAGTACTCTTTGGGCTCAAGGTATCTTAAAGCCAAGTCCTCCATCTCCCACTTTATCTTTGAAATCCCAAGCCTATGTGCAATAGGAGCATATATTTCCATTGTCTCTTTGGCTTTTTCCCTTTGCTTCTCATGAGGCATGTATTTAAGGGTACGCATATTGTGAAGCCTGTCTGCAAGCTTTATAAGGACAACTCTGATATCCTTAGCCATGGCAATGAACATTTTTCGCAGGCTCTCAGCCTGCTGTTCTTCTTTTGTCTTGTATTCCAGTTTTCCCAGCTTTGTCACTCCGTCAACAAGCATAGCTATCTCTTCACCGAAAAGATTTCTGCAATCCTCATTTGTACATTTTGTATCCTCTACAACATCGTGAAGAATGCTTGCCGCAATGGTGATATTATCCATATTCAACTCAGCCAGTATCTTGGCAACCTCCAGCGGATGCACTATGTAGTCCTCTCCGGACACCCTTTTCTGTCCGGCATGGGCTTTAACTGCATACTCATAAGCCCTTTCTACGATTTCTGCATCGTTGTTAGGGTTGTACTTTTTTATAATATTCATTAAATCCTGCAACATAATCAACACCAACTTCTAGGCCATTTATAATATATAAAGTATAAAAACATACTCATTACATGAGGTCTCTTTATTATGATACTACTAAAAAAGCTGGTTGCCCCAGCTTTATTATAATATAATTATTTTAGTATACTTATCTATATTTATCAAACATAATATTATATATTTTGATTAATAATTAATATTTGATTATAGTGCTTACATCGTAACCCTTCAGATTATCCCTTCCATTAAGAAATTCCAATTCGATAAGGAATGCTACATGCACTACTTCTCCTCCAAGCTGCTCCACCAACTTCGCAGCTGAGAGTATGGTTCCGCCGGTGGCAAGAAGATCATCCACTAAAGCTACTCTTGCACCTTTTTTTATTGCATCTTTGTGTATTTCCAAAGCATCTGTACCATATTCAAGCTCATATTCGTAACGTACAGTCTCAGCAGGCAGCTTCCCCGGTTTTCTTACCGGAACAAAGCCGACACCCAGTTCATATGCAACAGGTGCCCCAAATATAAATCCCCTAGCTTCCGGACCTACAACTACATCAACCTTAAGGTCCCTTAATTTATCCGAAATGGATTTCACAGCATATTTGAAAGCATCCCCCTCTTTCAAAAGTGTTGTCACATCTTTGAAGCTTATTCCTTCCTTTGGGAAATCCTCGATGGTTCTCATATACTTTTCTAAATCCATATGTACTACCCCCATTTATTATTTTGTGAGTCTGATATCCTTTATGTTCAATTGTACACTTTCAATGTTGTTCCATATATTATTCTCAACACTACATATTATATCAATTTTTCTTCCAAATGATAATACTTTTTGTATGCCGCCCATATTATATGCTATACACTTAATATCCTTTTCACCATCATGGACCATGAGGGACAGATGCTTGCCATCATTGCCTACTGCTTTTGAGGACATAACCTTCAACCCTCTGTATACAAAGACCGGACTTGCATTACCTATGCCAAATGGTTCCAAAAGCTTAAGATGCCTTACTGTGTCAAGGGATACATCCTTAGGAGCAAGCTTGTAATCTACCAATATCTCCGGAATCGGCTTATTCTTGCCCATAATACTCTCAAACTCATCATTCATACTACTCTTGAGTTCATTTATCCTGTCAGTTTTTATGGTAAAGCCTGCAGCCATTTCATGCCCACCATACTTTTCAAACAGATGACCGAACTTTGTCATTGCTTCGAATATATTAAAACCTGGGATGCTTCTTGCTGAGCCCTTGCTGGATTCACCATCTATAGACATTATAAAGGTCGGCATATGAAACCTTTCGACCAGACGCGAGGCTACAATTCCAATAACTCCTATATGCCAGTCTTCACTGCCCAGAACAAGCACCTTATCCTTTTCCGTGTCTATTGTTTTTTCAATTATCTCAGCTGCTTTGACAAGGATATAATTCTCTATCTCCTGACGCTCCCTGTTGTCGGAATCCAGTTTTCTAGCAATATCCATGGCTCTTTCTGCATTATCTGTAAGTAACAGCTCAACGCATTCCTTTGCATCAGCTATTCTTCCTGCGGCGTTTATTCTTGGCGCAAGCATGAAAGCCACATTGAATGTACTCAACTCTTTCCCCGCTAATCCGCATACCGAAAGCAATGATTTGATTCCTTCATTATCTGTGCTTCTTATTTTTTCAAGGCCATTTCTGACAATTGTCCGATTTTCATCCAATAGTGGAACCACATCCGCTATTGTTCCAACTGCAACTATATCCAGCAATTCTTCAGCATAACCTTTCTGACCTGCTTTTTCAAGTAAAGCTGTTATCAGCTTGTATGCCACCCCAACCCCTGCAAGTCCCTTATGAGGGTATTCGCAGTCAGGCTGGTGAGGATTTACTATACAAGAAGCATTAGGCAGCTCTCCTTCACATTCATGGTGATCGGTTATTACAACATCCATACCCAGGCTTTTTGCATATTCAACCACTTCGTTGGATCTTATGCCACAATCCACAGTAACAATAAGGTTTACTCCCAGTTCCCGGATACTGTCCATGGATTCAATGTTCAATCCATAACCTTCTTCCATTCTGTTTGGTATATAGTATACCGGGTCAGCACCAAGCTTCCTAAGCGCTCTTATCATTATTGCAGTTGAAGTTATCCCGTCCACATCATAATCTCCATAAATACATATCTTTATATTCCCTTTTACTGCCCTCAGTATTACTTCCACAGCCTCAGGTATTCCTTTTAAAAGGTACGGGTCATGAAGGGAGTCAATATCGGTGTTAATAAAGGCTCTTACCTTAGGAACAGTGTCTATGCCCCTGTTGATCATTGTTCTTGCTATTATCTCAGGCAGCCGGAACTCTTCCATTATAAGCTTCAGATTCTTCATATCATTGCTATAAGTTGTCCATCTTTTATTCAATATACCATCACATACCTATCTATAGATTCTTTTCAACAACGCTGTCCGCTTCTTCAACAGTTACCGGCTTTTCCTGGGGAAGAGCTTCTTTTTCCGCATCATACTTCTTAAGCTCTTCCTTCAATCTCTTGTTTTCATTGGACAGATCCATCATCTTCAGCTTATACCGTATAGTCCTGGCAACATCAAAGGGAAGCATAATAAGTACCCCGAACAGTGCAGATCCAAGAATCACCACTGCCTGGGACAAATTTGCCTTATACCAAAGCAGATTAATCTCCACAACTCCGGCATTTTGCACCGCAAAAAAAGCTATCAACACGGAAAAAACCATCGAGATCACAATTATTGCTTGCATCAAAAACCCTCCCATAATTTATTCAAGAAACCGACCCAATCAATCATCATTGCCCTATATATCCAATATAAAACTTTTCCACCCACACTGCAACAACAACCCTACCCCCAAAAACCAACAAGGTAACAGTAAAGACTGTTACCTAAGACTTGCTCTGAACCTAGAAGTTCTCTATAGTGAGAATGCTTGGCGGATGCCACGCATGGCAGCATAGTTCATAGAACTTCTTGGTGAAAAGCATTTCAACATTAATCCTTGTCTTGAAGCTAGAAGTTCTCTATAGCGAGAGCACTTGGCGGGAGCCACGTGCGGCAGCAACAGCAGCGCAGCGATAGAACTTCTTGCTGAAAGACATTTCTACATCATAATAAATCCCCTATCCTAATGCGCTCCTCTTAACTTAAGCTTCTTATCCAACATTACCCATACAGGGCTTGCAATGAAAATTGATGAATACGTTCCTGCCAGTATCCCTACAACCAGCGGCAGAGCAAAATCCTTTATTGCAGGTACCCCAAGTATATAAAGGGTTAAAACCGTAATCAATGTAGTAACTGAAGTATTTATCGACCTTGCGATAGTCTCAGATATACTTTGGTTGATAAGAGTATTGTGATCGACCTTCTTAAGATGCTTCTTATTCTCCCTGATCCTGTCGAACACAACTATAGTATCGTTTATTGAATAACCTACAATGGTCAGTATAGCTGCAATAAAACTGGCATTAATAGCTATCTGTGTCACTGAATAAACTGCCAGCATTATCAGAACATCATGCAATAATGCTATAATAGCTGAAATGCCAAACTTCCATTCAAACCTAATAGATATATATACCAATATACCAAGGTTGGCCAAAAGCAGTGCTATCAAAGCCTGCCTTGTAAGCTCCCCGCCTATTGTAGCTCCTATAGTCTGGAACTCAATATTGGTCTGTTCTACACCGAACTTATCCTGGAAGCCTTTTATTATTTCTCCTTGAGCTGCAACATCCATAGCAACCTTTGTTTTCACAAGTGCTATGTCATTATTTTGTCCGGCATAAGTAACAATTGCTTCTTTATCATATTTGTCAATGATGCTTCTGACTTCTGAGATATCAAAAGCCTTACCAATGTTTACCTGTATTGATGTTCCGCCTGTGAAATCAATACCGAAGTTCAATCCGTTTATTGCCATGAATATTAATCCGAGTGCTATAGCTATTCCAGAAATAGCAAACCATAATTTCCTGTGCTTCATAAAATTAAATATCTTCATCGGGCGCCCCTCCTATAGACCGAATAATTTCAAGTTCTTGAAAAGGTTGCTTCCGACCAAGAGCTTGAGTAAGTATCTTGTAATTACTATTGCTGTAAACATACTTGAAAGTATACCTATAGACAAGGTTACAGCAAAGCCTTTTATGGGACCTGTACCGAAGTAAAACAGCACAATTGCCGCTATAAGTGTGGTGATATTTGAATCGAATATGGTTATAAATGCTCTTCTAAAACCCGAATCAATAGCTGCTCTCAGAGTTTTGCCCAACCTTACCTCTTCTTTGATTCTTTCAAATATGATGACATTTGCATCAACAGCCATACCTATCGACAATATTATACCCGCAATCCCGGGCAGCGTAAGTGTAGCCCTAATACTTGCCAAAATTGAGAGCACTATTATGGTGTAAAGGACTAAAGCAATATCAGAAACAAGTCCGAATACCCTATAATATATAAGCATGAATAAAAGTACAAGCAGCACTCCTATTTGTCCTGCAGCAATACTTTGTTCGAAGGAGTTTGCCCCAAGCTGAGGTCCTACTGCAGTAACAGAAAGAGTTTCCAACTCCACAGGCAGCGCTCCGGCTCTTATCAATGTAGCCAGGTCTCCCGCCTCTTCCATTGTTGCAGAGCCTGTTATTATTCCTTTACCATCAGGTATCACACTCTGTACTGTGGGAAGTGATATAGGCTGTTTATCAAGATAGATTCCTATCACTTTTCCTATATTTCTTTCTGTAGCAGCAGCGAACTTCTTCGCTCCTTCAGGTGAGAGTTCAAAGGCTACTACCGGTACTTCACCTACTCCGGTGTTGCTCGGAGCACGCTCTGCCTCCGCCCTCTTTATATCATTACCAGTCAATATGACCGTTTGTGTTTCCTCTTCTACAAATTCAAGCTGTGCAGTCTGTCCTATCAAGTCCAAGGCTCTCTGGGGATCCTGGATCTCCGGAAGCTGAACCTCAATTCTGTCATTACCTACTCTGGATATAATTGGTTCTGCAACACCAATAGAATCTATACGCTCTCTTATGGTCGCTACCGCTCTTGCCATCTTCTCATCAGTAACCGGATCATTCGGGTTGTCCTTTGCCTCCAAAAGCACTGTCGCTCCGCCTCTCAAATCAAGACCCAGTTTAATCAACTTCTTTACAGGTACAATTTCATATTTCCCTATATTAAGCCCGTAGACCGCTATATATGCAAAAAATGAAATTATTAAGACTATTGCAAGAAACACTATTAGGCTTTTTGACTTCATTCGTTTACTCCCCCTTATTTGATATCACAATGGTTATTATATAACTTTTACAATTCCTAGTCAATGTGGAAGAAATATCGTGCCCATAGCACTCCCATCCAATCAGATAATAACTCATAGCTTGTGTTAGTATTATTAACTTTTTTTCACTTTATATTCCATCAGCATATTCTTTAGAAAGCTCAACATATCCTTTTACAGAGCTGCAGATCCCCTCAATCTCTTCAGATGTAAGATTTCTCACAACCTTTGCCGGACTTCCCATGACTAATACCCCTGAGGGTATGGTCTTGCCTGAGGTTATCAGTGAATTAGCTCCCACTATCACATTATCTCCTATAGCTGCACCGTCGAGTATTGTAGCACCCATTCCGATTATGCAGTTATTTCCTATGGTACAGCCATGTATGATTGCATTATGCCCCACTGTTACATTTTCACCGATATTGGTCGAAAAATCATGGTCGCAATGTACAACACAACCATCTTGTATATTTGATCCTTTGCCTACCTTTATTTCATTGACATCTGCTCTAAGTACTGCATTGAACCATATGCTGCAGTCCGCGGCTATGAAACACCGTCCGACTAAAGTACTGCTTTCAGCTATGAAGGCACTTCCATCTATAATTGGCTTGTAATGCTTGTACGAAACTATCATATACCCTCCGTAAAAAATGTTTTAAAGCAGTAACATACAGAACTGCCCTCAGCATTCCCGTACATTACTGCCTATGTACAAAATCTCTTATTATTATTGCCTTAAAGAGTATTCTTATGCGAAGTTGCCGGCTTTACTCTGCTGTTTTCAACATTTTCACATTTTTGGTTAGCCACTGTGCAGGACGTTTTACATGCTGACTGGCATGAGTTCTGGCATTCGCCGCATCCGCCGTTCTGTGCGCTTTCACACAATGATTTGCTGTTTATTGTTCTTATATGCTTCATTTAGTATCCTCCTCTATGTTTTATCACCCTAAGATTATACCATATTAGGGCAATATGGAAAAGTAAAATTTACCTGATATGCTTCTCAGTTAAGATTTACACCTATTACTCCCCCGATCAAACCAACAGCACTTCCCATAAGCAGCTTAGCTATCATATATTTGTCAAAGCTGAAGTTCTGTCCGAAGCCCATGCTTAACGGCACTAGCAGAATTGTAAAAGCGAGTCCCAGGACTATTCCAAACAACCAGCCTTTTCTTTGGATCTTCTTGCCTCCAAAAATACTTGAAACAGCAATGCTTACAATCATAATTACCTGTATCGTAGTATTCATTGATGAATCACTCATACTTGTAAATGAGAGAATAAGCGCATAAAGGATTATTAGGACAAAAGATGCTGCGAAGCATATTCCAAGTGACTTCAGGAATACCCCATATATATTAATTCCTTTTTCTTCAGCAGGTGATTTCTTTACATAGTTTTTCAGCTTCCTCATACACGACAACCCCCTATAGATATTTATTTTCACGGGTTATACTCCCCACACATTTATAAAATGGAAATATTATGTACGGAGTATATAGGTTTGTTCTCTATAAATCTATTCGCTGTCGGAAGCATTTATTCGTACATAAAAAAAGTAACTTGAATACAAGTTACTTTTCTTCGTTTTCTGTTAGCACTTTGCCCACTGCCCATCTTGCAATCTTGAGCTTTACCTTGTCGGCACCTACTTCTATGGTAAGGATATCCTCCTTTGCATTAACAACCTTGCCGTATATTCCGCCAATTGTCACAATGGAAGTTCCTTCTGCAACGTTGTTCCTCATTTCCTGAGTTGCTTTCTCTCTCTTCTTCTGTGGCCTTATAAGGAAAAAATAAAAGGCTCCGATGACTACTATGTACGGTAAAATCCAACCTAAAGAATTCAATTGATTCACTCTGCTTATTCCTCCTTTAATAAAATACATCCTTGCTATTTAACTATTCAATAAATAAGTCGAAAATCCTTCTGTTAATCTATAATTGGGCAATAATATTTTTTTACTATCCTGATTACTGCTCGTAACCATACTTTTCAAAGAAGCTGTTCCTGAATTCCATAAGAGTATCCGTCTCTATGGCCTTCCTGATTTTAGACATAAGATTCTGAAGGAATCTCAGGTTGTGAATGGTAGTAAGCCTGCCTCCGAGAATCTCTCCGGCCTTAATAAGATGCCTTATATAAGCTCTGGAAAAATTCCTGCAGGCATAGCAGTCGCATTCTTCATCCATGGGTCTGAAGTCTTCGCTGAATTCAGCATTTCTGACGACCAGTCTACCCTTGGAGGTCATCACTGTTCCGTTACGCGCGATTCTTGTTGGCAATACACAGTCAAACATATCTATCCCTCTGATAGTACCATCCAGCAAGCAGTCGGGACTGCCTACCCCCATCAGATATCTGGGCTTATCTTTTGGAAGCTCGGGTACTGTGTATTCCAGTACTTCATTCATCAATTCCTTAGGCTCACCTACGCTTAACCCTCCTATTGAGTAACCAGGCAGATCGGCTTCCACAGTCCTTCTTGCGCTTTCTATCCTCAAGTCCTTATAAACACTTCCCTGTACAATTCCGAAAAGAGCTTGCTTATCTGTATTCTTGTGAGCCTCCTTACATCTATGAAGCCACCTTATAGTTCTTTCCATTGACTTCTTAGCATAATCATGCTCGCAAGGATATGGGGCACATTCATCAAAAGCCATGATAATATCTGCTCCCAATGAGTTTTCTATCTCCATGACCTTTTCCGGCGTAAAGAGATGCCTGGATCCGTCCAAGTGGGATTTGAAAACTACACCTTCCTCGGATATCTTTCTAAGGTCATTCAGGCTGAACACCTGAAA
Source organism: Clostridiaceae bacterium (assembly GCA_041690515.1). Classification (GTDB taxonomy): domain Bacteria; phylum Bacillota; class Clostridia; order Lutisporales; family Lutisporaceae; genus BRH-c25. The sequence continues at coordinate 20,990 of JAWLHF010000021.1, read as the reverse complement.
ACCTCCGCTGTCAGTGAGGATAGGCCTATCCCAATTCATAAAGCCATGCAGTCCTCCTGCCTTTTCCACCAGCTTATGTCCCGGTCTTATATACAGATGATATGTATTGCTTAGTATTATCTGCGCTCCTATTTCTTTTAATTCATGAGGTGTCATAGCTTTAACGGTAGCTTGGGTTCCTACCGGCATAAAAACCGGAGTATCAATAATCCCATGGGGTGTATGCAGCTTCCCCAGCCTTGCACCTGTTTTCTTATCTTCCTTTATCAGTTCGTATTTTATTGTCAATTATATTACCTCCAAATGTTAATCAGCACACTCCGTAACAGCAACCTGTTCAATAACTCCGTCCCTGATTTTCAGCACCTTTATTTCTGCATCTGATACACAGAACAAAGCCCCTTCATAAATCTGCCTGCAGGATTCCTTCGATATGTGGCTCACAACCCCCCCAATGGTACTTGCAATGCTCTCAGGTATGTTTACCCCCATGATGCTGTTTACCTCAGGAATTGTCACTGCAGCCGAAAACACATTGCTGCCTTCGCTGCCTGAAAGACTGCTGACAAACAGGAATTTCCTTATGGCAAAAATACCGGCTATTGAAGCTATCCCAAAAATAAAGTCATAAGTGCCCTTGCTGTATATCAGCATGTGTCTTGCGACTGCATACAGCAGCACCTCTATAACACTGCTGGGTGTATGCATTACAAGCATCGCAACAAGCTCGATCCCAATCACCAGTAAAAGCACATGACCCAGGAAGTTTTGAAATACGTCATAGGTTTCTTTGGGATTATGCCGCAGTATTAAAACAACATACTTTGCAAGGTCCGTCATTCCTATAATAACTGCAATCGTGATGAAAAATGCCAGAATAAGTTCAAGATATAATGCAAGTTTCATTATCCTGGACTTTAGTTGACCCTTCTTCATAATCAAATCCCCCTTACTTTGTATCAGCAAGCATACAGTGATATATAATTAGGTTATAGAAACTGAATGCTGACGCAAGTACATTATATTTGAAATCAGATTATCAGCATTGCATCACCGAAACTAAAAAATCTATATCTCGCTTTAACAGCTTCTTTATATGACCTCATTATATTCTCTTTTCCTGCTAAAGCACTTACAAGCATTAGTAATGTGGATTCAGGAAGATGGAAATTGGTTATAAGCCCATCTGTAATCAAGAACTTATAGCCGGGGTATATGAATATTTCAGTCCACCCGCTGTCTTCCACAAGCCTTCCTTTTTTTTGCATTATTGACTCCAGAGTTCTTGTAGAGGTGGTTCCAACACATATCACTCTTCCTCCGTTTATTACGGTGTCATTTATTATTCTTGCATTTTCCTCACTCAGCTGATAATACTCCGAGTGCATCTTGTGCTCTTCAATAATATCAACCTTTACCGGCCTGAATGTGCCTATTCCTACATGCAATGTCACATATGCTATTTTTATTCCTAAGGCTTCAACCTGTTTCAGGAGTTCTTTTGTGAAATGCAGCCCGGCGGTAGGTGCTGCTGCAGAGCCTTCGTGTTTGGAATAAACAGTCTGGTATCTCTCCCTGTCCTCAAGTTTTTTCTTTATATAAGGAGGCAAAGGAACATTACCCAGACGATCCAGAACTTCTTCAAAGATACCTTCGTAATAGAATCTGACCAGGCGGTTGCCCCCTTCTAGCACCTCCAGTATCTCTCCTCGAAGTTCTCCATCTCCGAACAGAAAAACCGCACCTGGTTTTGCCTTTTTCCCCGGTCTAAGCATAACCTCCCAAATATCCTTTTCTTTTCTGTTCAATAATAAAAATTCAATGCTGCCCAGACTGTCCTTTTTGACACCGAACAATCTGGCAGGTATCACCCTTGTGTTGTTCAGTACAAGGCAATCCCCCTTCTGAAGGTAACCCAATATATCCCTAAAACTGCGATGTGCTATTTCACCCGTTTCCTTATTGAGAACAAGCAGTCTGGACATATCTCTGTCCGAAATAGGTTCCTGTGCTATAAGCTCTTCAGGCAGATCATAGTAAAAGTCCTTTAGATTCATCTTATGTCCTCTTTCTATTGTACTTTTGCACCTTTATAATAGTGTTCCAATATCTTCTGATAGTTATTACCGGCTTCAGCCATACCTTTCGCTCCATACTGGCTCATCCCCAGTCCATGTCCAAAACCTCTACCATCAAAAATGTACTTGTTTGGCAGCATATTAAAAGTTTTGGTACTGCTCATCCCTTTCACCATGATCCTGTTTACAGGGCTGCTCACCTTTGCTTTTCCTGAGGCAGAAACAACATACATGCCAGAAGCTCTACCCGTTAGTGAGGTGTCTGCAAGTGAACCTCTGACAAATACATCTGCATCTGTCCTCAGCTTGTACCATATGCTTTTTAAAACAGTGGTGCCTAATATGCTCCTGATCTTCTCCCTTTCAAACAGCTGTGTCTCTTTTGTACCTTTTATCTCAAGCTTGGTCACTCTTCCGTAATTGCTTACCTCGATTATTCTAATATCTACAATATCACCAAGGTTTATCCCTGCTTGAGTGAGTTTTTCCTTTATTTCAGCCCTGTCCAATTCAATAGACCAATTGTCATAGGGACTCCCGAGGCTGTACTTGTCATCAACCCCTCTGATATAGTCTGTCTTTGCACCCCAGATGTTCTCACTGTCCTCAGTATGACCTCCGCTGCTGGAATGAAAAAAGGTTGTTATCAGCTTTCCGTTATATGTAAGTATTTTTCCTTTTGTATCGTCTACCGCTTCAGTTGTTCTTACATTCTCCTTTTCCAATCCGTTATATGCCTGACAATGTACACTGCTGCAAAGGTCAAAACCGTGAGCATTATGCTTGCCCATAGTTGCAAGGGCATAGTTCCTTGCTGCTACCGCTTGAGCCTTCAAAGCCTCCATATGCCAAGAGGTCGGCATTTCAGAGGGAACAACACTGTATAGGTATTGGTCAAAGGGCAGCTCATTCACCAATGTGAGATTGCTCCCCTCAAGGCTTTGCAGTGTTATGCTTCCCCTGTATTTTTTACCTTTATATGAAATTGAAGCAATATTTCCTTTGGATTCGCAAGGGGTTATCTTTACCTTGTTCTCACTGTTCAGCATGAGTAATAGCTGACCGCTTTTGCTGTCTATAACCTGAATCCTTTTTTTGTCCGGAATCACAACCGAGTATGCCAAATTGCCTATTTCATTCTTCATTACCTCTATCTGTCTGAGACATTCCTTCTCATCAATATAAAGCTGTGCCCATACCCTCCAGCCTTCATCATATGCCAGAAATGCGGATGGCGTAATTGACGATACCTGCTTTAATATCTTACCAGCAGCTTCCGCATCCGGGTATATATCACCCACCTGTATATGGTATGGACCTACGACTTCACCCTCATACTTCGCTGCTTTTACAAAATTGATCTCGCACTCAGTCCCGCCTATTATGTTGTAGTATTCGTCCCTTCTGATCTTCAGGCTGGCAGGAGCCTTGAGCTCTAGCAAATCAGTATATTTACTGTTCTCAAATTTTGAAATCCGCAAGCCTGTTTCACTTTCAAGAGAAAACAGGTTCCCCTGGGATTGTCCATAACCCAAGCCTATTCTTATTATCTCAGGAACCGAGATATCGGCATGTACCTTATCCAAATTGAAAGAAAATGATGTTAGTACAACTACAGTAATTAGTAAATAGACTATCGCAGCTCTTTTTGCCTTCATAAGTACAACTCCCTTCAATATACGTATTGGCTTTTGATTCCTCTATCTCCTGAGAAGTGCGAATACCAGTGAAAGTACAATACTCGCAATGATACTTGTTACAATTGGAAAATAAAATGTGAAGTTGTCTTTTTTTATATATATGTCACCGGGAAGCCTCCCCAAACCGAGCTTCCCACCAAAGTACAGCAATACTCCAAATACAGCAATCCCTATGCCAAGGGCTATTAGTGTCTTTGCCAGGAATTGAATATTCATTCTCTGCCATCCTTTCTCTTTGGCACATATCTGTCCCTCTCACTGTATATACAGCCGCAATATGGCTGCCTGTACAGCTCCATCTGCTTTGATTTTTCCACACCCTCCTTGAAGCCCTCACGGAAATCTCTATACAGGAACTTCACCCCATATTTCTCTCCGGCTTCCTCACCTATCTTTCTGATTAGCTCATGTTTCTGGAAAGGGCTGACCAAAAGAGTTGTAGTAAAAGCATCAAAGTTTCCTTTTTTTGCGACAGAAGCAGCTCTCTCAAGACGGTCTGCATAGCACATCATGCACCTCTGTCCTTCACGAAAAGCTGCATTTCTAAGAAATTCATCCAATTTATACTCGTCAATTGTAATAAGCCTATATCCTGACTTATCTGCAAATTCTTGTGCTGTATCCATCCTTTTCTTATACTCGGTATAAGGATGGATATTAGGATTATAAAACAACCCTGTTATCTCATGCTCTTTGCTAAGAACCTGATATGGATATACAGCACAGGGACCGCAGCACATATGCATCAGCAATCTCATTTGTCTCACTCCTGATCAATCTCTGTTTATACCGAAATGCTTATAGGCGGAATTGGTAGCAATTCTGCCTCTTGGGGTTCTGTTTATAAAGCCGATTTGAAGCAGATAGGGCTCATAGACGTCTTCTATCGTTCCACTATCTTCTCCTATTGATGCCGCAAGGGTATCCAGACCTACCGGTCCTCCATCAAATTTGTTTATTATTGTAAGGAGCATTTTCATATCAATTTCATCAAGACCCATATCGTCAATCTCCAGAAGCTTCAATGCCTTATCCGCTGTTTCCTTGTCAATGACTCCTGCTGCCCTGACCTGAGCATAATCTCTGACCCTCTTCAAGAGTCTGTTGGCCACCCTGGGAGTACCCCTTGACCTTCTTGCTATCTCGAAAGCACCTTCATCATCGACTTCTATTTTGAGTATACTTGCTGATCTGGTTATTATTTGATAAAGCTCTTCATTGGTATAATAATCAAGCCTGCAAATCACTCCAAATCTGTCCCTTAGAGGTGATGTAAGCATACCTGCTCTTGTTGTGGCGCCTATCATGGTGAATTTGGGCAAATCAAGCCTTATAGAACGGGCGCTTGGACCTTTTCCGATAATTATATCCAGCGCATAGTCCTCCATTGCCGGATAAAGTATCTCTTCCACACTCCTGTTAAGCCTGTGTATCTCATCAATAAACAACACATCGCTGTTGTTAAGGTTAGTCAGTATGGCAGCCAGATCTCCCGGCTTTTCAATGGCAGGGCCGGAGGTTATCCTGATGCTGACTCCAAGTTCATTGGATATGATATTGGCCAATGTTGTCTTTCCCAGTCCGGGAGGCCCATACAGCAGAACGTGATCCAGGGTTTCCTTCCTCTTGTTTGCCGCCTGTATGAAAATATCTATTTTCTCCTTGGCACTGGATTGGCCTATGTATTCCTCAAGGGATTTCGGCCGTAGACTGGTATCTGCCTCAATATCCTCATCTATTATCTTTGGTGTTATCAATCTATCCTCCATAGTAATTCCTCTCCCAAGCATTTTGCGGATTAAATTTATGTTTCTCCTTCGTTCCGCAAAAGTTATCCCATACGCATCTTAAATTCGCACCCTCTCATATGGGTGCAGCATATGGGTTTATCCCGCTAAATTGAAGCGAGCTGTTTCAATGCCTCCTTAATAAGAATATCGATAGGTCTGCTTGTATCCTTTAGCTTTAAAACAGCAGTTGATGCTATGGAATAATTATAACCTAAGGAAACCAAAGCTTCAATTACCTGTGATATTTCATCTCCTCCACCGAAGGCTTCCGCTCCTTCAATTGCATTTTCTGTGTCTATCTTGTCTTTTAATTCAAGTATTATTCTCTCTGCTATCTTCTTCCCTATACCCTGTGCCTTTGTAAGCTTTCCGGTATCTCTTGAAATAATTGCAGCAGCTATTTCCGATGCTTTGTATTGATTCAGCAATGACGCTCCTGCTTTTGGTCCTACTCCCGACACTGATATAAGCAGCTTGAACATGCCAAGCTCGTCTCTGGTTAAAAAACCATATAGAAGCATATCATCCTCTTTGACGATCAAATGAGTAAAAATCTTCGAGCTTTCACCTAATCTGAGACTTTTTATCGTATTCTGAGAGGTGTATACCCTATATCCCATACCAGATATATCTATGACCGCATAATCTTCTCCTATGTGATCCACTCTGCCGTTTAAGTACTCATACATATTCCTTCACCTCTATAATTTGAATTGTTCAGCAAAATTGGACGAATTACCGTGACAAATGGCAACAGCCAGCGCATCTGCCACATCATCAGGTTTGGGTATCTCCCTAAGATTCAGAAGAATCTTCACCATCTGTTGTATCTGGCTTTTTTCAGCTCTGCCGTAGCCTACAACCGCCTGCTTCACCTGAAGAGGGGTGTACTCATAGACCTGAACCCCACATATGGAACCTGCAAGAACTGCAACTCCCCTGGCATGTCCAACCGTCAGAGCTGTCTTTATATTCTTATTGAAAAACAATTCTTCTACTGCAAAAGCATCGGGCTTGTATTTGAGTATTATATCCGTAAGACTGCTGTATATCTGGCTCAGCCTTCTGGACATAGGCGTACCGGCTTCTGTTGTAATTGCTCCATAATCTATCACTGTGAATTTGTTTGCTTCATATTTGACAATACCAAAACCAAGTATCGCTATACCCGGATCTATACCTAGAATCAACAATAAACACACCACCAAACATATATTCGCTACTTAATACTATAACCTTTTTTTGCAAAAAAATAAAGCAGTAAATGATACTGCTTACTGCTTTTTCATACTTAATTGCTGAAGCCCTCCAAAGTCTGCTCCATCTGATCCTCAGTATCAACTATTATTCCTCCTGTAAGAGCCTGTTGATCTGCAGGGGTCAGTATCCCTAAGGATATCTCCGTCTTTTCCCTCAGCACCTTATTTCCATCCTCATCATACACATAAATGGCAATAAATCCATTGTCCACTCCGATTATATAATGATTTGGACAATAAGTATCAATTGACCGACTGAGTTCAATTATAGGAGGTGAAAAACCGGTGATTTCCCAATCAGTGTATTTCTCACCGATCTGCTGCTCACTCATATTCACTTCCTCCCCTGCAGCCTGGACGGCTTTTTCCAAGGTATGTCCGCAAGAGTTGTAATATGTCTTGAAGATTAGCTGGGTATTGGGAGTCAGCAATTCATCATCTATGCTGCTTACCTCCTGATCTGTATTGCTGTCTGCGTTCACATTCTCAATGGGTTCTTTGGAAGCAGGCGGATTTATAAGGCTGTCGGGAATCTGAAAGCTTACCTTGGGTGTGTTATCAGGGTCATCTGAATTCTCCGAACTGTCGGTATTAAAGAAATAACCGATTCCGAATGCAGCAGAAGCCAATAATACAAACACTGCTGCCAGCAAATACCTTCTTCTGCGTCTGATTCTTCTATCTTCAAACATAACTTTCCCTCCATATAGTTCTGGAGGGTATTATTTCCAAAATACAGAATTTTATTCCTGATTTAATATTTGGGATCAAATCATCTTAAGATTGGTCATATCCTCATCTGTTACATAAAGGTTATCAACTTCTCTGCCGCCATACTTAGAACCCTCTATGAAGTTGTTCTCAGATCCATTTACTGTCTCAACATGCACGAGATAGCTCTCAACAGAACTTAGGTTTTGTACGTTCTGAAATACATCTTTTAAATCTCTTCCTGTAGCAACCTTTTCATAAATTTCATCATTCATGGAAAAAACCTCCAAAGTTTATTATTTTACATGTCTATATTTTTTACATAGAAGTTTATTATATACTTCCAGGCTGCTTTATTATCTTGACTTGACGGGAGAGATGAATATCTTTAAAGGAATTATACTTCTGATTTTTTCAAATGCTATGGTTAATATAATCGAAAAACAGATATGTTTTTCAGTCGGAGGTATTATATGCTGGGATTGGGCTTTGCTTGTATTTCGAAGAGTCTGAAGGAAAGTGGAAAATTCAGGACGATGAGTGTTAAGACATATAACGGCCTGGAGCCGGAGGAGCGAATGAGAAGGCTTCGTTCAATGTCCGTCGACAACCTTTACAATGTATTCAAAATAATTCAATGGTGCATAGAAAGGGGCATTGGTATCTACCGTTTAAGTTCGGATCTGATACCCTTGGCAACATATGTGCCTGATTGGCATTGGTGGGAGGATCGTGACATCAAAAACATGTGTATTAAGATAAAAGAGATTGTTGATTCCGGACGCATCAGAATCAGTATGCATCCGGACCAATTCTGCGTACTTAACTCTGACAAACCAGAGGTGGTTAAAGGCAGTATCGAGATTCTGGAGCATCACAACAGGCTTTCCAATATGGTAGGAAACAGGATACTTGTCCTTCATGTGGGCAGCGGTACTGGCGGAAAAGCAAAAGCGCTGCAGAGGTTTATAAATAATTTCAATACACTTAGTGAAGACATAAAAAGCAAAATCGTAATAGAAAACGATGATAAAATATTCAATGCCGAAGATGTACTGTCCCTGTGCGAGCAGCTGAGTGTCCCTATGGTACTGGATATCCACCATCATAACTGCAACCACGATAAGGATAATCTGTCTGAGCTGATGGATCGAATCAGAAACACCTGGAAAGGTGAAAGACCCAAGGTACACCTGAGCAGCGGAAAAAGCTGCCCCACAGACAGACATCATGGGGATTTTATAGACTTCGATGATTACAAGCATGCAGTAGAGCTTGTAAAGGATGATTTTGATATTATGATGGAGTGCAAAGAAAAGGATCTGGCAGTCCTTAAGATAATGGAAATGGCAGCAGAGCAGCAGAGCTGATCTACTCTGTCTCCTCAAACCTGTATACCAGCCTGCCGTCAACCTCTCTCATGCTCATGAACATATCAAGGGGTCTTACCCAAATGCCCCTGTCCCCATACAGGGCTTGATAAACCACATACTCCTCCAGGGTCTCTGAATGCTTTGCCACATGAAGCACCAGATATTCCTTACCTTTGAAATGCCTGTATTTTGCTCCTGTTTTTATTGTTCTGGGATCCATAATCCATCCTCCTTTCTAAACTTGTTAAAACTATACAAAAAGATTCTCATATCTTTTGCTTAATATCAATGTTTATTTCAGATGTAATGTTGTACAATCACGTTTGAATATAAATTTAGTGAACAAAACAATAATCGGAAGGACGTTTCAAATATGTTCACTGTGAAAAACTATTCATGTGTTTTGCAGCAGACCGTTATTATGACCTTACTGACCCTCTGCAAATTCACTTCACTGTACTTTACAGTGGGAAAACCGGAGAACATGGCTCTTGCTGCGGTGAGAACAACTATACTCCTCATTGCATTTTACCTGACTATAAACTCGGTTATATCCGTAAAAAACTTATTATTTCGAATCATTCTGCATGAGGCCTTTGCTCTGATTGTATTATCAGATCTGCTCTATTTCAAGTATTTCAATGTTCTTCCTTCTATAAGAGATCTGCAGTTCTTAAAAATTTTGCCATCGATATTGGATAGTATAAGCTCTCTTTTTTCCGGAATATACATTCTGTTATTCGCTGATGCCATATTGCTGATAGCCCATCATTATTATACCAATAGACTTCAAACAACCACTATGCCCCATAGATTACCCTTATTTATTTCAGTAGTTGGTCTCCTGGTTCTTGCCTTTACGGATTTTTCTCTGAGCGGTGTCAGAAGCAGCGGTCTGGCATATGAAAACTTCGGTCTGCTGCACTACCATATTTTACAGATATCAGATTTTGTACCCTCAGAAAAAATAGTCAATGATACTGCTGACATCCCCCTGACACCTCAGCCCGGCAGAAAAACATCAGGTGAGTCCAGATTGTTCGGAATCGCAAAAGGCAGGAATGTCATAGTTATCCAGGCAGAAGCCCTTCAAGACTTTGTCTTAAATATGGATTACTTTGGGCAGGAGCTTACCCCTAATCTGAACAAGCTTCTTCAAAAGGATTCAATATACTTCAACAGGTACTACCAACAGTTGGGAAAAGGGGGGACCTCCGATGCTGAATTCGTCTCCCAGAATTCCCTTTATCCTTCGATGGATATACCGGCATACAGCAAATATCAAAACAACAGGTTCCTGGGTCTGCCAATGATAATGAGGGAAAGAGGTTACCGCACTTTAGCTTTCCATGCGTACAAACCCGAATTCTGGAATAGGCAGAACATATACCCTATACTGGGTTATGACAGATTTGTCAACATGCATAATTTCAATCCAGATGAGATATTCGGCTGGGGCTTAAGCGACAAGTATTTTTTTGAACAGTCGGCAAGCTTTCTAAAAACTGAGAAGCAACCCTTCTATGCCTTTATGATAACACTGTCAAGCCATCATCCCTTTGCTTTGCCAAAAAAACACAAAACCGTGCTGCTGCAGCCTGAACATGAAGATACCGTTCTAGGCCGCTACATACAAGCTGTCCGCTATATGGATGATGCTTTTGGCCTGTTTGTCGACAGACTTAAGGAGTATGGCCTCTATGATAATTCAATTATAGCGGTATATGGTGACCACCGGGGCATAGCCAATGGCATTCCCGAAAATGATAAGCTGATGTCTGAGCTTTTAGACCATGAATACACCTTTGATGAATCCCTTAATGTCCCCCTGATCATACATATTCCCGGTTCCGGCGTTCAAGAAACCAATATAATAGTCGGAGGGCAAATGGATTTTCTTCCTACAATGCTCAATCTTCTTGGGGTAGAGGAAAATCGTCTGAAAATATTCGGCCAGGATCTGCTTAATGCGGAAAATGGGTTCGTAGCATCTCAGACAAACATGATTGCCGGTTCCTTTATTGATGATCAGAAAATATTCATAATGTCAAGGGATGGCATCTTTGAACACAGCAAAGCCTGGAACCTGAGCTCCCGTGAACCTGTTGATTTGGAGCTGTGCAGAGACGGATACGAAAGAGCACTCAGAGAGCTCAGACAATCCGAGTACATATTGGCAAATGATCTGATTACAGATTTCATCACAATGGAAGGTTCAGAACCCGATACAGGCGGCACATCAGATGTCGATATAAGCATCCTTACCAGAATTGCAGAAATGTTCAAGATTATTACTAGATAAAAAGGGTGCCTGTTTTTCAAGCACCCTTCCCTATTCTATAACTCAACATTATCTTCTTTTATCAACCACATGTACATTTAGCGAGTTCAATCAGTATTATTCAAAAACTACTATTGCCTCACTCTTCTTAATGCGGAGCAATACACTCTCCATTATGCGGAAGCTGTGGTTCAGATTCGTCTGTTCCAGATAAGCCGTTAAAATATCCTGTCCAATCACCAAATCCATATATCTTGACTCGGAGCATACGAGAACAGCCTTTCCCTTACCCAGAACCGGCGTCTTGAAGATATGGCCGTCCAGCATTCTGCTTACACGGTCAATTTCCAACAAGCCGGTGCCCTCTTGCAGCCTCTGCATCTGCATATAAAGGTCAGGACTGACAATTAAAGCATAAGTGCCATAGATCTCCTTAGAAGTAAGCATTTCTATTGCTGCTGCTACATCGGAAAATGCATTTTCCCCTGCTGACCAGTCCTTTTTTTTCAGCTTATTTGTACCGGATGCTGTCAGGATGCCTTCATAGCCTTTATCTGCATTACCGAAGAAAATGAGCTTATCTTCTTTAAGGGCACAAGCCTGCGCCGAACCTATAGCCTTTGATAAATCAACAGGATGACCTGTCTGCTCACTGCTTTCAAATTCTCTGCCTAAAAGGGTGAAATCATCATAGATAATTGGTATTTCTACGTACTTTCTACCTTTCATCGTGATAAAGCCATCCTCAACTACCTCATCAACTGCATTTGCATCATCTATATTTATACTTCCTGCACCAATTCCGAGAGGACCGAAAATGTGAAGGAACCTTCTGCCTGTCAAAACACTGCTAGCTGTTTTAGCTACAGCAGAATCGATCTGTTCCCATATCTCATCAGATATTGGGGAACCTTCTCTTGCCAGATAATTCATATTCTCAACCTCCTATTACATATTCTATTCACTGATCAAACTGCCTACTGTTACTTGAGAAGAAGCTGCCTTTTGTGTACCTGTGGATGGACTTACTATTCCCAAGTCCTCAAGCATTTCCCTCACTTCTTCTTCGCCGGAAGCAAAAAGCTCCGCCTCTTTAGGATCCAAAATCCTGAGGAGGGCCATTAATTCGCCTACATGAGCCTTCTCTTCATCCCGTATGTCACCAATGATTTTTTTTGCCACCTCATTGTCAGTAGCCTGGACATGTGCGTCATAAACATAAATAGCTTCAAGCTCTCCGGCGATATCAAGACGTATTGCCTGTATCAATTCCTCCTTTGTAAGCTTCCTGTTAACATTTCCTTGAAAAGGATTAGCAAAGTTCGGCATGTAATCTACCTCCTTAATGTATTTTTATTTCTTGGGTTTGCCTTATAACTATGTATATTATTCTATTCGACCGAATAGAATTTCATCCTCTATATACTTCCCTTAAGCATACCCAATCATTATTGGAATTTAATAAAACTATTTCTTAATAATATTTTCCATATTTATATTATAAACAACATTTTATTAAATGTAAATATTTATTAATAATTATTTTCCATTTAGTAAATCGCTATTAGATGTATTTGTTTTTTTCTTTCTGGTTTTGCAGAATAAAAAATACATGCTTCCATTTTTAACTGTCATTCTAAGGGAAGATATTCCATTATAGTGGACTTATGAAACTTATTCTTTTGTATTCTGTTGGCTTTTCTTATATAAGCGTCTAAGTGGCTTCCGAAGGACAAAGTAGGCAATTGCAGCAAATGGAGATATCGGTAATATGAAAGCAATAAGCCTTAGAACGGCTGTTACAATATCTATAAGAAGATTTGCACCACTTTTTGATGCCAGCATCAGTTTATAGCCAAGGCTGTCCTGATTATCTGAATCAACAGCCATCTGACTCTTTACAAAGCTTATACTAACTTCACTATATGTAATCCTGCGATCAAGGTTTGTCATAAAACCTTTTAAGGATTCCAGCTCATCTGTAAGACGCCGTATCTCCCTTTCAATCTCAAGTATCTCAGAAACTTTCCATCCGGGTTTTTGCAAAAGCTCTCTCAATGTGCCTATTTCGGCTTCCAGATTCTTGACTCTGATCTGTGTATCAAAATAACTGTCTGTAACATCCTCAGTTTTGCGGCTGCTGTTGATTATTTTTCCCAGGCCTATGATGTTTTCGGTAAATGCTTCAATATTTCCAGCCGGAATCATAAGTGTAAGCTGTCCTGATGATTCGGTCTGGTAAGATTCACTGGTATATCCCCCGGCTGTTGCAGCCATTGCCTCCGCATCAAATATACTTTTTTCAATATCGTCAACTCTCATTTTCATATTTATCTTGACTATAAGCTTGCGATTCGATGCCTGAGCAGATGTTGTTCCTGGCGCAGAACCAGCTCCATTGCTTTCAGCCGCCCCATAGTCAGCCCTTGATTGTGCCGCAGCCGGGGCGGCTTCTTCTGTAGCCTTGCTGCTGCATCCAGCAGACATGATGCTTATGATTATCATTATAAGCATGAGTAAAATCCCTAAGAATCGCTTTTTCATAATACCACCTCACAATTTTGTTAAACCGTATAAGCTTCCGATTTATTATTATTAATTAGACGTATTATAACATATTTAGTTTCATATATCTGGAAAAAATAAAACCGTCATTCAATCTGACGGTTTTTGTGCCTTGTGCTAATGCTATATGCCCTCTGCCTTAACTTATTCCTCATCCGGCAGTTCAGCGTTGTGGTAGACGTCCTGGACGTCGTCGTTGTCGTCGAACATATCCAGCATCTTGTTTATCTTCTTCACATCTTCTTCAGCGGTCACTTCTATGTAATTCTGCGGAACCATAGTAACTTCCGCCGAAGCCATTGGTATGCCCTGCTCTTCAAGGTTCTGTCTTACCTCTGAGAAGCTCTCTGCCGAAGTCAGTATCTCAAAGGAGTCCTCTTCTGCAGTGAAGTCTTCTGCCCCTGCTTCTAGAGCCTGCATCATCAGCTCTTCCTCGTTTATACTGTCTTCTTTCTCAACGATGATAACACCCTTCTTGTCAAACATCCAGCTAACGGCACCGCTGACCCCCATGCTTCCGCCGTTCTTATCGAATATATGCCTTACATCTCCTGCTGTCCTGTTTCTGTTGTCTGTAAGTGCAGAAACAATAACAGCCACTCCGCCCGGAGCATAGCCTTCATACACTATCTCTTCGTATTCGACTCCTTCCATTTCCCCGGAGCCTTTTTTTATTGCTCTCTGTATTGTATCATTAGGCATATTGTTGGACTTTGCCTTTGCTATAACATCTGCCAGTTTGCTGTTTGTACTTGGATCTGAGCCGTTCTTGGCGGCCATGGCGATTTCTTTTCCCAGCTTGGTAAATATCTTACCCCTGGCAGCATCGGCCTTCCCCTTTTTATGCTTAATATTTGCCCATTTAGAATGTCCGGACATATATGAAAAACCTCCCCTAATCTATAACTTAAAAACCACGTATATTTTAACACAGAACCATTTTCTATGTAAACTGCAAATTTCCTTTTTCTGTAGGCACGAACTTAGGTATAGGCATTCTCTTGTGTGCGCTTCTCTTGTGCATACCGTCAATTTTGTCTTTTATATTTTCTGGTCCCTTACCTGTCAAAATATATTCGTCAAGGGCTGAATAGCTCATTCCCATTTCCTTTTCATCGCTCTGATTCTCCCACAAGCCCGCTGTCGGTGGCTTTGTTATCACAATCTCAGGTATTCCCAATCTGTAAGCAAGCTCTACCACCTCTTCCTTGACAAAGCTTGCCAAAGGCATAAAGTCAACGCCTCCGTCTCCGTACTTTGTAAAATAACCTATGGCGAGTTCGCATCTGTTTCCTGTGCCCGCCACCAAATAATTCCTTATCCCTGCATTGTAATATACTGTTATCATCCTGAGTCTTGCTTTTATATTTGCGACTGCCAGCCTTGGATCGCTTTCCTGCACACCAACCAAGGTCTTCATTGTATCAAAAGCCTGGTCAAGAACTACAGTTTTTGTCTCCAGGCCTAGAGCTTCAGCAACTAGAATCGCATGCTCCTCATCAGTAGGATTACTGTAGCAAGGCATAATTACACCCAGGGAATCAGACGGAAATGCCTTTTTACATAGAGCTGCAACAACTGCTGAGTCTATTCCTCCTGACAGTCCGAACACAACACCTTTAGCTCCGGCTCCCTGAACAGTGTCCTTAATCCATTGAACCGCTTCACTTATTACCTTATCGACATCTATCATAAAAATACCTCCATATAATAAAAATCCATAATACAGCAATTACATGCTGCTTGTTCTATGCCCTTTTATAATAGCATTCTTGAAAATTGATGTAAATAATCAATACATATTGATAAAGAGAACATCTATATTCTGCTCAATTATACAATAAAGTCCTATGGGAATGTTTACATGCAATAATAAAACAGCTAATGCAAAGATTAATAAAGAAAACATCTAAAATAAACCATAATATAACAAAGGAATCTATTATGAAAAATAAATCCGGCTTTCTGAAAACTTCATTGATAGGGTTCGCTGTAGGTTTAATAAACGGTATTTTCGGTTCAGGGGGCGGCACTCTTCTGGTTCCCTGTCTGGTATTCCTGATGGGCGTTGAAGATCATAAAGCCCATGCTACCGCAATTTCAATCATACTTCCTTTATCCCTTATAAGCTCGTTTATATACATCAGACATGATGTAGTTGATCCGACGCTTACACTGAAGGTTGCCATAGGCTCGGTTGCTGGTGCCTTATTGGGGTCATGTGTGCTGAACAGATTCTCTGTCAATGCCCTCAGAAATATCTTTGGGATATTCATGATAATTGCAGCCTTAAGGATGGTGCTTTGATGCTGACAACACTAATAGGATTCGCATCCGGTATAATAAGTGGCATGGGTATAGGAGGAGGCACTTTACTTATTCCTGCTCTGGTATTTTTGGCCGGTACCAGACAACAGATTGCTCAGAGCATAAACCTTATAGTATTCATTCCTTCAGCTATAGCCGCTCTTTTGGTTCATGCGAAAAAACACAACATAGAGAAAGGCTTGCTTCTAAAACTTGCGATAACAGGCTGTGCAGGAGCAGTAATAGGTTCACAGATGGCAGTTAACCTTGATTCGAATTTCCTGAAAAGAATTTTTGGGGTCTTCCTTTTGATAATGGGTATTTATGAAATATCCTCGAAAAACAAAATAAATAAAAAAACTTCTGAAAGGTAGGTTCATATGAAAGTAAAGAGACTATTGGCCGCATATGCTCTGGTCAGGGGAATAAACAGATACAGACAGAGCAGGCAGAACAGTCCTTCTAATAAAAACGAAAAGGATGAGAACTATTACAGATGTGATGATGTTGAAAATGACGGGAGAGGTAATTACTGATTTACCTCTCCCTATTTATTTCCTCGGCATCCTTTCGAAAATCTTTCAAACTACTGTTATATCCTATACTGACCCAATCTTCCATAGGTGACTTCATCAACCTCAGCCTTTATATATATCCCATCTTCTCTGTACTGCTCTTCGGTGACCTCGTTTGTGCTTCCATATATAGCGGATACCAAGCTGCCTTCTGCATAAGGGATAAGCAGTTCAACAGACCTTGACCTACTTCCTGCATATTTTTCAATTAAAGAAATGAGCTGCGGCAGTCCTATACCCTCTGAAGCTGAAATATGAACTGCATTCTCCGCATCCTTATATTCTGCGGCTGCGAACTTGCCCGGACACTTATCAATTTTATTGATTGCCATTATGACATCTTTATCATCTGCACCTAGCTCAGCCAGCACATCATTTACAACACATATCTGAGCTTCATATTCGGGGTTGCTTCCATCTACGACATGTATCAGCAGGTCTGCATAAAGCACCTCTTCCAATGTTGATTTGAATGCTTCAACCAGATCATGGGGAAGCTTTCTTATGAAACCTACGGTATCAGTAATAAGTACTTCCTTTCCATTGCTGAGGCTCACCTTTCTGGTTGTTGGATCAAGAGTAGCAAACAACTGGTCTTTTGCATAGATGTCGGCATCTGCAAGCTTATTCAATAATGTTGATTTGCCGGCATTTGTATAACCTACCAGACATACCTGGAAAACCTTATTTGCTGCTCTGCCTTCCCTTTGAAGGTCCCTATGCTTTTTTACCTCCTTCAGGCTGTTTTCCAAATCGTTAAGTCTATTCCTTATCCTTCTCCTGTCCACTTCCAGTTTCTTTTCCCCCGGCCCTCTTGTACCTATACCTCCGCCTGTTCTTGACATCTGCTGACCCAAGCCTATCAGACGGGGCATCATGTACTTCAGCTGGGCAAGTTCCACCTGAAGCTTTCCTTCTCTTGACCTCGCCCGCTGAGCAAATATATCAAGAATAAGCTGGGTTCTATCAATGACTTTGACTCCTAGAGCCTCCTCCAGATTCCTTATCTGTGCACCTGTCAGTTCCTCATCGAAAACCACAAGGTTTGCATCCATTGCTTGGCTGAGCAGAAGAAGCTCCTTCAATTTGCCTTTTCCTATGAAGAAAGAAGTATCCTTCTTATCCTTGCTCTGCACCATCCTTCCGACTTCAATGCCTCCAGCGGTTTTGAGAAGCTCCCTCAGCTCATCTAGTGCCTCCTCATCTTCAATTCCTACCAGTACTGCCCTCTCGGCAGCATCGTCAACTTCCCTGCCCTCTTTTCTAATATCCTTAAAAGCAGTTTCTGCCTCATTTATCAAATCCATGATGTCAATCTTCATAAGCTTTTCCTTACTATATAGACCCATGACAACAGCCTGAAGCTGCTTTTCACTGTCCACCCCAAGAAAAGCCATACTGGCATTGGTCATTTCACCCTCTGATACACCTATAGCAGCCATAATATCAAGCTTCATCTTCTTCAACGCTGACAAATCCACCTGTGAAAGGCTTCCTGAACCATTGGGATGTGTATGTATGCACCTCACTCCGCTTAAGCTGTCTTCCGATCTCCTGTTGTTAAAAGCCTTCAGAGATACAGTGTTTTCATCTCCTATGCTTACATCAAGCACCATACCTCTTCTGTCAATATACACTGCTATCTCCTTACCTGTCTCCTCTGTAATATCACATATTTCAGCAATAATCTCCTCTGAAGCAAGCTGATGCTTTTCAACAGCAATCTCCTTCAAACTATCTAATCTTCTCAATAACGATTTCTTTATTCCAATCACATTGTCCATAGGATCACTCCGTTTCTTCACCTAAACTCTATACCTAAAGCTACATAAGTATTTTATCATATAAATAGAGAGAATATATTAAAGACTTGTTATGAGCTTAGAAATTCTCTATAGCGAGAATGCTTGGCGGGAGCCACGCATGACAGCTGTAGCAGCGGCAGCGATAGAATTTCTTAGCGAATAACATTTCTGCCTT
>JAWLHF010000021.1:0-2271 GCA_041690515.1 Clostridiaceae bacterium | reverse complement strand
TTAGAAATTCTCTATAGCGAGAATGCTTGGCGGGAGCCACGCATGACAGCTGTAGCAGCGGCAGCGATAGAATTTCTTAGCGAATAACATTTCTGCCTTCTTAGCTGAATTGAATTCAGCCTAATTTTCTGCGATAATTAATATAGTTAAAACCCAGTATTTTTGTCTATAATTAATTAAACGACAATGTCTGATTTTCTTAGTATAATAATCAACCACATATATCATACATATCCTTTAAAGAGGTGAAAACATGAAGCATGACGCAATCATCGCAGAATTATTCAGTATTTCAAGGCTTATAACCATACTTACGGCAATCATATTTGTTTTTTGTATTTTTACATCCGTTTATACAGTTCAGGATGGGGAAGTAGGTATACTGCGCACCTTTGGAAAAATAACCGAAATCACACAGTCAGGCATACATTTTAAGCTCCCATTCCCTATACAACAGGCTGACGCCATAAACATCAGCAAAGCCAACATAATAGAAATCGGTGTGAATAATCTGAAGAAGCAAAAGGATAGCGACCTGCAGAAAGATTCTGTACATATAACCAAAGACAGCAACATACTTTGGGTAAACATGCTTGTAGAATGGAAAATAACTGATCCAAAAGTATATCTGGTCAATGCGGAAAACCCTGATAAAATATTGGAGAACGCAATTATTGCTGCCCTGCGAATAGCTATCGGTAATAGTACCATTGACTCTGTACTCGGCAGTGGTAGAATAGATGCTCAGATAATGATAAAAGAGCACCTTGATGCGCTTATTGCAAAATATAACATAGGCGTTCAAATTCAAGATATCAGGATACAGGAAGCCCATCCGCCTGTACAGGTACAAAAATCTTTTGACAATGTTTCTGAAGCAATCGCCCAAATGGATACACTAGTATCAAAAGCTGAAGATTACAAAAATCAAAAGCTTGCTGCAGCAGAAAGCGAAGCCCATAAGCTATCCACGGAAGCAGAATCGTATTATGAAGAGAAAATCAATAAGGCAAAAGCAGAAACCGTAAGGTTCGATAGTATTTATCAGCAATACAAGGTTAGCCGGGATGTAACAAAAACCAGACTTTTACTCGAAGCTCTTGAAGAAATCCTTCCCGGCAGTAATATATACATAATAGATGACCGTAATGGAACAGTAAAGTATATTCCTATAGAAGAGCTTGGAGGTGATGAGCAATGAATTCCTCCAACAATTTAAACCATAAGAACAAAAAACTAATTCTTGATATACTAATGAAAAAGCTGCTTATAATATTCCTGCTGGTTCTCTTTATTGTCATTGCCATAACAAATACTTTGGTTGTACGTGAGGATGAACTGGTAGTAATAAAACAATTTGGAAGATTGGACAGGATCATCACCGAGCCCGGCTTGTATTTCAAGCTGCCAATCATACAGACCACGGACTCTCTGACAAAAAAGCTTGCAAATTATGAGACACAACAGATAAAAGTACTTTCTAAAGACAAGAAGAATCTGATTGTAGTGAATTATGCCGTCTGGCGAATATCGGAGCCGTACAGCTTCATAAATAATATACATACCATCGGCAGTGCTGAAGTAATGCTGGAAAGTGCGCTACACTCTGCTATAAGGCTGAAATACGGGGAGCTTTCATATGCTGAGATAATAAAAGGTGTTGCTTCCGGTAAGGATTTTAATGAAGAGATTACTGAAGAAGTAAGAAAACAGCTCCACGGAACCGGAATGGACATACTGGACGTGCGACTGATGAGGACAGAGCTGACTGAGGAAGAAGAAGAAGCGGCATATGCAAAGATAAGATCCGAAAGAGAAAAAATTGCAAAACAGTATGTATCCAAAGGAGAGAATGAAGCCACACAAATAAAAGCAGAAGCTGATAAGCAAGCAAAAATAATTATCTCAGAAGCATACGCAGCCTCCGAAGAAATAAAAGGCAAAGCAGATGCAGAAGCAGCAAAAATATACGCCAAAAGCTACAATCAAGACCCCGAGTTCTACAAATTCATGAGAACCCTAGAATCCTACAAAAAAACCTTAAAGAGCAAACCAACAATAGTAATACCAATAGACTCTCCATATGCGAAGTATTTAATCGGCAAATGAGGTTTATTACTGAGGAATGTCATACCTTAATTCATCGAAGTCAACAAGCGAATGCTTGTTGCTAACAGGTAAATAAAAAAACAACAGCGGATGCTGTTGTTTTTATTTACCTGGCGGCGATCTACTCTCCCAGGACCCTGCGGTCCAAGTACCATCGACACT
>JAWLHF010000020.1:0-36587 GCA_041690515.1 Clostridiaceae bacterium | reverse complement strand
TTCTTGTTGATGAAAAGGGCAAATCCATGGTGGAATTCCAATATCCTGTACATCTTTTTCCAGGAATATTCCAATGGAGATCCGTCGCCGGGCACAATGAACTTATCCTCTGTGATGGATACTTCTACGGATTTTCCAAGATAACTGTGGGACTTTGCATCCTTGTACGCAATTAGATATGTTCTGATAAAGGGGATGGAGAACAGGAATATAACGACCAGATCCAATATTATGCCCCTGCCTGTTTTCCAGTCAATGCTGCCTGTGGTCAGTGAAATGTAGATCAGTGAAAAAAGACTGATAGAATAAATGACTATAATCAATACCGACAGCAGATTGATAATCCTTCCTGAAAGCTTAAGGTTGAAAAGTGAAGAATAATAACGAAAATAGTCAAGTATGGTGAGTTTGATACTGATATCAAAGCTTTTTTCCTGTTGCCGCATTTTTATCACTCCAGTGCATATTATTTTGGTTTATTAGCAAAATCTAAATATATTTCAGCAAGAAATTTACACTCTGCCACTGTTGCTTCTTCCCCATACAGCTCATGCCAAGCATTCTCGTTATTAAGAATTCCAGTACCAGTACAGGTCTATATTCTATTATATTTAATTTTTCTCTTTGGGTCTATACAAATATCTTTTATATAAAGGGTTTATATAAATTAGTTTGTTCTTTATTCTACTTCAGAATCATGTGAATAAATTTATACTATATAAATAAGTTGCATTAAATTCTTACATTGTATCAAGCAAACAGCCCTGATCGTACTTTTCAGCACAACAGCTTTTAATACTCCAAGTGTTGAAAAGGTACTGCCTTAGTGTTCTGCATAATACAAAAGGATGTCTGCAAAGATAGAATATAATAGAATATTTGCAACATATATAGTATGATTTTGGAGGTGCGATGTGAAGCTTGGATTCAGGAAAAAGAACTACAGATTGAATATATTGTTGGTAATGTTGATAGTCAGCGTTTCTATCATATACAATTATGCCGGTTATACTAAATTGCTGAATGTCTTCAGAAACAACAGCCGGGAGCT
Source organism: Clostridiaceae bacterium (assembly GCA_041690515.1). Classification (GTDB taxonomy): domain Bacteria; phylum Bacillota; class Clostridia; order Lutisporales; family Lutisporaceae; genus BRH-c25. The sequence continues at coordinate 35,536 of JAWLHF010000020.1, read as the reverse complement.
TCCAATATATTGTGTGGATACTCCGGAGAAAAAAGTCGCCATTTCCTTTGATGCAGCCTGGGGGGCTGATTATACCGAAGACCTGCTTGCCATACTGAAGAAGTATGACGTGAAGACCACCTTTTTTCTGGTTGGATTTTGGGTTGATAAATATCCTGACATGGTGAAGAGGATAGATGAGGAAGGGCATGAGATAGGCAACCATTCATCCAAGCATCCGCATATGTCACAACTTTCCAAGGAGAGGATTATCGCGGAGCTGACAAATACTTCAGAGAAAATAGAAGCCATTACGAATAAAAAGGTAACACTCTTCAGGCCACCCTTTGGTGATTATAACAACAGACTGATAGAGACATCGAGAGAGTTGGGTATACAAGTGATCCAGTGGGATGTGGATTCTCTGGACTATAAGGATTACGGCAAGGACGCCATAGTAAAGCGTGTACTCTCAAAAGTGAAGAACGGCTCAATAGTGCTGTTCCACAATAATGCCACCTACACCAAGGATGCACTGCCGATAATACTGGAAAACCTTCAGCAGGAGGGCTACAAGGTAGTCCCGGTATCTGAGCTGATATATAAGGAAAATTACTACATAGATCACACGGGTATGCAGAAGTTGCTGAGGTAGCTCTAAGGGGAGTATGATGTGCAATAATAGAATGATGCGTAATATTAGGATGGCCGGTTCCGACTCTACGGATTTCTTTGTTATTTTGTAGGGGCGCGCATTGCGCGTCCGTTAATACCGCATCATGGTTACGGGTTGCGGGGTTTCGAGGTATGCTTGGGTATTCCTTATTGGTATGGGGGACGGGTTATCCTAAAGCTGGTGATGCAGTATTAATTCCAGGTGGAAATGGTGAATTATTTGAAGGTAAATATATTGAGGTTACTGATTCAAATGGAAACAAAAGATTAATAACAATGGCAAATGATATTGAAGCATGGTCTGCTACATATAAGCCAGAATTAGGAAGTCATTCTACACTCGATATGTTAGGAGCAACGCCGGGTATTAATTTAGCAGACGGAGCTGACATAGTTAATGCCGCATGGTATCTTGGAGAAGGAAAGGGCGATCAAGCATATATTTCACTTTTGGCAGCATTTAAGGACCCGGCAGTTGCAGCAAGATATGCTGAATCACTTGATAGCCTAAGGATTATAAATAAGAAATATTCGGGGCAAGTATATGAACTAAGTGGAAAGCTTGCAGAGAAATATCCAAAAGGAGTTAATTTTACAAAAGAAGGGTTCCCGGATTTTAATCCTTATGCTAAAGTTAAAGTTGAAGTAAGTGGATTGACAGGAAAAGCTTCTGACTTTACTATGGCAAACAAAGCTGCAGGTTTAAAAACTACTCCAACGGGGTATACTTGGCATCATGTTGAGAATGGAACAACTATGATACTAGTTCCGACAGATTTGCATCAAGCTGTGAGACATACTGGAGGAGCATCACTAATCGAAAGGGGTATAGTGCCATAAGAAGGAGGATAATAATGATAGCAATAATAACACGCGGAAAGGCTATTGATGTAGAAGCGATAGATAATCTACAAGCAATATGTGGTTTATTTCTTCCAAAAGACTATACAAGTTTTTTAAAAGAGTTTAATGGTGGTATTCCTGAACCAAATATATTTGAAAAAGAAGGAAAGAAAGAAGTTTCTCTTAGCGTAAATACTTTTTTTGGTATAGGTCTAGATTCAATCAATGATATATGTATACAGCTAAATGAGCTAAAAGAGAGAATTCCTCAGGGGTGTTTGCCTATAGCAAGAGCCGAAGGCGGAGATATACTCTGTCTTAATTTGGCAAATGATAATTATGGGCAGATATTTCTTTGGGAACATGAAAGGGAACTTGAATGTAATAGTATCAGTAATATGGAAAAACTTGCATTAACATTTGATGAATTGCTTCATAAAATGAAACCATATAGTCCAGAAGATGTAGATATGAGTAAATATGAAGTTAAAAATGTATGGATTGACCCGGATTTTTTGAAGGAGTTAGAAAACTAAGTTTGTTAAATCAATGTAATCCTGCATAAGACACAGGTCACACAGTTCCGGCTGATGTGGCCTTTCTTCTTGCTATGTGAGTAGACTAATTTTAATAAAGTGAAGCCGTTATAGCACATGAGGTTAAATGCGTTATACCATGTTTTTATTTGTTGTAGTAACTTATACCATGCAACATACAAAAACAGCTTATATCAAAGGCTGTACGGTCTGCCACTAATGCTATAGTATGTTTTTTATAATAACTGCTGCTGTATATCCTCAAAGGTCATAAAGTCCGCTGTTTTATGCAAAACACTACAGATAAGTAACAAAGTAGCACCTATCAATATTAGAGCCCATTCAAGCCCGAATAGCCCAGCAATATAAAGGGTTTCAAGGGAAATGGGAACCATATAATATTTACAGGCTATTGGACTATAGAGCTGTCTTGGTGAGAGCATTCAGCCAGTTTCAAGTATCTTCACTTTTAAGCTGTTTACTTCCATTGCATTATTTGTAACAACTATAAAAATCTGATATGACTTTGTTTCCAGTAGGTTAGGTGCCAGTCTGTCAACCGCGTGTCCAGCAAAGCTGGATCGTGCTAGCCGGTGAAAGTCCGGTCCCGGTAGTCGCCAAGGAGCCGGGTAGCAAATCCCAGTGCGTCGCAGAAATGCGGGGTGCCAAGCGGGAGGATAACGTACCTGTGAATTAGACAGGGCAAGCAAGAATGCTGGTCGTAACATAAAGTGAACTCTGCCGCATCGTAAAGACTGGGCCCCGGATTAAGGGGAGCAAGAGGGAGCCGAGCCTGGAGTTGATGGGCGAAGGCCATGGAAGGTAGGAAGAGCTTGGAAGCACTACCCAAGAACCCTCCGGTGTAAGGGAGACGACAGGTATTCAAAGTACGGTCCGGAACTGGAGAGACCCTCCCCCGCACAAAAACTGTAAAGAGGATTCATATAAGCTGGAGGGTGAAATTGAAATCCTGCGGGAAGGGAGTCAGAGGGGCTCATAGTACTGATGAAACTGCGGACAACAAAACTGCAGTGAGGGAAGGAGCCCTGCTTCATTTGAGCTTTCAAAGGAGGTAAGAGCGAGTGAATGCCCAAAAGGCTAACAACACAAAAGAAAAAGTTCGACAACTTCAAAGAAAGCTGTACCTTACAGCCAAGAGAAGCAGCAAAAGAAAATTCCATGCCCTGTACGACAAAGTGTACCAGAAAAGCATATTGGAAGAATCGTGGAGAAGGGTCAAAAGCAATGGCGGTGCCGGGGGAATAGACGGAATTACCATAGAGGCAGTAGAACGATATGGACTAGAGAGGCTACTGGATGAAATCGGGCAAGAACTGCTGAATGGAACGTACCGAGCAAAACCGGTTAAAAGAGTGTACATACCAAAACCAGATGGGAAGAAGAGACCAATAGGCATACCGGTAATAAAAGACCGGATAGTTCAGATGGCAGCAAAGTTAGTCATGGAACCCATATTTGAAGCTGATTTCAAGGATTGCTCCTATGGCTTTCGACCAAAAAGAAGTGCAAAACAAGCACTGATGAAAGTCAAGGAAGCATGTGATAAGCAGGGATGGTGGGTAGTAGAAGCAGACATTCAAGGATACTTTGACAACATAAACCACGACAAACTGATGAAACTAGTGGAAATGAGAATAAACGACCGACGGATACTTAAACTGGTGAGGTTATGGCTCAAAGCGGGGATAATGACAGACGGGATACATGAAGAGAGTAATATCGGAAGCCCCCAAGGGGGAGTAATATCCCCGTTGCTGGCGAATATCTACCTACATTACCTTGACACCATCTGGGAGAAACGAGGGCAACACCTAGGCAAGTTGATTAGATATTGTGACGACTTTGTAATTGTGTGCAGAACAAAAAGAGAGTCGGAGTATGCATTGAAACTGGTGAAAGAAGTAATGGGGAAATTGGAATTGCAACTGCATCCCGATAAAACCGGAATGATAAGTACCTGGAATGGTCAGGAAGGATTTGACTTCTTAGGTATGCACCACAAGAGATATTTAACAGAAACACGAAGTGGCGAGATATACTATGTCCTTTACCAATATCCGTGTAAGAAGGCCATGAAACGAATGAGGAAGATGACTAAGGAAGTACTATCTAGCAGAACAGCATTGAAAATGGACATTGTTGAGCTGGTAGAAATAATGAACCGCAAAATTCGCGGATGGCGAAACTACTATACAACAAAGAAATCATGGGATTGGTTGAATAAAATAGACTGGTATATACAATGCCTATTCACCCGCTGGAATAATAAAAAGCGTGGAAAGAAAGGCTATTATTCTGGAATAGGAAAGATGGGTAAACTCCTAAATGAAAGGGGACTGCAGAAACTTGCTGCATAATCGCATGCTGAAGGTGAAGAATGTCGGAAAGCCGGATGAGGGAAAACCTCACGTCCGGTTTGATGAGGAGGGGCAGGTATGCCTGCCCTTTACTCTATGTGCGCCCAGCATGGGCACAAGCTTGTCGGTGAAAGTCCGATACGGGGGTTGATAGCGCCAACCGTTAGCCTAAGACAAGGGTGTCCATCGTGAGGTGGAATCTGAAGGAAGTCGGCGGCAAAACTCCGGTCTGAGGTACACGAACTACATATAGGCTTAAGTCTGTGGGTGAGTTTGCATAACAAAACAAAGCCCGATAGCTATCCGGAACAGGCAAAGTAAATGTAGCAGATATATGGAGTGAAAGCTTGTGCTCTTACCTGGGGAGGTCTCATGGACGTGTGGAAACAGAGTATGAAGCACGGTTGAAACAAGATTTGCCATGAGAAGTCAGCAGAGGTCATAGTACCTTGTATAGTCGACAATGCAAGGGAAGGACTGAACTTTAGGAGGTGAAAGTTAATGAATGTTACCGAAAATGGAATGAAATACAGCCAACCTCGAAATGAGGGCTATCTGCAGAAAGTACCTGCGGAACAGGAAGGCTATGCAGAAGCGTATGCTCCATCAAGGATAACTGAAAACAACATCACCAACACGAACTTGTCGGCAGGAGGATTACTCGAGAAGATATTGGACAGAGACAACATGAATAAGGCATTCAAGAAGGTAAAGTCCAACAAAGGAGCAGGCGGAATCGATAGGATGGAAGTGGATGAACTTCTACAGCATCTCAGAGAGAACGGACAGCAACTGACTCAAGCAATCCAGGACGGCAAATACCGCCCGAATCCTGTAAGAAGGGTAGAAATACCCAAAGAAGAGAAGGGAAAGATAAGGCGATTAGGAATCCCAACGGTGGTTGACAGAGTGGTACAACAAGCAATGGCTCAGATACTGTCACCGATATTCGAAGAACAATTCTCGGACAACAGTTTTGGATTTCGACCAAAGCGCAGCGCCCATGACGCAATCCAAAAATGTCAGCAAAATGCAAACGAAGGCTACAAATATGTAGTTGATATGGATCTGGAGAAATACTTCGACACCGTAAACCAGAGCAAACTGGTAGAGGTTCTAGCAAGAACCATAAAAGACGGGCGGGTAATCTCTCTGATACATAAGTTTCTACGAGCCGGAGTTGTGGATAAGCATAAGTTTGAGGACACGGAAGTGGGAGTGCCGCAAGGCGGACCATTAAGCCCGTTGCTAAGTAACATCATGCTGAACGAGCTGGACCATGAATTGGAAGGCAGAGGGCACAGATTCGTCCGATATGCAGATGACATGGTCATATTCTGCAAGAGTAGAAAGAGTGCGGAAAGAACGCTGAGAAACATCCTGCCATATATAGAGGGAAACCTATTCCTGAAGGTAAACAGGGAAAAGACAGTGGTTGATGAAGTAAGGAAAGTGAAATTTCTAGGGTTTACCTTCTACGAATCCAAGGGCTTAACAAGAGTGAGAATCCATCCAAAATCTATAGTGAAGATGCAAGCTAAGGTTAAAGCATTGACAGCTAGAAGCAATGGACAAGGAAATGAACAAAGAGCCATGGAGTTAAGAAGGTATATCATGGGATGGGTTAATTACTTCAAAGTAGCCGATATGAGAAAGCTGTTAGCAGAAACAGACAAATGGATGAGAAGACGAATTCGCATGATTTACTGGAAGCAATGGAAGAGGGTTAAAACAAGATACAGAGAACTGAAGAACCTGGATATCAACGAATACAAGGCTTGGCAGTTTGCAAACACAAGAAAAGGCTATTGGAGAATATCCAACAGTCAAATTCTAAATTACTCACTCAGCAACCAGACCCTTAAGAAGTTTGGTTTCATATTCCTTTCTGATTACTATCAACAAGTACGTGTAAACTAGAGAATCGCCGTATACCGAACGGTATGTACGGTGGTGTGGGAGGTCGGGAAAATTATTCAATTTTCCCTCCTACCCGATTGTCAACTTATTGGCGTGAGGCTCTAGAAGAAAAGTCTTCTAGGGCTTTGCTATCAAAAAAACTCACATTATGGTATAATATGGAATATAGTGAGGTTTATTTGATAGCAAGTAAGGGGATGATAGTTTGGTCAGACCGTGGAGAGAAGAAATCAAAGGCGGGTACTATCATGTAATTGCGAGGGGAAATAATCGTGAGTATATATTTAATAAAGATATAGATAAAGGATATTTTCTAAAGCTCCTTAACGAAAGTAGACAGTCGATGCGCTATAAGTTGATTGGATATGTATTGATGGACAATCATTATCACTTACTGATACAAACAATGGATATAAAGCTGCAAAAGATAATGCACCAGATTAATAATAAGTATAGCAAATATTTTAATGCCATATATGAAAGATGCGGACATGTTTTTCAAGGAAGATACAAGGCTTCACTCGTTAGAGACGAACGATATCTGATAAAGGTATTGGTATACATACATCAAAATCCAGTTAAAGCAGGCATGTGCAGAAAGGTTGAAGAGTATAAATGGAGCAGTGACAAGTTCTATAGGAAAAAACTAAATGGCTTTATAGAAACAAGAATAATAAACGAAATGATAGAAAAGGGATTTAAGGAAAGTAAAAAGAAATATGAGGAAATAATAGATGAGATCGAGGAGACAGATTACGATACAATAAATGAAGTTGGAGAAAAAGCATATGAAATAATGATGAAGAGTATTGCATTCACAGAAAGTAGGCCAAGTCTGGATGCGATATTGACAGAAACTGTAGCTGATACTGAGACAGAAAAGCTGATAATGAAAGGTACGAGAGAAAGCAAGTATAAGGAATATAAGCTGAGATATGCGAAGAAAGCGCACGGGTATGGATATACCTTAAGAGAGATAGGTTTGCATATCGGGCAGTCAGGTAATTCAATTTGGAAGCTTCTACACAGCCAATAAGTTGATAAGTTGACAGACTGGGAAACCTCCGAAAAAAGGTCTGTAAAAGCAGCGGTTTTCCTGGTGCTGTAGGGCGTGTAAATAATTTTGTGTATTCTCCTCAACTTGACTAAGAATCATGGTCAGGTATAATTTTTAGTAATTTAACATAAAATGTATTTTGTAGGTCTAGCCGTGCGGCAATGAGCGCCGGGGTTTGGGGCAGCGCCCCATGCCTAGCTTACCAGCTTATCGCCTAGCCTACCTTCGAAGAAGATGGACAGTTGACCGATTACCAGGTCCCAATCCCGGTAGCGCAATGTCCATTTTTTTGTTACGTTCATTGTTGCCAGATACAGCATCTTCATCAGACTTTCATCAGTCGGAAATACTAATTTTGTCTTGGTGACTTTTCTGTATTGGCTGTGCAGACTCTCGATCACATTTGTCGTGTATATTATCTTTCGAAGTTCCGGCGGATATACAAAGAATGTGCAAAGATTATCCCAGTTTTGTTCCCAGCTCTTTATGGCATTAGGAAACTTGCCTTGCCATCTTTCCTTCACCGATAGAAATCTGTCCAGGGCGGCCTCTTCCGAAGGCGCCGTGTAAACAGCCTTCAGGTCAGCTGCAAATGGTTTTTTATCCTTATGGGGAATGTATTTCATACTAGCCCTAAGCTGGTGAATGATGCACCTTTGTATCTTGGATTGTGGGAAGGTAGTTTGGATCGCTTCTGGAAAGCCATTCAAGCCATCTACGCAGAATATCAGTACATCCTCAACTCCACGGTTTTTCAGTTCGTTCAAAATGCCAAGCCAGTACTTGCTGGTCTCGTTACCGCCAACCCAAATGCCTAGTACATCCTTACATCCGTCAGTGTTTACACCCATCACGACATAAGCCGCCTTGTTGATGATTTGCTTATCATCACGCACCTTGTAATGTATGGCATCCATGAATACAAAAGGATATACAGGCTCTAATGGCCTGCTTTGCCATTCTTGAACCATAGGAAGAATCTTGTCGGTAATCTTGCTTACCATCTCCGCTGACACTTCGATATCGTATAGGTCCTGAATTTGAGCATGGATGTCTCTGGTTGACATGCCGGCAGCATAAAGTGCCAACACCTTCTCTTCAATTCCAGTCACATTCCGTTGATGCTTTTGTATAATCTGAGGTTCAAACTCTCCGTTCCTGTCCCTTGGAATGTTGAGCTCTACATCTCCTAGCTGAGACTTGACGGTCTTCTTGGAGTAGCCGTTTCTGCTGTTTGTACCCGCCTTTAGAGTCTTGATTTCAGTGTCGTACTTGTCGTAGCCCAGATTTTCATCCAACTCAGCTTCTAGAGATTCTTGCAGTACTTCACGGAACATTTCCTTTAGTGTTGCCAAGACATCATCTGGGCTGTTGAACTTTTTCTCACGAATCAACTCTCTGATTACCTCTTTCGGAATGATTGACATAATATAAAATCTCCTCCTTAGCTTTATATCCAAATTCTTGCCAAGGAGGAGATTATTAATTCAGTTTACACAAAGTTTTTTACAGGCTCGAAAAAGGATATGCTGAAGCTGGGAGGACCGATACGAATATGTATGATTCTTTTTCTTCACCTGAGGAAGGCTCGATGTATGGGATTGTGCTGCCTGCCCAATCGACCTGCATTTCCTCTCCGGCTTTATGTTCAATATGCATGGATATTTGGTTGGTTTTCTTGAAGTTTATATACCGTTCGCAGAACTGGGTATACATCAACCCATCAGGGTTATCTCGCTTGTACTCTTCCCACAGAAGCATCATAGTTACATTCTTCCGTTTCATTTCGCTGAAGATATAGTTCAGGTCTGGCTCAACAGCCTTTTTACGGGCTTATGGAGGGAGATAAATCAGCGATAAAAGCTCTTTGTCATTAAGATCGCAAGACCAAGAGATATTGGCATTCTGAGCTCTCTTGAGTACGTCATCTACTGTTGATTTTACACAGTTGCACGATGCGGCGATATCTCTTAATGATAACCCGACATCAAATTTTAACCTGAGTATTTCTTTGACTTTTGACATGTCCAGCCTCCTCATTTTTGGCCTCCCTTAAAGTATAATACTTTAAGGTTACCAGTTAATTTGTTAGCTCGACAAGGTGTCCGGATGTTTCTGATACACTGTCCGGATAATTCCGATATGCTGTCCGGATACTCCCGGAATCAGTGTCCGTATGTCGCCGAAATCCGCAGCTCCGGAGTGGAGAGCACCCACTCCTTAAGTGCTGCAGCACCCCTATCAGTTATGGTATATATATTCTTTGAAGGTGTGCTCTCCTGATGAAGCACCTCATTGGTCACAAGGTCTTCAACAAGAAGCTGAACCAGTGTCTTATATATCTGATTGTTATTGCCTGACCAATACATGATGGAGGATTCTTCGAAGATCTTCTTAAGGTCATAGCCGGTGGAAGGTTTCCAGCTTAATACTCCAAGGATTGCATATTTTATTGACATATCGCTTACCTCTTTCTTTACCATAGTATGTTATTGCTATTGTATGTTAGTGGTAACATAGTATTCTGGAAATGTAAACCATTCAATGTGTACTTATTCAAATTTGTTCCTATTACTTATGTCCTACCCGATATTTCTGCCGCCGGAGCAGGCATGGATCAAAAGTTGCAGTATTATGGGTCATATAATGTCCTGCTCATTTATACAAAACGACATATTATGAATATATATGACACAACATAACATAATTTTACATTTTATATAATGGAAGCAGCAGTTTATATAATAAATAAACCATAATTGGTATATTTATGTAAAATAGGTATATGGGACCATAAGGACAGCCCTCAGGGGGTGTTGTTTTTATATTATGGGACTTGGATGCGGAAAACTATAAGGTTCAGCTATCAATGCATAGATATTATATGCATATAACTTATATTACTAATGAATTGGAGGAGTAATCGTATATGGAAAAAAAGATGGGTAAGCATACCATACTACCGTTATTGTTGTTATTCACACTCATATTCACCAGCTTTGTATGGGCTGATAGTGAAAATGTATCATTCACAGCCAAACCTGAAGGAGATATTCAAATACATGGTGACAGTATTGTATGGATGGCTTACATAAGAGGGAATTGGGATATTTACCACATGGATAAAACAACGGGAGTTGAGACTAAGATTACCGATAATCCTAATACTCAGGGATATCCGGATGTGTGGCAGAACTACATCGTTTGGCAGGATGACAGAGAATATAAGGAAAAAGGGATTGATGGCTTTGATATTTATTTATATGACATTACAAGAGGACAGGAAAAGAAAATTTCAAATGCGGAAGGCAATCACCAATATCCGATAATATCAGACAATAAAGTGGTCTGGACAGATAATAAGGATGGTCAGAAAAATATCATGCTGTATGATATTGAAAGTGAAATGTTGGATAAAGTATCATCGGATGGGGCTGAGGCCTTTGGCGTGGAATTTGACGGACAGGTTATTTCATGGATGGATACAAGAGACGGAGACTTTGATATATACATGTATGATATATCTGAAAAGATAGAAAGACAGCTTACATATGGATTGGGAGACGAGCTTGATCCAATGGTTTGCGATGGGAAAATAGTATGGATGGTTGCGCATAATGGCGCAAGCCAAATATATATGTACGAAGTGGAAAATGGCTACACAACCAAATTAACTGTAGAAAATGAAAATCATAGGCCTCTTGCTTTCTCGGGAAACTCATTACTGATGGAACAGGGTAAAAGCCTTGTTTTGGGTAATGTGGACAGAATAATAGGTCAGCCTGTTAAACCACCTGGGGGAATAATGCCAAGACAGGCTTTCCTATCTGAGGGCAAAGTAATATGGTATGACGGAAGAAAAATTACTGAAGAAGAAGTAACAGATGCAGTAGACAGAGCATTAATTGATGAAGATAACCCTGAAGGACCACAAACACCGGACGAATCAGAATCAAGCAGCGGGCAGAGAGACAGCGGCAAAAAAGTAACAAATGCAGGAAAGCTGGTAAGAGCTGATGCAGATACTGTAATTACTTCTGAAGATGGAAGAATGGCACTAAAAATATCCAAAGGGAGCTTTGATAAGGATGTATATATAACTGTTGATACAGACGAGAAACTAAAGGCTGAGGGGTATTTGTCAGTAACTCCTGTATATAGGTGGAGCATTGGAGGAAATGCCAAGCTGCTGAAACCTTTAGAGATATCAGTAAGTTATAAGGATATTGCAATAAATGGCAGCCAGAAAAAAATATGCTTATATAAAGTTGTTGAACACAATACACCAAAACCAATAGCAACAAAAATTGACCACAAAACAAATACACTTGCAGGTGAAGTGGAATACAGCGGAAAAGCAGCACTGTTGATATATAACAGGAAGTTCACTGACACTGAGAAGCATTGGGCACGTGACATAGTTGAAATTATAGCTTCTCATCACATAATAAACGGTTATCAGGACGGAGACTTCAAACCGGACAGGGAAATAAGCCGGGCAGAATTCGTAAAGATATTGATCAGCAGTCTTCATTTAGAGGATACAGAAGCGCAAAATAGCAGCAAATCGGCATTCCAGGATGTCTCAGATAGCTATTGGGCATTTGACTATATCAATGCTGCATATGGGAAAGGCTGGATAACGGGTTATGATGGCAGGTTCAACCCGGACAGTCCTATAACCCGTGAACAGATGGCAGCAATACTTATGAGAGTATATGATGATATGTCAATGCATAATGTGAGTGATAAAGATGAAAAGCCATCTTTATCCGGTTTTGCAGACAAAGACAAAATAAGCACATGGGCACTGGATTCAATGAAAAAGGCTGTAGAGCTTGGAATTATTAACGGCTATAACGGAGAAATAAGTCCTCGGGATAATGCTACAAGGGCTGAAGCTGCAGCTATGCTTTATAGATATCTTGAGATACTTGGCAGGATATAGGAATCCTTATTAAGAAAGTGAGGAGAAATATGAAAATAGATAGATATAAGAAGAGGATAGCTTTACTGCTCATATTTACAATTGTGTTTACAATTGTATTTCCCTTAGGCACTTTGGCAGAAAGCACGGGTGAAAACGAGTCAGAAGAAAAATATATCAGAGCTGTTCCAAGTGTTTTTAATCCCGCTGCAGGACAGGAGATAACCATAGAATGGATTTTTGAGGTCGACCATGACACAATAATAAAAATATACAAAAATTATATAGACGATAATGATGAAAACCTGGTATACCAGAGCAGTTGTTTTTCACACGGCGGTTACTCTCCTAATTATTGGACCTGGGACGGCAAGGGAGATGATGGTGAAACCGTCTCTCCGGGCAAGTATGTGATTAAGCTGATTCCAAATGATGAATTTAGTGAGTTTGCACTGAACACATCCTTTGGAGTGACAACCAGTGCCGCAAAAGATATTGAAATTGAACCAAACCTGCAGGATAACGAATTCGAAGTCCACGGAGCCTTGGAAGAGAATACATCAAAGGTGGAAATATTTATTGATGGTGAATCAGAAGGTATTGTCGATGTAGAAGGTGATAGTTCAGGAGAATGGCAATTTTATATTAGCCTGTCAGATTATGAAATACAGACAATCACTGCGGAGAAGACGAATATTATTCAGATTCCGGTAGTGGATGATCTTGGGGAACCTGTACTGGATGAGAATGGAGAGCCTGAATTTGATGAGGAAGAAGAAACGGTCGACTTGGGTCCTATAATAGTGCTTAAGCACATTTTGAGACCCCATGACAGGCTCACAGATATGGCAAGCCATTACTACGATGGTGATTATGAAAGATATACAGAAATAGTTGAAGCCAACGAACTGGAATACCCGTATTTAGCGTATGTAGGGAATAATCTTCTGGTATTGGAGCCGGAAGAGGGCGGAGAGCCTCCTTCTTCTGAGAGAGTAGAGCCAGAAGATATGTATAATCACTGCGGCTTAATCGACCTGGCCACCGGAGATTATGCAGGAGACCCTGTCAATGCAGCAACAGGTAACTACATTTACTCTCATAATGATATTAGTGTAAACGGAAGTTTTCCTATATCCTTCAAAAGGTTCTACAACTCAAGAGACCATTATAACGGAGATATTGGTACCAATTGGCATCACAGCTTGGAGACAAGGCTGCAGGATATGAATGGCGGCACTATAGAAGCAATATTCGACGATGGACACAGAGAAATATTCACGGCATCAGGCAGCGGGAAATATTCCTCTGAGCCTGGGAAGTATAGGGATTTGAGGAAGAACAACAATGGATCCTATACATTAACACTACATGACAAGTCAGTGTATAATTTCAACGAGAGGGGACAGCTCACGGAAACAATAGACATCAATGGGAATTCAACAACCTATGACTATGAGGATTTACTGTTAAGAAAGGTAGAAAGCCCCAGTGGGTATTTGTTAATACAATACTACAATAATGGATATATAAGGAAAATATCTGACAGTACAGGCAGATATGTAGAATACATGTACACAGGAAAAGATCTGACCAGCTTCAGAGATGTTGAAGGTAATATAATTGAATATAAGTATGATTCTCAAAACAGAATGACAGACATTATAAGCCCAAGAAAAGACGGCAGTATAGCAAACCGATATGACAGCGACGGCAGAGTAATAGAACAGACCTTGGCCGATGGGAATACAATGTACTTTGACTATGATGATGCTAACCGGACAACTACTTTAACAGGAAGTAACGGCAGCAAAACGATATATAAGTATGATGAAGAGTACAGGATAACTGAAATAGTATATGAAGATGGAGTGGAGAAGTTCACCTTCAACGATGAGAATCAAAGGACTTCATATATTGATAAGAATGGCAGCATATATTATTATGATTATGATGATAATGGCAATGTAATATCTGTAAAGGACCCGAAAAACCAAATTACTGAATACAGCTACGATGACAATAATAAAGTCACATTAATAAAACTGCCTGACAGCAGCATATACAGCTTTACCTATGACAGTAAAGGAAACATGCTGACAAGTACAGACCCAACAAACAGGACAACAAGATTCGAATACAACTCAAAAGGCTTGCCGATTAAGGTTATTAATCCGGATGATAATATAACAGAGTTGAGCTATGACAATAAAGGGAACCTGGAAGAAGTCAAAGACCCACTAGGAAACAAGATCAAATACCAATATGATTCACTTAACAGGATGAAATCAGTAACTGATCCTAATGGCAACAGAACGGACTATGAGTATACTGATGCAGGAGAAATAAGGAAGGTTACAGATGCAGAAGGCAACAGTGCATCATACAAATATAATGTCAACGGCAAACTGGAAGAAGTAAAAGATCCCTATGGCAGAAAGACGTCATATGAATTCAACGAGGGGGATCAGCTTATTCATGTGACGGATCAACTGGGAAGAAAAATCAGCTATGAATATGACGAGTCGGGCAATATAAAAAGAGTAATTGATAAAAACGGAAAGGCAACAGAATACGAGTATGACTCATTAAACAGAGTCATTTCTGTCAAAGACCCCGAGTCTTATACTACTGCCTATGAATATGATGCTAACGGCAACATGCTAAAATCAACAGATGCCAGGGATAATGCAACAATATATAAGTATGACGAGCTTAACAGGCTGATAACAGCCACAGATGCAGGCAATGCTGAAACAAAGTATGAATATGACATGTTGGGACGAGTAGTCAAAGTAACTGATGCACAGAATCATTCAATAGAATATGAATACGACGAAGCAGGCAGGATAGTGCAGATAACAGACCCCTTAAGCAATACAACCACATTTGCATATAATGCATTAGGGCTTGTAGAGACAGTAACCGATGCTGAAGGGGCAACAACAGAATATCAATATGATCCTATGGGGCAGATTACAGAAATGACAGATGCGGAAGGTGCGAGAACCCAATGGGAGTATGATAAGAATGGAAATGTAACTAAAGTCATAGATGCACTTGGCAATAAAACTAAATACACATATGATAAAATAAACAGAGTAAAAACTATTGAAGATGCAAAAGGAAATGTTCAATCCTACAAATATACCAAGACAGGAGAAGTCAAATCTGTAACTGATGCAAAGGGTAATAAAACTGAATATGAATATGATGAACTGGGACAATTGATAGAAGTTATAGATGCTAATGGACACAGCACAGAATATGTTTATGATAATATGGGAAATCTCATTGAAGTCCATAGATACAGAAGCATAAATGACAGTACTGCCGATTCTTTTACAGTTATGAACATTCAAACGGTGACAGATGCAGTATATGGCCAGCAGACCGTAGTCGATGCAGTATATGGCTGGGAGGCTGAAGCTGCCGGTGGAATTGACATGGAGTCTCAAGCACTTTCTGCATTTACAAATGAAGGTATGGATCAAACAGTAGCTGATGCAGTATATGGGCAGGGGACAAGCTTATCCATTAAGAACTTTAAAATGCAATCCAGTCTGGATACAGAACATCAGGTGACAACATATGAATATGATAGTAGAGGGCTGTTGACAAAGGTGATAGATGCAGCCGGAAAAGCAACTATGTATGAATATGACGGAAACGGAAATTTAATATCTGTAAAGGACAGGGACGGATATACAACCAGTTATGAATATGGTCCGACAGACCTGTTAAAGCAGATAACTTATGATGATGAGAAAGAAGTCAGATTCGATTACAATGCCATAGGACAGCTTATAGAGATGCGTGATTGGTTGGGTACAACCAGTATGGATCTGGACCCATTAGGCAGAGTAATGAAGGTAATTGACTTCGAAGACAGGGTAACGGAATACGGATGGACACCAACAGGACAAAAAGAGTTCATAAAATACCCTGACGGCAGCCAAGTAACCTATGCCTACGACAAGGCGAGCCGGATGACCGGAGTTACTGATGCAGCAGGAAATACGACCCAGTACAAATACAACGAGCTAGGCAGCCTGATAGAAAGAGAACTGCCTAACGGCTCAAGTACACAATACGAATATGACGCTCTGTCGCAGCTTACACAGCTTGCCCAGATAAACCCAGCAGGGCGAATTACCGATATATATGAATATGACTATGATGAGGCAGGAAACAAAATAAAGGCTGTAATAAACCGTACTGAGCTGGATAGTGACGACATAGCCGAAGAGCAGGATGAGGACGGAGAAGCAGATGAAAGCTTCACCTACAAGTACAGCCCTCTGAACCAGCTGATAGAAGTAAGCAAGAATAATGAAGAAACAAGAAAATACTTCTATGACACCGTAGGCAACAGAGTAAGGCTTGAAGAGTATGACGCTGCCGGAATAAAGGGAGCAGTGAACTACCAATATGATGAACTTGACAGGTTGGTAAGGACCTTTGAAGACGCAGCAGTGAATGAAGACAACAATAAGCAGTATCTCTACGACAACAGAGGCAACCTGATACAGACAAAAGCAGGGGACAAAATATTCAATGACTACAGCTATGACGAAACCAACCGCTTAGTAGAAGTAATAAACAAACACAAAGACATCACCAGCTATATATATGATGGATTCGGAAACCGTGTAGCCCAGTACATAGACCTGGAAACCAATGCAGGAGGCAACAGGCCGGGAAAAGGAAAAGGACACGCCTATGGCCATGACAAGGACAAGCATGGAAAGGGTAAAGCCATTGGACACGGCAAGGACAATAACGGCAACCCGCATCCTGGATGGGGACATCAGTACAAACGGGACAGCATGGAGATCAAGTACGTAGTGGATATAACCAAACCCTACGACAATGTACTCATGATGTACGGAGACCACTACCAGGTACAGAGATACACCAGGGGAATAGACACAATAAGCGTAGACCAGTGGGAACTGGAAGACCCCAATAACGGCTGGATACCGGACACAACAGGTACAAACCTTGAAGGAGAGCCGGACAGGCTCTACTACCTGCAGGATGAAATGGGCAGCATAACGAAAGTAATAGGCGAAGACGGCAAAACCTCAGCCCATTATAACTACGACGAATTCGGAAGACCGCTGTCCTTCAAAAAGTTTGACCAGAACTGGCCAGGCCCTGACAACACCTTTGGATACACAGGGTATCAATATGATGTATATGCAGGATTGTGGTATGCACAGGCAAGATACTACATGCCGGAGACAGGGAGATTCATATCGGAAGACCCATGGCCGGGGGATATGACAGTACCTCAGACATTGAATCCATATCCTTATGTAGTTAATAATCCACTAAAGTATGTGGATCCATTGGGACTAAAACCACCGAAAGTGATTAAGAAGCATAGTAGAGGTCCCAGTGCTGACACTATTGATAGAATAACAGAGGAAGTTGCAAGCAAAAAAACAAATAAAGGAACCGAATGGAGTAAATGCTCTTTAAGTAGTGAGCAAAAGTATCAGAACCTATTTGATGAATGGATTAAAACGGCACCAGACAAGTTCGAAGATTTAGGTGCACTTGATTATTTCAAATTGAGAATGCTTCGTGAAGCTATTAATAATGATATCTCTACATATTCAATGGAGCGGTTGGATGAGATTTACCTTGAAGAATACAAATATAAAGCACAAATTCAAGGTATCCAAGGAGTTGCTCTTACATTGTGGGGTGCTGCAAAAGCATATAAAAGTGCTGTAGAGAATAGTAGCACGGTTCAAACTTCAGATGGAACGGGTAAGACAGATATATTGTCAGGTAAGACGCTAACAAACCAAACTGGAAAAGTAAATAATTATGTATCTGAAGTTAAAGGGAATGCCGCTGCTCAAGCAGATTTTTATGCAAAGAACCCAAGTAATGTGAGAACTTATTCAAACGGCACAGTTGTTGGTGATTTGCCAGATGGGACAACAATAAATATGCATCCATCGACTAGTCTTGCTGGAACCCCAACTGTAGAAATTTACAATCCTAATACCGGAATAAGCACGAAAATACGTTATTAAAAGGAGACTAGTATGGAAAAATTGATAAATTGTAATATTATAATTGACATAGAATCTATAGAAATGGTATCTGGTGCAAACCAGTATTTCGAAATCGTTTTTCTAACAAGTGAGAAAACAAAATATAAAATTATATTTGATTTTGTTTGGGATTTGAGATACTCAATAGAAAACGGCTATATTGATCGAGCCTCAAAGTTTTTGCATGAAGAGAGAGAAAAAAGTAGTGTGCTTATGATAGAAAACTCAGAATATGTAAAGTATTTTGAAAGCCAAGTATCGGGCACACGCCCTACAGAAAGCATTAGGAATTACATCTTATTTGACTCAGTTGATACGGTTGTCGAAGTTCTCACAATCAAGGAACCAGTGCTGATAAAAATTTAAACGTTATTAGGAATAGATAAGTGCCAGGGAAAGCTCCTAGGTTGGGTGCCAGTCTGTCAACTTATTGGCGTGAGGCTCTAGAAGAAAAGTCTTCTAGGGCTTTGCTATCGAAAAAACACATAACAGATAGATAAGTACCAGATATAAAGGTTATTAGGTTATTGAAACACGACCCAGTACAAATACAACGAGCTAGGCAGCCTGATAGAAAGAGAACTGCCTAACGGCTCAAGTACACAATACGAATATGACGCTCTGTCGCAGCTTACACAGCTTGCCCAGATAAACCCAGCAGGGCGAATTACCGATATATATGAATATGACTATGATGAGGCAGGAAACAAAATAAAGGCTGTAATAAACCGTACTGAGCTGGATAGTGACGACATAGCCGAAGAGCAGGATGAGGACGGAGAAGCAGATGAAAGCTTCACCTACAAGTACAGCCCTCTGAACCAGCTGATAGAAGTAAGCAAGAATAATGAAGAAACAAGAAAATACTTCTATGACACCGTAGGCAACAGAGTAAGGCTTGAAGAGTATGACGCTGCCGGAATAAAGGGAGCAGTGAACTACCAATATGATGAACTTGACAGGTTGGTAAGGACCTTTGAAGACGCAGCAGTGAATGAAGACAACAATAAGCAGTATCTCTACGACAACAGAGGCAACCTGATACAGACAAAAGCAGGGGACAAAATATTCAATGACTACAGCTATGACGAAACCAACCGCTTAGTAGAAGTAATAAACAAACACAAAGACATCACCAGCTATATATATGATGGATTCGGAAACCGTGTAGCCCAGTACATAGACCTGGAAACCAATGCAGGAGGCAACAGGCCGGGAAAAGGAAAAGGACACGCCTATGGCCATGACAAGGACAAGCATGGAAAGGGTAAAGCCATTGGACACGGCAAGGACAATAACGGCAACCCGCATCCTGGATGGGGACATCAGTACAAACGGGACAGCATGGAGATCAAGTACGTAGTGGATATAACCAAACCCTACGACAATGTACTCATGATGTACGGAGACCACTACCAGGTACAGAGATACACCAGGGGAATAGACACAATAAGCGTAGACCAGTGGGAACTGGAAGACCCCAATAACGGCTGGATACCGGACACAACAGGTACAAACCTTGAAGGAGAGCCGGACAGGCTCTACTACCTGCAGGATGAAATGGGCAGCATAACGAAAGTAATAGGCGAAGACGGCAAAACCTCAGCCCATTATAACTACGACGAATTCGGAAGACCGCTGTCCTTCAAAAAGTTTGACCAGAACTGGCCAGGCCCTGACAACACCTTTGGATACACAGGGTATCAATATGATGTATATGCAGGATTGTGGTATGCACAGGCAAGATACTACATGCCGGAGACAGGGAGATTCATATCGGAAGACCCATGGCCGGGGGATATGACAGTACCTCAGACATTGAATCCATATCCTTATGTAGTTAATAATCCACTAAAGTATGTGGATCCATTAGGGATGAAACCCGCTTATGGAGTTTACAGTTGGGAAATGCCTGAAAGAGATCCTATTAGCAGCACAACAAAGAATGTTACAGAAAAGAATACTAAGAATGGTACCAATTATAGTGATTGCGATGAGGAAAAGTTTGTAAGCGATTCAATAGGTATATTGATAATAGGAACAACAGGGGCTTTAGTTGCTGATGATGCAACCATTATTGGAGTTGGCGATGACATTTTAATTCCTGTAGTTATAGTTGGCGGTGGAATAATATATACAGGTGTAAAAATATATGAGGCAAGTAAAGAAAGAAGCAAAAACCCACCTGCTAAAAGAGATTATAGCCCATCCAAAAAAGAAGCATATGAAAAAGCAAAAAGGGCAGGCAAGGGAAAAGAACCTATACATCACCCAGATGGAGAATATGGTCCACATTATCATCCAGATGTACCAACACCCAAAAGTTGGACTCCAAAGGCACCAAGTCCACATGATCACTATTATTATCCAAAGCCATAGACAAATTTGGAGGATAGAATATGAATGAAATAAAAGGGATTTTTGAAGCAGCAGCTTTTGGAAAAATCTATGAAGTTAAAAAGTACTTAAAAATAGGAATAGATATAAACATAACCGATGAAGAAGGATATACTCCACTTCACTGGGCGGTGCAAGAAGGATACTTAGAATTAGCAGAATATTTGATTGAACATGGAGCTAGTATAAATATAAGAGATAATGATGGCTTCTTACCATTTGAAATTGCTTGTACAAAAGGGCATTTTGATATAGTAAAGTTGCTATATATAAATGGTGCTGACTTAGAACTTCATAGAAATCATTATACTCCTTTACATTCTGCAGCTGCAACAGGCAGAGCTGAGATAGTAAGGTTTTTAGTTGAAGAGGGTATGGATGTTAATAAAAGAGATTATAGTGGATATACACCTATTCATTGGGCAACTCAAGAAAATCATATAGAAGTTATTAAATTATTATCTGAGTTGGGTGGAGACTTAGAAGCAAAAGATGATAGCGGTTCTACACCAATATATATAGCAGCAGCAGCAGGATATCTAGCGGTTGTCAAATACTTAGTAAGTAAAAAGATAAATATTGATCCTAAAAATGAAGGTTCATCAAATAGTACTCCTTTAAACATTGCTTGCATATATAATAATATTGATATAATTGAACTGTTGATAAAAAGTAATGCAAATATAGAGATGAGAGATAAGCAAGGGAGAACTCCTCTTTTTAATGCGGCTTTACATGGTAATGTTGAGGTAGTAAAGCTATTGCTAAGATATGGCGCAAATAAAAATGCAGAAGATAACAGAGGTCGTAAAATAGAAGAGATTAAAAGACCAAAAATTAGACAAGAAATATTAACTCTGTTATCAGAATGATCAAACTGAAGGAGTAATTATGCGCCAGGTAGGTTAGGTGCCGGGGAAGCCTCCGAAAAACGATTGACACGAAATAAATATACAACACAAAAAATAAATATACAAAACAAGGGGTTGATAGTTTAAGTTTGAACTTTAACCCCTTTTGTTTTGCCATATTATGCTTAATAATACCTGTCAAATATGATATAATTAAAGTATCATAAGCCTTGAAATTACGGAGGTTAAGAGCGATATGCTAAAGAAAAATAATGGACAAATCGACATGTTTAATCATATGATATTTGAAAAGCTGGTCCCGAAAAATCATCTGCTGGTGAAAATAGATTCCATCATAGATTTTTCATTTGTATACGAGAAAGTTAAGGATAAATACAGCAGTGTCGGAAGAGGGTCAAAAGACCCTGTAATGATGGTTAAGATATTCCTCCTGGAATACCTGTACAACCTATCTGATGTTGAAGTTGTCGATAGAATCAATACAGATGTAGCCTTTCGCTGGTTCCTGGGACTTAGCATTGACGATGAAGTTCCTGATGATACAACCGTAAGCTACTTTAGAGTTAAGAGGCTTGCTGAGGAAGACTTTGAGGACTTCTTCAATGAGATAGTAAAACTATGTATTGAAAAGGATCTGGTAAAGAGCAGACGATATATCGTTGATACAACTGATGTAGCTGCTAATGTAAATTACCCCTCTGATAAGAAGCTCATAGGAAATGCCTTTAAGAATGTAATGAAAGAAATCGGAAAGTTCAACGAAAGCTTGGCGAAACAACAGTTGGAACAGTTTGAGACTGATATACATAAGGAATATGAAAACAATGAAAATGTCAATGCAAAGAGGCACTTTGAAATAGCCCGCAAACACCTGCAATATCTCTATCTTAAGACGGACAGTGAGCTTCAGACGAATAACAAATATAGGGAAGCCTTTGGGATATGTTACGACATTACGGACCAATACCTTAACAACAAGAAGGATAAGATCGTTAGTGTAGTGGATCCGGATGCGCGTGTAGCTCATAAATCACCTGGCAATATCAAAAGAGGCTACAAAGACCATATCATAGTAGATGAAGATAGCGAGATAATACTTGCATCAACTCAGACCCCTTTTAACACAGGGGATGAGAAAAAGCTTCAAGAATTGGTGGAGAAAGTAGCGCAAGAATTAGAGATAAAGCCTGAAGAAATCACAGCTGATAAGGTATATGGAACAGCAGATAATAGAGCATACTTAAAAGATAATAAGATAGTTTCAAATATAGCCTTCTACAAAGAATCAAGCAGGGAAACTAATTACTATGGCTTAAAGGATTTTAATATATCGGAAGGCCTTAATTCAGTCACTTGTCCTAATGGTATAACTACGGAAGATAATGTGATGTCCAGAAACAAAACAAATAAAAAAGACTTTAAAGTATTTAAGTTTGATAAAACTATATGCTCAAAGTGCCCATTGAAAGATCAATGCCTATATAGAGACAAGAATGGCAAGCTTCTGCACAGAGGAAGAAGATTAGAAGTCCCACTAAGATATGATGCCGTAATAAGTGATATGAAAAGGAATGAAACTCAAGAATTCGAAGAAGCCAGCAACAAGAGATTTAAAGTTGAAAGAAGATTTGCAACAATGGTAAGGAACCACGGGCTTCGAAGATGCAGATATCTTAGGCTAAAAGGTGCAAAGATTCACATTACCATGGCAAACATGGTATGTAACATAGTAAGGATGGTAAATCTGCTTTACCCACCTGGCATTGCCATAACGTAAATAGAAGAAGGCTCCGGTTAGGGAGCCCAATAGTAATAGAACGCTGCGACTGCACTGTCACATTATGCTTATTATTTGTATTTTGTGGGTTTTAGACAAAACAGCCTGAATAATCATACAGCACCAGGAAAACCGCTGCTTTTACAGACCTTTTTTCGGAGCTTTCCCTGGCACTTAACCTACAGAGAATAATACTAAGAATAATACAAATTATAGTGATTGCGATCGGGGGGCGGGTAACACTGAACACACGGATGTTACACGGAAGCTTACTAATTTCTCAACTACGCTGTCATTCTGAACGCAGTGAAGAATCTTAACTTTCTTGCCCATCCCATGAAATATCTTCATGCATTCCTTTAGGGTCTAGATCCTTCGCTTCACTCAGGAGGACACAGAGGCTCAAGTAATCATAATGAGACATTAGCGGACGCGCAATGCGCGCCCCTACAATATATAATAATTGCAATCCGTAGGGGCGGTCATAGGCCGCCCGCATATGCATAATGCAACCAAATCAACGTAGGTGACGGTTTCCATAACCTCCCGTTAATGACACATCATGGTTGCGGGAGCTGTAAAAAGGCCTTCGAAGCCCTGCATAAACACTCGAAACTCGCAACAGGACCCCTGAGACATGACCCAGTGCCTGCATCTCGCAACCGAAAATGCGACTGCGTCGCATTTTTAGCTTTGTTTCTACAAGCCGTATCTGGGACATTTTTCTCCATCTGTATACCAGAAACACCTCTTACATGAGAGGCAGGTTGTTATTCCTTCCTTTTCCATAGCATGTTTGGTCCAGTTGTGATCTGCCAGCTGACCCTTTCCGACAGCAACAAAATCTGTCATTCCTTTATCCACCAGATAAGAAGCTTCTTCTGGTGTTCTAATACCAAATACTACGATTATCGGAAGCTTTACATACTTTTTTATTTCTGTTCCGTTATAAACTATCCAATGGTAGGGGAAGTCCTCAGGTGCTGATGGAGTTTCTTCTCCCCTGATGCCTGAGGAGATGTTCAATATGTCAACTCCTGATGCTTCCAGTACTTTTGCAACCTGAATGCCTTCTTCCAGCATGGGTTCATTGCCGCCCATCCTGTAATCTATTATAAAATCCTTTCCGACGGTCTCTTTTATACCCTTTATTGTTTCAACTGCAAATCTTGATCTGCCTGTCAGGTCACCGCCGTACTCGTCCCTTCGCTTGTTTGCCACAGGGGACATGAACTGGTTGATGAGGTAGCTGTGAGCGCCGTGCAGCTCAATACCATCAAAGCCGGCTTTTTCTGCCCTAATAGCAGCATTTATAAAATCCTGCTGCAGCTGCTTTATCTCTGCAATTGTCAAGGCGCGAGCGTTGACTTTTTCATTGACTATGTCAGAGGGAGCTACAGACGGGTCTGATACTGTCTTTGGAGCCATAAAGCCTGCATGGTGAATTTGAATGAGAACTACGGCACCATGCTTATGACAGGCTGAAGCAATGCGGCTTAAGCCTTCTATATGCTCATCAGACCAGATTCCCAGCTGTGTATTTGAAAGCCTGCCGTTTTTATTTATACAGGTGGCCTCAACAATTATAAGTCCGGTTCCGCTTTCGGCTATTTTCTCATAATGCTTGATATGCCTGTCTGATACAAAACCGTTGTCATCGGTCCAACCGAAGCACACCATAGGGGGCAGCACTATGCGGTTCTTTATTGTCCGGTTTTTGAGAATATAGGGTTCAAACATTCTGCTCATTTATCTATCTCTCCTTTTTCTTCACATACCTTATTCTGCAATACCAATACTTGAAGAAGCCCTGATTTCTCCGCAGGTATTTCTCAACAAGCCTGTTAAAGGACTTTTTATCTATGGCAGGATCATTTGCAATGCCTCCATAGTGCTCTTCATAGCATACCTTGATAATTCTTTCCATATGCATGGACAATTCTCTATCCTTTATGCTTCTGGCGTATTCTAACTCACAGCACTCTTCAGGGAAGCCTTCTGCTAAGGCCAATCTTTCTGACAGATGTTTATAAAGTGGTATCATGCTTCCAGAGGATACATACCGCCTTACAGTTCTATTAAATAATACCAGCTTAAATATAACATATGCTGCCGATAAGAGAAATGCGAGAGTGGGGAGGAATACCATGGGATAAAGCAGCACACCAAGAAGGGAAGAATAATCAAGAGCACTGAAATTATTGTACCTGCTTTGATCATCATTGGCAAGGGTTGAATTACCGTTCTCGTACCAACCATCGAACCGATCCCGATATTCTCCTGAACTACTTATCACTTCAATTGGGGCACCCTGAGGGACACAGTCTGCTATGGACCAGAGATCACTTTCGGGAGCTGTCAGTATCTCTGCCCAGGCATGGGCCCTATGATTTCTGACAATGTAAAGGCCTGAGTGTTCCTGCTCATTATCCATATTGAAGCCCTCTACATATCGTGAGGGGATTCCTGCAATCCTGAACATTATTGCAGAAGCAGTGGCAAAGTAAGTGCAGTAGCCTTTCTTTTCACTAAACAGGAAATAGTCTACAAAATCTTGATTGTCGGGAACTTGTGACACATTCAGTGAATATAAGTAATTGTCCGATAGGTAGCGCATTATGGCAGAAGCCTTTTCCTGAGTTGTTCTGCAGCTCCGGGTGATTTTTTCAACCAGGGCATAGGTTCTGGGCGTTATGCTTTGAGGGACTTGCAGGTATATTCTGTAGCGTTCCTTCACCAAAGCATTACTGCTGTCATCATAGCTGAAGCCATGGTTTCTGCTATCCCTTGGATTAAAGCGTTCAATTCCGGTATTGCTGGTGTAATAGCTTATGGTATAGGATTCATTTACAGTCTCTTTTCCAAAAAGCATATAGGTATTATAGACATCACAAATTACATCGCCGTCTTTGACCTTTATATTAAAGGCATTACCCGGAGAGAACAATGTAGAGGTTGAAAGACCGTTGGGATATACCGACAGCTTTCGGACATCAGGTTTCTTGACGGTACCGCCGGTCATCCGAATGCTGAAATCCTGATCTGGCTTCAAAAATATCCCCACAGGCTTGATGCTATAGTCATCAAAGCTCTTATTCCAGCTGTATCCGTCATAATAATCCTTAACTGTACCTCTCAGATATTCAGGTCGGTCTGCTTTCACCTTCATAGCAATCTTACTGTTAAGGCTTATCGGGCCTCCCAGCCGGCCGCTATTTGAGCCGAAGCTGTGGCTGTATAGTTGGAAAGCTGCTTCTTTGCTTACATTCTCAAGACGGATTTCACGGAAATCATAGTCATTCTTAAGCTGCACAATACTTTTTGTGCCAAATATATGGATTGCTGCTGCTGAAACAAGTGTGATAAGTGAAGCTGCTAAGAGCGTATAAAGCAGTATGCGTCTGAAAATGACAGAGATTTTGCTATCAGTGCCTTTAAATGCTTTAATTAGTTTGTCATATCTAGATATACAAACATAAATGATGCTCAAGAGTATGAATGAAGGTACATACCGGGCTATAAGCCTGTCAAGACCGTTATTCCAGAAGGAAAACATGTACAGTGACATAGTGAGTATGGTAAGCTCTGTGTGCCCTTTCGTGGAGAAAAACATGCAGGCAGCTGCAGTTATTGGCAAAAGGAAAATGAGGAAGGGTAGGAACTGATGAAAGTATGTAACACTTTTTGTATAAATCCCTTCATTGATACTTTCAAAGTTCTGTAGTATGTAAATATCACAAAGCTCATAAAGCTTATGTCTGTTAAAGAACGCAATAATGGATATTGCAGCTGCAAAAGCAAGCAGGTAGGCAGTCTTAACCGATACCTTTGCCTTGAGCCTCCGGTACATAATGTATAGAATGACTCCTGACAAAAATAATGTGGAGGCATATATATAGCTGAAACCAATTATCCTGTAACAAGCCTCCATTGCCTTGCATACAATCAGCACATAGGCGAACAGGAAAGTGACATGGTAGTTTTTGTATATCATAAGCCCACCTTCCTTTAAGCTAAAATAAATTCTTCGTAATAGCAGCACTCCACTTGCGCTTTGCTTAATGCTGCTGAATAACCTCTCTGCATCTCGTTATCAACACAATAGAACACTGAGATAAGATATCCGGAGGAAGCCATCTTTATCAGGGTATCAGTCAGACTGTCGTCCAATTCAGCAGTAACAATTGCAATTTTATTCATCCTGTGAAGCTTGAAGGAATTTTCATATATGTATTGATATAGCTCCTGGCTGCCGTCGCTTTTCTGAGAAACAAGAAAATCCATGAAATTGTCGAAGCCGGTTTTGTCGCCCAGTTCAAATTGTCTGCAGGGCTTTGTATTTAGAAATACCTTTATATTGAGGTTTTTGCTGATTATCTCATAGACGAGGGAGGCAGAGAAATCGACTATGCGCTCTTCAACAATTCCGCTGTCATTATAAGAATAGTTGCTATTGTTCATATTTACGAAAAGTAATACTTCTTCACCGGAAACTGTATCAAGGTTCTTTACATAAAGGTCATCCTGTTTGGCGCTAAGCTTCCAATGAACCTTCTTGAGGCTATCTCCTTCCCTGTACTTCCTGACATCCCTTATGGTATGCTGATCCTCGCTGCTGCTTTTTAAATCAGCTGCTTCACGGTATATGTCAATTCCACCAAGGGTAAGGGGCTTTACCTTATATATACGCGGATATACCCTTATGCTGATACCTGTATCTACATGCTCCTCAAAGACTGTTATCTGAAACAGGTCAGTAACCTTGACATAAATGGAATCCAGCTTATGGACACCTCTTTGATAAAAGTGCATTTTATTTTCTATCCAGATATTCTCATCCCAGGCTGTGTCCCTGACAAAGCCGGAATATTCGCATCTCCCTGACGTAAAATTATCACTTCTGATTTCTACATAAGGCACCGGCAGGGGAAGATCAAAGTTCACCTTTGCAAGAACATTTGTGGATGAGCCTACGGTCAACACAGTATCATCGCAAACAACTTCGACACTGAACAAATACCGCAGTGCTTTTATGTAAAGATAGGAAACCGCCAACATTATTAAACCGGAATAAAAAATGTAAAAGGGCAGATTGCCTCCAAACAGCAGGGAAAAGCAAAAGAAACCGGTAACAAGGAGCAGGAAGCTCCTATTAACTTTAATCATTGGTATAAACCCTTGGTGCATAGGTTTTGTCAAGTATTTCTTTCATTACCTTCTCACCGTCAAGGCCATTGGCCCGGGCAAGTGAGGATAACGACAGCCTGTGGCTCAGAACTGCTGATGCATTGGACTTCACATCCTCAGGAATTACAAAATCCCTGTTATCTATGAAAGCGCTTGACTGGGCAATTCTGAGCAGGGCCATGGAAGCTCTGGTGCTGGCACCTAAAGTTGTATATTTGCTTTCCCTAGTGGCTTTGGTAATTCTGACAATATATTCGGTTATGGATTTGGATACTCTTATGTTTCTGACCTTATCCTGTATATCAACAATCTCATTGGCATCAGCTACCTTGCCTAATTTTGCGAGGGGCTCCTTATTGCTATATAACTGAAGTATGTCTGATTCGCTTTTTTCATCCGCATAGCCTATCCGTGTCTTTATCATGAATCTGTCTAGCTGTGCTTCCGGAAGATTAAAGGTACCTTGATACTCCACAGGGTTTTGTGTAGCCAATACTATAAAAGGCTTTTGAAGATAATAGGTATTGGTTCCTTCCGTTACCTGGCTTTCTTCCATTACCTCCAAAAGAGCGGACTGAGTCTTGGGAGAAGACCTGTTAATCTCATCCGCAAGTACGATATTTGCAAAAACAGGCCCCTTTTTGAATTCAAAGCCTCTGGTATTCTTGTTGTATACCGATACTCCGAGAATATCTGAGGGAAGGAGGTCAGGTGTAAACTGTATCCTGCTGTATGTAAGGTCCAATGATTTTGCCAGTGTCTTAACAAGAGTAGTTTTGCCGACTCCGGGCACATCCTCAATCAATATGTGGCCTCCTGCAAATACACCCTTGAGTATTTGGTAAAGCTCGGGAGTTTTGCCGATTATGACTTTTTCGACATTTGCCACAATTGCCTTGATGATTTCATGGCTGGTCACAAATCCCACCTCCAGTTTAATTGGTTGCTAAACAATATAAATTTTACCATAAAAATACAGACCATGCATCAAATTTATACCTAAAATGATATTAAAATATCATTTTTGTGCCACATATGGTATCTTGTAATAAGAACCTCACCCAACATGCAATCAAAGATTGCTGTTAAGCCCCGAGAACCTTGTTTCACAATAGGAAATAATAAATATAGTGAATAATGTATGATTTACTGTACATGCTGAAATAAAAAGAGCAGAAGAACGGAGGATGGCTATGTCCAATATAGAACTGGTGGCTCCATGCAATTTTGCGGTGGAAGCAGCATTATCAAGGGAAATAAAAAATCTTGGTTATGAAATAACTAAGGTCGAGGATGGGAGAGTCAGCTTCATGGCAGATGAAGAGGGTATATGCAGGTCCAATCTATGGCTGCGTACTGCAGAGCGGGTAATGGTCAAAATAGGAGAATTTGAAGCATTTACCTTTGATGAACTGTTTGAAAAGACCAAAAGATTGAAATGGCACCAATGGATACCTAAGGATGCTGAGTTTCCGGTAGCTAAGGCAGCATCAATCAAGTCAAAGCTTTTCAGTACATCTGATATACAGGCCATTGTAAAAAAGGCCGTAGTTGAAAGCCTTAAGACAAAGTACAAGGTTCAATGGTTCGAGGAAACCGGGGAGAGATATCCTATACATGTCTTCATTAACAAGGACAGGGTAGCGCTTTATCTGGATACAAGCGGATTATCCCTTCACAAGAGAGGCTACAGAGAATTATCCAATGAGGCTCCGATAAAAGAGACTCTTGCGGCACTTATGGTTCAGCTTACACCCTGGAAGTCAGACAGAGCATTGATTGATCCCTTCTGCGGCTCGGGTACAATTCCAATAGAGGCTGCTATGATAGGACTGAATATGGCTCCGGGTCTAAACAGAAGCTTTGTATCCGACAATTGGAGGTGGATCACAAAGAAGGTATGGAATAAAGGGAAGGACGAGGCCAGATCCCTAATAAGAAACGATGTTGAATTAAATGTACAAGGTTATGACATAGATGAAGCTGCTCTTAGAGTGGCAAGAAACAATGCGAAGCTAGCAGGTCTAGGTGACAGATTGCATTTCCAGAAAAGGGATATGAGGGAGTTGTCAAGTAAGGATAGGTACGGCTTTATAGTTACAAATCCCCCCTATGGGGAAAGGCTTTCGGACCAAAAGAGTGTGGAAGGGCTTTACAGAGAAATGGGAAAGGTCTTTAGAAAGCTTGATACATGGTCCTTCTACATTATTACTTCCCATGAGGAATTTGAGAGATTTTTCGGAAGAAAAGCAGACAAAAAAAGGAAGCTGTACAACGGCATGATGAGAACTGATCTTTATCAGTTCTTCGGCCCTAAGCCTCCAAAAGCTTCAGTTAATGAGACGGAAGCCCATGATGTTGTGAAGCAGAAATAAACAAATATGATACCCTCTTAATATAATAAATTAAGGGGGTATTATTATGGATAGGAAGATAATCAAGCAATTTAGAAAAATGTTCATACTGGAGTCACTGTTTTCAGGTGCTGCTTCTTTTACAAAGGTACTTGATGAAACTGAGGATGAGCTTGAGGACATGATAAAGTATATAGATAAGAAAGCAAATGCTCAGAAGCTGTTTGAGGGGAAAATATTTAAGAAAGGTAAGTATTGAGTAAGGAATATTAATAGATAAATATTTGATAAATGAAGTTGTTTTCGAGGAAAATACATATAATAGTGGTAGTCTGTAAATGATAAGAGATACCGCAGAATATGTATACAGTCTGGATTATAGAAGGAAAATTCTAGCCTCAGAATAAGTTTTTAGGAGTTGAGCTTATGAAAGTGGATAGTCTTGGAAGCGTTGGGGTAACGTCGGATCCGCAGAATGTGAGGCCGGGCATGATATATGTGGATTTGTCCGGCAGAAGGAATAGAAGACAAATATATGAGGCCCATAAAAACGGGGCATCCTTGATATTCACTCCATACAATATATCAGATCCTGAACTTCCTGTTATAAAGATAAAGAATCCTCGTGACACTTTGTATATGCTGATTGACAGATTTCTGGGAAATCAGGAACGATCTGCAAAGCTCATAGGGATATTCGGTGAGAGTGACAAAAGTGTTATAATTGAAATGATACAGAACATATTGAACAGGAAGGAACACAGTACTAATATCAATGCACTTGGCATGAATATGACCAGTTCAGTTAAAAACCGCAATATAGATGACTTTTTCACATCATTTATGGATTTGTATAACACAGGTGCGGATATAATTCCGATGACAATCGATACGAATAACAGCAGCCTCTTCTATTTTGGAAACATGAATCTGGATTGTGCAATAGTTGCCGACATGGGTCCTACAGAAAGGGAATATAAGGACAGGGCTTTAAAGACGTACCTTACAGGCTTGTCTGAGAAAAACGCCATTATAATGAATAATGACAATATGCGTGCTACAAGGGTTGTTGAAGAATTAAAGGGGATAAGGGCCATTACCTATGGTCTGAACAAGAAAGCTGCGGTTACTGCATCGAGTATAGATGTAGATGAGATAACCTGCTTTAATTATTGCGTTCAGAGAAGCTTTCTGACCAGAAAAGGGGAAAGGATCGAGCCCTTTGAAATCCCTATAAGACTTAATGCACTGGGAAGCCATAACCTGTACAATGCTTTAGCAGCCATAACCTGCGGTTTGTATTACGGAAAGGATATCGATGATATAAAAGCAACTATCGAAAGCTGCAAAACCCCGGCGAGACATTTTCAAAAAATATATGATGGGGACTTCACGGTAATTGATAATTACTGCAGCTCATTAAATGATTATGCAGCTGCATTTGACTCAATGCAGATATTGAATTACGGCAATCTTATACTTATTGTATCGGTATCCCAGGATGCGAATCTGAATTATCATCTGGACAAAGCCATGCTTTTAAACGAATGGGCCAGAATTCTGAAATGTAAAGAAGTGATCCTTACCAGCTGCATGGACGGGGGCAGGCACATTGGTGAGCTGCCTCTTAAGAGTATGAGGATTTATAAGAAGATTTTCAGGGAAAGCGGTATGAACTTCAGATACTATCACTTACTTCAGCATGCAATTGAAAGAGGTATGTCGGAGCTTAGAAAAAGTGATCTTATGGTCATGCTTGGAAGCGATGAAATGAATATTGCCCATAAAATGTTCCACCGCAGATTCAGGCAGATAAGCAGCATAATACACTAAGAAGCAGATAAGTATTTTATATAAAAGTACTCTCGCCTTATGAGCATAGATATGCCAAAAGGCGAGAGTTTTTTTGTAAACAACAAAAATAATTCATATTATATGACACTCCTGAATATGTATACTGTAGATTAAACCTGAATTACGCAAGAACAAGGAAAGGAGTGGGGTTTATGACTGACAAGGTCATTGAGAGCAACAATGTTACCGTATACGGGACGGTGACTTCCAAGCCGGAGTTTAGCCATGAAATGTATGGTGAGGGTTTTTATACAGTATACCTGGAGGTTCCTAGACTGAGCGATATTTCTGATACACTTCCGATCACTATATCAGAGCGACTTGTCCTTGGATTAGATATTGAGGTAGGCTCAACTCTCCTCGTTGAAGGGCAGCTTAGGTCTTACAACAAATATCAGGAAGGGAATAATAAACTTATACTAACGGTATTTGCCAGAAATCTGAAGACGGTAGAACAGGAAATCAAGAATCCTAATCAAATATATCTTGATGGTTACATTTGCAAGAAACCAATCTACAGGACTACACCCTTCGGGCGTGAGATAACTGACATGCTGCTGGCAGTAAACAGGCCTTATAACAAATCTGATTACATACCGTGTATAGCTTGGGGAAGAAATGCAAGATATTCAGAAAACCTGAAGGTTGGAGACAGAATAAGAATATGGGGTAGAATCCAGAGCCGCAACTACCAGAAAAAGATATCTGAGGAAGAAGTGATTACCAGAACGGCATATGAGGTTTCAATCTCAAAGATGGAGGTTTGCGACTCAGAAACTAATGAAGAAGAATTATATGAAGAGCAGGAACAGGAGGAATAAAACAAAAAGCGCAGGTGCTGCGGCAATGCGCTTTTAAATATTTTTGTCTAGTTCTCCGTGAATTGAATTATTGCGTTATAGGTGACAATCAAGCTATAATGATTATAAATGATGATGATATTGTATGATAAACGGAGGGTAATAGATATGAGACTAGAAAAAGGACTAATACAAGTATATACAGGAAACGGAAAAGGCAAGACCACTGCAGCTTTGGGACAAGGGCTGAGGTCATGCGGGAGAGGCCTTAAAGTATGTATGGTGCAGTTTTTGAAAGGTGGAGATACAGGAGAGCTCCATAGTGTAAAAAAGCTGCATCCTCTATTTGAGATTTTCAGGTTTGAGAAGGAAAGAGGTTTTTTTTGGACACTTTCTGATGTGGAAAAACAGGAGTTGAAACAGGATATAGAAAGAGGCTTTGCTTTCATCAAAGAAGTAGTAGAAGAGAAGAAATGTGATATCCTAATAATTGATGAACTTCTGGGAGTCCTAGGGAATAAGCTGCTAACCGTGGATGAGGTTGTAAAACTTCTAAAATCAAAACCTGCAGATATGGAAATAATAATCACCGGCAGGAATGTTCCGAAGGAAATAATAGAAGTCGCAGATCTGGTGACGGAAATGAAAGAGATAAAACACTATTTCAATGAAGGAATACCTGCAAGAGAAGGCATAGAGTCTTAATACAGGGCAGAGGTGATAGGATGAAATTGGTTAGTAGGTTATATGACAACAGGTACAGATATTTTCTGATGTTCTTGATGATAATTCTGGGTGGGGTCATAGGAGGAATATCCTTTAATGTATTCCTTATACCCCATAAGCTGCTCAGCGGAGGAGTCAGCGGCATTGCTCTGATACTGAATTACATATTCGGTATTAATCCCGGTGTGCTGATTTTTTTATTCAATATTCCGATTTTCATTGCAGGCTATAAATTTGTGGACAGAGAGTTCATAGTACTGAGTTTAATCGGTATGACGACTTTCTCAATCTCAATTGATATGTTTTCATTCCTAAGTGACATTATATATATTGATGATACCCTGCTGTCATGTCTTTACGGGGGTGTTCTCAACGGCATTGGAATGGGAATAGTTTTCAGAAACAGAGCTTCCCAGGGCGGTGTTGATATAATTGCTGTCATTGTAAAAAAGTATTTTTCAATGAATCTTGGCAGCACTTCATTGATAATTAATTTTCTAATTGTTGCTGTTGCGTCATTGTTTTATGGCTTGAAGCTGGCGATGTATACCTTCGTGTCAAT
Source organism: Clostridiaceae bacterium (assembly GCA_041690515.1). Taxonomy (GTDB): domain Bacteria; phylum Bacillota; class Clostridia; order Lutisporales; family Lutisporaceae; genus BRH-c25. The sequence goes on along the minus strand of JAWLHF010000020.1, from coordinate 618 downwards.
GTATGTGGCATCTACAGTATTGGATAGGGTACAGCAGGGATTTGGAAGAAGTAAATCCATTATGATAATTACGGAAAAGGAAGAACAGGTGGCTGATGCAATACTGAAAACTCTGGATAGAGGTGTCACTTATCTGGAGGGAGAAGGGGCATATACAAGCAATAAGAAGAGGGTCATTTACTGTATTGTGACCTTGAACCAACTCTCAAAGCTGAAACAGATTGTCAAAGATATAGACAATCAAGCTTTTATGGCAGTGAGTGACACTGCAGAGGTACTGGGACACGGATTTGCAAATAGGGGAATATAGCATGTATGGGAGAATACTCCCAATACATGCCTTTTCTTTTGTAGGGGCGCCCATTGCGCGTCCGTTATTATGAAGCTGCAGAGTACTTACTGAACCTAGTGAAATAGCCATTATTACAGATCAAACTCCCTAGCAATTGCTTCTATGGCTTTATGCTGGTCCTTTGGATTTATCACATAAGAAATCTTGATTTCTGAGGTTGTCACTATACTTACAGGAATATCATTCTCAGCAAGAAGGTTGAATACCTTTGCCGCCACACCGGATTGACTGTTCATACCAAGACCCACTACCGACAGCTTTGAAAT